>NZ_KE992163.1 GCF_000466425.1 Capnocytophaga sp. oral taxon 863 str. F0517
GGGAGATATCAAAAGGCGCTGCCCAAGTGATATCCAAGGTTACTCCTACCTTGCTGTAAATTGCTTTAACTTTCTCTACATCTATAGTAAGGTTCTCGGCAGTAGGGATAAGGGTTACCTTAGCTGTTTTAGGGGAGAGGTGTACCAAGTTGAACACCCCTGCGATTTGGTACTTTTTGCCTTGCTTGATCGTAGCTTGTACTTGTTCTACCGCAAAGCTGTGAAACCCTTTGAGAGTAAGCAAAAAGTCGTTAGAACCTTCTACTCGTTTGGATTCGATGAGTGCGCCTTTATCAGTTTTGAAGATAAGACTATCAGCACTCATATTTTTATCGGTGATATGTACTTTGGCTAAGAAAGGTTCTGTTTCACCTTTTACCACCGCTTTAAATGGAATGTACTTGCCGTCAAACTTTTGGTAGTCCTTACTATAGGCTTTGGTAGGAACTTCATAAGCGTATTTAGAGTCGGCGGTGTTTTCAAAAGTTACCTCAATACCTTTGGCGGTAAGGGCAGTTGCTTCACCATTTTGGGTAACACCATTGGTATTTTCTTTCGTAGGTTTGCCTCCTTGAGCTACTGTTTGAGGTTCAGATACTTTACCGTCTTTATCTATGTGATATATCTTTTCTTGGGTAGAGGTTACTCCATTGGTAGTAGTGGTAACTTTTCCTTTAATAGAAGAATCATTGCCTCCAAATGGGAATACTTCCTTGCGACCATTTTTACCTGTAACAACTATTTCACCATTGCGAGTTTCTACCTTTTCAATCTCGAAAGGTATCTCAATATCTTTAGATTTCTTGCCTTGACCTATAAGGTTTTCAGTAAATTGTACACCTTTCCAATCACTATCGTAGATAGTTTTTACGATACCATCGGTCAATTGATAGTCGGCATTGATTTTTATATTTTCAAATTCTACCGCTAACTTTGTGTCGTTCAGGTAAGGAACTTTTACAAATCCTTTACCAGAGAAAATACCATTGCTACCGCTCACTTCTAAAATGGTAACTGAAAAATCGCCTGCGGTAAACACTTCATTGGTTACCAAACTACCTAAAGGTTTCTTATTGGTAATTGCTATTTTTGGTGCAATACCACAGTTGTAGGCTGATTCGGTAGTGTTTTGCGTTTTTTCTATTTCAAAAGTCTGTATATCAGAATATACATAGCTGGGGGTAATACCATAGCGTTCTGTTTCACAAGTTGCTCCTACACGAAACTCATACTCTCCCGCTTCTAAGTCGGTGATAAGTGCTTGGGTATTGCGAGTAGAGGTATCAAACCACTGAGCATTAGCTACTCCTTTTTTACGGTATTGGATATGGTATTTTTGGTGCAGTGTATGCCCTTGCCATAGCAGTTTTGTACGGCTCTTGCTCTGTTGCTGGCTGAGTAAGAAGAGCGGTTTGCTACAATTCACAGCATAGACAAACGAATGTACCTCGCTATAACCATTGTTCTTAAACACACTATTTTCTGCCAATCCTCCTGTGGAGATAGCTCTCACTCGCCACGCATAATGTCTGCCAGGGATGAGGTTAGGTTTGCTCACATCATAGACGAAAGTGGTCATTCGCAAATCGTCTTCTTTGAGTATGCGTCGGCTTACTTCAAAAGCAAAACGAGGGTCGAGGGTAGGGTCTAAAATCTCACGTAATTCAAAGGAATAGGTTATATTAGTCGCATTAATTTGACGGGGTGTCCAACTGAAAATAATGTTTTGAAAGTCGGTTACAGCTACTTGCTCATTATCAGTAGGAATATTCAGTATTGGAGGGTCGTTGAGCATTAGATAGGCAATAGCACAATGGCTTTGTGATAGCCAGCGACCACTGAGCACATCCTTTACCCTAAAACAGAACGAGTACATCCCATCAGGCAAGGCGGAGGTGTATTGCTCAGAGGTGATACCTTGCAGGTTGCGCAACTGAAAGTAGCTTGCTAGCTCGGCATTGGTCAGGCGGAGGATTTCGCCTCCATTGATACGCAAAGGTGAAACGTCTGAAAGTATGGGGGCTGAGGTTGCTGTAAGTCCATTGCCTTTAATCTCTACATATAATTGCACGGGGCGGTTCTGCACACTCAAGTCGGTAGTGATGAGTTGCAGTTGTACCCTATTAGCCATTGGGTTGGCATAGTCAGCAATCTTACTGCTATACGGAGGTGTGAGCATAGGCACTACCTGCACAGGATAGGTCTGTGCTATGAGTTGCCAAGCAGAAAGCAGAAAAAAAAGGATATGAGAAACTAAGCGCATAGGTCTATGGAATAATGATAATCTTCTTACTTAATACTTGATAAGGTGTTTCTAAAACTAAAATATAGGTACCTGCTGAGAGATGTTCCTGAAAATCTACCCAGTGTTCCTCTGCAGAGGGGAGTGCTTTTTGGCTCACCAATTGTCCTGTGATACTATACAAACGGAATTTGACACTGCCCGTTTTCTCTAATACTACTTTGGCTTGAAAATTTCCATTAGAAGGATTAGGAGCTACTTCAAATTCTTTTATAAAAGCTTTGTTTGTATTATCAGATTTGGGCAAATCAGAAGCAGGTTCTACAATAATATTTTTGTAAAACAACTCAAAACAATTGCCTTGTGTTTGTTTGATACCTATATGGTATTCTCCTTTAACTTTGAAAATAAGCGAGATATAATTATCACTTTGTTGTGTAATTTCGATATCATTGTTTTGGGGTACTAACCATTGTGTTGTTTCTCCTTTTGGGTTGCTGGTGTTTACCAACACTACTTCTTCATTTTCATACGATTGGGTGGTGAGTAAAAATTCAGAAGCTATTGGTGTGTTGGCCACTTCAATCGTTAGTGTATCTGAGGCTACACACCCATCTTTGGTAGTTACAGTAGCGGTATAAGTACCACTTTCCCTTAAAGTTACTTCAGGAGCATTGGAAGAAAAACCATTATCTCCTCTCCACAAATAAGTTGCTTGAGAATCATTGATAGCTGTGTTCAAGGTAAGCGTTTGTCCGTTACAAAGCGTACGATTGCCTCCTAAATTAATTTCAAACTTAAGAGGGTTTTCAATGGTAAAGTTTTTGAAGTGAGCACAGCCCTGTGCATCTGTTACCTTTACCCTGTATTCACCAGCTGATAGATTGTTTATATTCGCTATGGTAGCTCCTGTATTCCACAAATATTGATAAGGAGCTGTACCTCCCTGTACGGTAAGTACTATAGAGGCATCAGTAGCGTTATGGCAACGAAGAGGTGTGATAGCTCCTGAAATAGTAAGGTTATTAGGTTGCAAAATAGCTGTATTTCCTTGTACCACACATCCTGCTCTGTCTTTGATTTCTACAGAGTAAGGCATAGGTAATAGATTTTCAACAGAGGCAGTAGTAGCCCCGTTAGACCACAGATACCTATAAGGAGGGGTGCCGCCTGTAGGAACTGCCGTAATTTTTCCATCATTCCCTCTACAAGTTGCATCTGTTTTTTGTAAAGAGAGGGTCAATCTGGCAGGTTCTCTAAGCTCATATACCACATCTGTAAGTGCTTCTAAGGTGTTGGTATGTGTATTATATCTGCCTAACTTGATCCCATTTGCATCCTCTATATTGATAGCATAGCGTCCTTGTGAGAGGTTCATAGCGGTATCTCCTTCAAAAGGGAGTAGCTGCCATGAGCCATTAGGGTTTTGCTTTTTCCAAGTATATTTATAAGGGCGTCCTCCATTGGCAGTACCTGTAAAAGGAGTACCTCCCTGAGCTCTAATTTGTAGAATCCCATCCTGACTTTCATCCCGTTGTCCATCCATTTCTCTATCTCTTTCATTACCAAACTCATTTCCTCGGTTACATGAGATAGGTTTCTCTAGAGAGAGTGTAGCTTGAAGCACAGGGGAATCTTCTAACTTAAAAAAACTATTTAGGACAGCACAATTCGCTTTTTGAGAATCTGAAGGATTATATTTAGAATCCATGACAGAGAGGTAATAATCACCTTGAGGGATATTTTCAAGAGATATATAGAATTTGTCCTCTATGGGATCATAATGAGTGGTAGCAAGCTGAGTGATTTCCTCTGTTCCTCTCTTCCAAGAAAACCTATACCTATTAGTTCCATTATAGGGAGTCCCTCCTTGTACCACAGCCATAATACGTCCATTGGTAGCTTGTGGGAATTGAGGGCGCTTTTGCTCTTGTGAAGGATAGGTGATAGTAATAGGATTGGGAGCAGTTAGGGTTATTGAAACTTGTTCATTTCCATTATCTTTTCCTATACAGTCATTACCATCTTTTACACGAATGGTATAAATTCCTTGGGGGAGATTTTTTATTATATGCTTATGGGATTCTGAGAATTCTAACCATTCGCCATTATTGAGTCTTATCTTATAGTTTTGATTAGTTCCACCAAAGGCTAATATGCTTATTTCTCCATTATTAGCATTAGGGCAAGAGGGATTTATTCCACTAGCACGGAATGTTACTCTTGAAGGATTCTTAATAGAGAATTTAAAATCCTCATTTCCATACTTAGAATAGGAGTTCCCTCCATTTCTTCCTACAATCCTTAGTTTATAATCCCCTATAGGTAAGTTCCGTAAAGTAAAAGTATTCCCTCTCTCTAATTGAGAGATATTAATGAGGGGATCTGAGTTTGGATTAGGAACAAGAGAAAAATTAATTTTCTCATCACTATCTAAGGGACGATCAAAATGTAACACATAATCCGCCTTATCTCCATAACACCTTGTAAAAATAGTCTCATTATTAGAATTGGTTAAAATAGGAAGGGATTTTTGATAAACAAAATTTATTGGAGATGGATTTTCACAATACGAACAAACATTTTTTAAGTCTATCCAAACAGATACATTTTTACCAAAATCTTCTTCTGACAAAAAATCACTTCCTTTGATACGCAATATTGGTTTATAATTATAGGAATAGGGAATATCTCTTGGATAACTACCTCCTACACTATATTTCCATTTGAAATATTTATTATCAATATTATCAGGGATTGTAACCGTTAAATAGTTTGTATCTGTTAAATATAAAGGGTTGCTAGGAAGAGGAATATTTATTACAGGTTTTGAGGATATTGTAATTCTATTCAATCCATCTCCTTGGTTATAGTAACTTTCTACAAAACATTCATTACTAATATTATAATTATTCCATTTATTTTCAGGTCCTCCATCACAACACTCTACTGGTACTGCAAATATACCCCATCTACACCATTCTTTCCATCTAATAATTTTTTTTACAATAACTTCTGTTATGGGGTTAGATTTTACATAACTTACAGGGTTTGAAATTGAAAAAGGGCTATTTATATATCTATTATTAAGAATTATTTCCGAATTTCTACTATTTGATCTAATAATCCTTATTTCTCTTAAGCCGTCAATATCTCCACACCCATTAGATCTTCTTCCCATATCTCCCTCAATATTTAGCTGATAGGAAGCACTTCCACTCAAATCTATTTGAGCAGATATGTGATTGACAAAAGTTAAGAGAATCACTACGAGGATGTGTATTTTCTTCATTTTTTTGATTTATTGTACACTAGTTTAAACGTTCAAAAATGACATCTATTTTGACCACTTTTAAATCAAACCTTGGGTCGCTTGGTTCTCGAGAAACATTTTCAAAAATAATCTTATTATTTGAGATAGATTTTATAGAAGAAAATCCTTCTGGAGTATTTTCAAAAGTCACATATAGTTTCATTCCATCTAATCTCCAAGAAAAAGGTTTAGTATTCTTCTCTTTTTCATCAGGATGATTCTTACAATCAGAATTATCATAAGCAATCATATTTCCTGTATGATTTGCTAAATATTCTACAAATTGACATTCCCTTTCAATTGTCTCTACAACTTTTCCATTAGCATCTAAGCCAATGTCTGTAATTTTCCACTTCCCAATCAGCTTTTGTTCAAGGGAGTCTTTAGATGGCTGTACAGGGGTAGTATCATCCTTTTTACCGCATGCACTGCTTGCAAACAAGCTAGTCACTAAGGCGACTAACAAAAATATTCTTTTCATTTTATTTAAATTTAATAATTAATGAGCAAAAATAAATATTTTCTTTGAATTATACAAATGTAGAAATGTTAAAATTTCTATTTGCATTAATAATTAACCTCTATCTTTTCACCTTGTGCAGGTTTGCCATTAGCCGATGAAGGTAAAAAATAATACTCATATACAGTGTTGATATGAACTTCTTTATCGGTGATGTGTTGTTGTTTTGGGGTGAGTACTTTCCAAAGAGAAGGAGTATTGCCCTTTACATTTTTGTAAATCTGTATCTCGGTTACTTTGGCATTTTTTTGATATTTCCAAAACAAAGAGATAGAACGCACATTTCTATCGGCTACAAAATCTACGCTTTTTATTACTTTATCAGCTCTTATAGGTGCTTTTATAGTTATGGTTGCATTGTCTGCACTTGACCATAACCCTGCTTTGTCCTTCGCTTGAATGAGATACTCATACGTTTTGCCTCCTTCAGTATTTTCATCAATAAATGTATTGGTTTCTTTGTGAAATACTTGTAGCGGTTGCCATTTTTCTGTTCCTTTTTCTCTTCTACTTAGTGTATAGCTTTCTACATCATCACTTGAACTGTTTATCCAATAGAGTGTTATCTTTCCGTTTTCGGTAGTGAAATTATTAAAAATAGGGGCAGTAGGCGGGTTTTTATCAGGTTTTTCAACTACTATTACTTCAGAAAAAGGAGAGCGATTGTAACGTAAATCTTCTGCTAAAATTTTGTAATATACTTTTTTATTAGAAAGAGAGAAACTCACCGTATCACGAGCCGTATTTTCAGTAATGATATGATTAAAGATATCTACAAATTCTTCTTTATCAGTGTTGGCTCTCAGTACTCTATAGC
The DNA here is from genome assembly GCF_000466425.1 of Capnocytophaga sp. oral taxon 863 str. F0517. Taxonomy (GTDB): domain Bacteria; phylum Bacteroidota; class Bacteroidia; order Flavobacteriales; family Flavobacteriaceae; genus Capnocytophaga. The sequence goes on from NZ_KE992163.1 coordinate 6,893, forward strand.
CTGCCAAGTCAGCCTCTGTATTAGCTTTCCACGAAAGAGTAACCACACCTAAACTATCAATTTTTCCTTGTAGTTCTATAGGTCGGGCAGGAGGAATAGAATCGGATGGTTGCACTAAAGTACTATGTGAGAAATGTCGCTTTTGTTGTTTATCAACTGAGGCTATTTTGAAGTAGTTAGACGCTGAAAGTTTCTTATAAATCAGTTTTCTGTCTTCTTTTTTAATATTGTCCACTACTTTTTGATAGTTCGCATCTTCTTTGGTATTGTACCAAAGTTCAAATTTTTCAGTAGCTTTTTCAGCATCTTTAGGGTATTCCCAAATAAGCTCTACCCCTTCATTAAGGAAATTATAGTCAGCTATACGAGGGACAGCTGTAGTAGCAGAAATACCTTGTACTTTTATAGGGGCTGAAGGAATACCTTTTTCGCCAAAGGCATTGATACCATAGATGCGAAAGAAGTAAGGCGTATCATTCGTTTCTAAAGTAGTTGCATAGAACATTTGTTTTTTACTTGTTCCATTCATATCTACAATAGGTGTGGAAGAAATAGGCTGAAAGTCAGTGCCATTTTCAGAACGTTCTATGATATAAGAAGTATATATATCTTTTAAATAAGTGATTCCCCAAGAAAAAAGCACCTTTTTATCATCGGGGATAGCTGTGAAATCGTGAATTTTAGGAAGTGTTTCAACATCAGAAAGCCCTACCATCACCGCAGAAGACTCTATTTCGGGCATTCCGAGAACTTCTACCTGATAAATATAGGTTTCTCCCGCTTTTACATCGGTATCTATAAATCCCCAACCTGCTTTCTGAGCTGCTACAAAGGACATATCTGCTGCAAAAAGAGCAAAAGTATGACGCTGGTTTAGCTCCTCTGCTATATTTACAATTTTAGATATACCATTTTTACTATTTTGTTCTACAGAAAAAGATTCTCCATATAGCGCTTGAGCAATGATAGCTCCATAATTATCTTTTTGAATGAAGTCTATCCAATCTTCTTGTTTATCAGGTTTTAGAGTAGCTATAGTTTGTTTTTCAGGATTTTCAAGGAGATTACCATCTTTTTTGAGGAGTATTTTGTGAAGAACAAAGCCTTTTTGATTTGCTTTCTTCCATTCAATAGGAGTATTTACCGCCCAACGGAGCAGTATTCTATCTTTTTGAACGTAGGACTTGAGCATTACTGAAGGAGTAGTATCAGACAATTGAGCAAAAGACCAATTTACTACCCACAAACAAATAAGAAATAAGGCTTTTTTCATAGCTAAATATATCAATTAATGATTTTTCGATACAAAAATAACTATTTTTTTTGATCTAGCAATTTTATTTTTTGAACTTTTCAAATAGCAAGTCGATTTCCCAAAACCCACTCAAATGAGATGCCTCCTTGTTTTTGTCCTATGAATTTAGTGGTTTCACCTAAGAAGACCACATCAGGAGCTTTGATGGTAGGCAGGTAGCCTACTTGTTGATTGAGAGAGGTAATGGTAAGCACCTTTTGAGAAGTACAAGAGCCATTGATAGTAAGAGTTACCACATATTCTCCAGTCTTTTCATAGGTGTGGAAAGTACGCTGTCTAAAATCGGCAGGAGAACCATCGCCAAAATCCCATTTCCACGATTTGGCATTTTTGGTTTTATCACCAAACTCAATTACTTCCTTCACAGCATAGTTATCGGCAAAGACATAGAAGTTAGCCTCCTCGCAATCGACGTGACGAGAGCATTGGAAAATGAATAAGAAAATACCAAGACAAAGGAGTACTCCGAAACTCCAATAGATTTTAGGGTCAAATTTAGGAAAAAAACCAGTAGAATTATAATTCATATATCTTCTTTTTAAAGAAACAATAGTAATTTAGAGGCGCAAATTAGTGATTTTTTGTGAAACAACCAACAAAATTCAAATATATTTTTGTTTTTAGCTTGTATGAAATTTATAAACACTTATTTATCAGTAGTATATAAAAACAAAGAAAACCAGCAAAACATCAGTTCTGCTGATTTTCAAAATGGAGATATACAGGTTCTTTAAGGAATAAATGCTACATTTTAAACCCTCGTGAGTTTTTGTTAAGAGTCTCTCTTACAAACTCCTTTGTGGGAGTTGGGACTTCTTGAGTTTCGCTTTTTTGACTCTCTTGTGATAGCTCTTTATTGAGTTCTTCTGCCTCTTGTTCCTCTTGTTTTTCTTGTTCTTCTTGAGCCTCTTGTGGAGTATTGGAGGAGAGTGAAAGTTGTATTTTCCTATCGAGG
>NZ_KE992164.1:0-17928 GCF_000466425.1 Capnocytophaga sp. oral taxon 863 str. F0517
GCACCTGCGGTGCCGCCTCTTTTCTATTTCCCTTTAAGTGCCTCCACTATTTTAACACATTCTATCGCTTGCTTTACATCATGCACGCGCAGGATGTCTGCCCCATGGAGTAGGGCAAAGGTATTCAGTACCGTAGTCCCATTGAGCGCTTCTTCGGGGGTGGTTTCTAAGAGCTTGTATAGCATAGACTTGCGGGATATTCCTACTAAGACGGGGCACTCCAAAGCCTCAAAGCGATCCAGCTGCTGCATCAGCTCATAGTTCTGGCCAAGGGTCTTGGAGAAGCCAAAGCCTGGATCTACAATCAAATCGTTGATTTTTAGCTGCCTTGCCTTATCCTTCACCTGAGAGAAGTAGTATAGGATATCTTGGGTGAGGTGGTTGTAGTGGGTATCAAGCTGCATGGTCTGTGGGGTGCCACGCATGTGCATGGCTATATATGGCACCTGATAGCAAGCGACCACTTCCCAAATAGCGGGGTCTATAGCACCGGCAGAGATATCGTTGATCATAGCTGCACCAGCCTCAAGGCTCTCTCTCGCTACCTGACTGCGAAAGGTATCTACCGATATATATATATCAGGAAAGTGCCGAACCAATGCCTCCACGATGGGCACCACGCGCTGTAGCTCCTCAGCTTGGGATACCTCCTGGGCATTGGGTCGGGAGCTATAGCCTCCTATATCGATAAAAGTAGCGCCCTCTTGAAGCATTTGCTCCGCTCTACGGAGTACTTCGGTAGGGGTGGTACGGCTATGAGCGTAGAAGGAATCGGGAGTGATGTTGAGGATTCCCATTACTTTGGGGGTATCAAAGGTAATCAAATTTCCTTTGCAGTTGATTGAGGTCATTTCTTTTCTATTATGGTTCCTTTGTTATGTGTTTTGAAGAGTTTCCGGGAGTCTTCGACAAATATTTTCATCTGTTTAAGATCCTTGGCCGACATAGCTGGGTCGTTTTCTTCTTCGGGCGTGCAGGGACGTATTTTATAATGCTTTTTCCCTTCTTTTTCATAGAGGTGTACCCAGGTGAGGGTGTATTGAGGAGGCAGCAGGCGGGTTCGCTCGCCTTCCTTGACTAAGGTGAGGCTAAGCATAAGCCCTCCGTCGGTATGTCGCTTGCGCTGGTTAGAAATGAAGTTGCCCAAGGAGTAGAGGACAAATTGCTGGCGATAGGGGTCTTGCCCTCGAAGCTCCATAGGCTGTAGTACATGAGGGTGCCCTCCAATAATGTAGTCAACCCCATGGCGGAAGAGGAAGTCGGCCATCTCCTTTTGTTTTTGATTAGGGGTCGTGGCATATTCTACTCCCCAATGCACCACTGCGATGAGCTTATCCAGCTTTTGGCTATGGGCACTAAGCAGGTCTCGCTTTATCTGGAGGGTATCCAGCAGATTTACCTGGGTAGGATTGGGGATAGGCAGCCCATTGGTACCATAGGTATAGTTAAGTATGCCCACTCGGAGCTGTTCTTTCTCTAAGACAAGTAAGTTTCGCCTTGCCCGATCCATCAGGTCGTAGAAGGTACCAGTATGGCGGATACCGAGCGAGTCGAGCTGATAGAGAGTTTGGGTAATTCCCTTATAGCCTCGGTCACAAGAATGGTTATTGGCTGTTACCATCACATTGATACCACTCTGAAGGCAGTCTGCTGCCAATTCCTTAGGCGAGGAGAAGGTAGGATAGCCTGTATAGGGCTTGCCCCCAAGGGTCACCTCCAAGTTGGCCACCACAAAGTCATGCGCTCGGAAAGCTGGAGCTATGCGCTCGAAGACTGGGCGATAATTATAGCGACCGGTTTGCCTGTCATAAGCCGAGTGGATCTGAGGGGTATGCCCCATAATGTCGCCCACAAAAAGTAGAGAAAGGGTATCCTTCACCGGATGGTTCCGCTCCTGTGCCTGTAGCAACAGAGACAGCAAAGTGCTGCCTATCAATAAATAAATCTTCATCAGTAGATCGTAAAAAACAGCTGCAAAAATACGATTTTAAAGAAGAAAATGAAAAATTTTGTAAAAGAATTAGGCTTATTAAAAAAAAGAGAGTATCTTTGTAGCTAATTTAGCTCGTCAGCGAATCAACTCATTAACATTAGCTATATGGCAGCACAGAAAGCACATTACTTCGACACTAAGGTCTTAGGACAGCCCTCGGGGCTATTTTTCTTATTTTTCACCGAGATGTGGGAGCGCTTTTCCTTCTATGGGATGCGGGTACTCTTGGTGCAATTCCTCACCGCAGAAATCCTCTTAGGAGATCCCAAGGGAGGCTGGGGCTGGACTTCCGAACAAGCGGCCTCTCTCTATGGTACTTATGCGATGTTGCTGTACCTCACCCCCGTGCTGGGAGGCATCATAGCCGACAAGTACTTGGGGGCAAGGCGTGCGGTGATCGTTGGGTCCATTATCATGACCTTGGGGCAGTTGTGCTTGTTCCTAAACTCCACCACGATGTTCTTTGCCGGACTGACCTGCTTGGTCATCGGGGTAGGACTTTTCAAGCCGAACGTACCTTCCATCTTAGCACAGATGTTCAAGGAACACCCCGATAAAAAGGACAGTGCCTATACCATCTTCTATATGGGGGTCAACTCCGGTGCTTTCTTAGGAATGATGCTCTGTGGCTACTTAGCCGCTACCAAGGGCTGGAGCTGGGGCTTTGGGCTGGCCGGTATCTTTATGGGCTTGGGTACATTACAGTTTGTTTTTGCCAAACCTCTGATGGGCGACTTGGGATTGCTCCAGAAGAATGCGCCTGAGCAGCTGCAAAGCGATACGGACAAGCGCAATCCCTTTACCTTTATTGACAATCTACTCATTTTCGTAGTGGCTGCCTTAGGATTGCTCTACGCCTTCAATGACCCTTTGTCCAAGAACGGGATGTTGGATATGTTTGCCTGGGCGGATAATAGCCTTATGCGTGGGCAGACCCTGATTGTATTGGTGAGCTTAGGACTATTTATCTACCTACTTGTCTCCCGTATCTTGCGCTATAGCAAGGTGGTTCGTGATCGCATGTTTGCCGTGATGAGCCTGGCTTTCTTTATCATCTTCTTTTTTATTACCTTCGAGCAAGCGCCCTCTTCGCTGATTATCGTAGCGCGCGATTATGTGGACAGAAGTCTCAGTGGTGAGGGGCTCTTAATATTCAACATCATCAATGGCCTGCTGATGGTCATTCCACTGCTGATCATCTCCTTTGTACTGGTGAAGCTGGCCACAGCTACCTGGAAACTCATTCCTCTGACCAATATCGTCCTTTTTGTATGCTTTCTTTTGATATGGGCGGTTGCCCTCTATTCGATCAGAAGTGAGTTCCTCAAGGAGACCTCCGAGATAGCAGTCTCTTGGTTTTCAGTACTGAACTCCTTTTTTGTGATTACCTTAGCCTCATCCATCTCCAAGATATGGTCGTCCAAGTACAACCCCTCGGTGGCCTTCAAGTATGGGTTTGGCTTGTTCTTTGTTGCCTTGGGCTACTTGGTGGTATGGTATGGCGCCAGGGGATTAAGCGAGGATATGAAGGTCTCAATAGCCTACATCATTCTGATCTACTTCTTCCACACCATAGGTGAGTTATTTATCTCTCCGGTGGGGCTTTCGTATGTCTCCAAGTTAGTACCCCACCGAATGATTGCCTTTATGTTCGGAACCTGGTACTTAGGTATAGCCATCGCTCAAAAAGTAGCGGCTACCTTAGGCGGACAGGTGGTGGCCATTACTAAGGCCTATGGACTGAGCAGCTTCTTTCTGATCTTTGCCGGTATTGCCACCGGAGCCGGAGTATTGGTTATTCTTTTCAATCCGGTGCTTAAGAGATTGATGCATGAGGTGAAATAAAGTAAAAATAAATAAAATCATACACTTATGAGAAAGAAAATAATTGCAGGAAACTGGAAGATGAACAACGATGCAGCACAGTCTGCACAGCTTATTGCCAGTCTGCTCGAAAAACTCCCACAGACAGAAGCGGAGGTCATTATAGCTCCTTCTTTTGTCAATCTCGCCTTAGCGGCAGAAAAGACACAAGGTAGCCCTATCATTGTGGCTGCCCAAAACATGCACTTTGCCGAGAAGGGTGCCTTCACCGGAGAGGTATCCGCCGCTATGCTGGAGGCTATCGGGGTGAAAACCGTTATTTTAGGGCACTCCGAACGCCGTGAGTACTTCAATGAGACCGATGAGAGTCTGGCTAAAAAGGTGGATACAGCCCTTGCTCATGGCCTACGTATCATCTTCTGTATAGGAGAGAAACTGGCAGAGCGCAAGGCGGCTAAGCACTTTGAGGTTGTGAAATCTCAAATAGAAAATGCACTCTTCCACCTCCCTCAAGAGGCTTGGAAGCAGATCGTGCTTGCCTACGAACCCGTATGGGCGATCGGTACAGGGGAAACCGCAACCCCTGAACAAGCCCAAGAGATCCATGCCTTCATCCGAAAGACCGTGGCCGACAAGTATGGAGCTGCGGTAGCCAACGACCTTACCCTCCTCTATGGAGGTAGCTGCAACGCCAAGAATGCCGCTTCACTCTTTGCCCAACCCGATGTGGATGGTGGCCTTATAGGTGGGGCTGCCCTTGTTGCCGATGACTTTATTACCATCATCAAAGCGCGAGGATAGCTCCCTGAAAAAGAAAGAAGGGGCGAGGGAGACTTCGCCCCTTTTTATTTTCCCTAAAAATAATTTTCAAAAATATAGCGGTTATATAAAAATAAATATGTATTTTTGCCGATAAATTTCTCAAACTAACTAAAAGTTCTTTATGCTCACTCGAAGGCACATTCGTGTAAAGGTAATGCAGGCAATCTATGCCCTGCATCAGGAGGAAAACTATAACTTACAAAAAGGAGAAAACTTTGTAGTGGCCAGTATGGACAACACCCATAGCCTCTATATCACTCTTATGGGGCTTTGGATAGCCTTGAAAAAACGCTCCCAACAGATGGAAGACCTCAGCCGAAAAAAGTTTATTCGCGATGAGAATGTCTCCCATACCTTGTTCTTAGACAACGAAGCCTTACAGCTGATCCTAAGTGATGAGACCCTTGCCGATGCCCTTGAGAAAGAAAGTCTCCGCTGGGATGCCCATGATGAGTATGTCAACCTATTGTATAACCGCATCTTAGAGAGTGAGGTCTACCAGTTGGCCAAGGGGCGTACTCGAAGTTTTGAGAGCGACCGACAGCTTTTGACTGATCTCTATATGGAGGTCATCGCCCCCAATGAGGAACTTTTTGACTTTCTATCCGACCAAGAGATTACCTGGACGGATGACTTCCCTCTGGTGAATACCACTATCGTAAAGGTGCTCAAAGGACTTAGCAAATCAAAAGAAAACGAATTGGTACCCCTGTTATTCAAAGATATAGCCGACAAAGAATATGGGGTAGAGCTACTCAAAAAAGCCGTACTGAACGATGAGAAGTTCCAAGCCTACTTAGTGGAGAAAACCCCTCAATGGGATGCCGAACGTATCGCTCTGCTCGATGCCATCCTTATCAAAATGGGGATTACTGAACTACTCAAGTTCCCCAGCATTCCGGTGAAGGTAACCCTGAACGAATACGTGGAAATAGCCAAAGAATACTCCACCCCTAAGAGTAGTGTGTTCATCAACGGCATCCTCGATACCCTCTCCAAGGACTTCGAACAAAATGGAAGCCTCAAAAAAGTAGGACGTGGACTTCTATAGTGACTAACGACAAGTGACTAGTGACTAATCGCTAACCACTAACAACTAATCACTAATACCTAACAACTAACCACTAATACCTAACAACTAACCACTAATACCTAACAACTACAACCCTAAATTCCTTAATTAATAATGAAAAGAATATTTTTACTTGCAACTGTAGCACTTGTGGCCTCTTGTGGCCATTCTGGCACCGATGCTGCTGGAAGAATCCAACAAAGTAACTTAGAAGCAGCAGAAAAATTGGCCGAGCAGGCTACTCAATTCCCTCAGATAAAGTTCGAGGAGACGACCCATGACTTCGGGGAAATCAAACAAAATGTAGAGGTACAGACCCTCTTCCAGTTCAAAAATACCGGGAAAGTACCCTTGGTAATCACCAACGCCTCCAGTAGCTGTGGCTGTACCGTTCCAGAATACCCCAAAGAAGCCATCGCCCCTGGGGAAAGTGGTGCTATCAAAGTCGTGTACAATGGCTCTGGTAAGGATGCCATCACCAAGACCGTCACCCTTACCACCAATACCGAACAAGGAAGTGAGATGCTCACTATCAAGGCCTTTGTAAAAGAGTAATAACACCGTCTTATGAATATAATACTACAAACTGCTTCACAAGCAGGAGGAGGAAATTTCCTCTTTATCATCATCATGTTCGTGATTATGTTCGCTTTCATGATTTTCCCTTCTATGAGAAGGCAAAAACAAGAGAAGAAATTCTACAATGCCCTTCAAAAAGGAGACAAAGTAATCATGAAAAGTGGGCTACATGGACGTATCGTTGAGCTTTCCGATACTTCTGTAGTGATAGAAACCCTCTCTGGCAAGCTCAAGTTCGAGCGCTCTGCTGTTTCTATGGATTACAGCCGTAAGCTAACGAATGAGTAACCAAGTGTGAATAGTGAAAAGTAAGGCCTATAGCTATTAAGTGCTTAGGGGTACTTTTCACTATTCATTTTTCACCATTCACTTTATTTTTCACCATTCACTTTATATGTCCGGAGAAATGCTTCCCCTTATGGAGGCCTTCTATACGATACAAGGAGAGGGCTATCACAAGGGTACTGCTGCTTATTTTATTCGCTTGGCAGGCTGTGATGTTGGCTGTCATTGGTGCGATGTCAAGGAGAGTTGGGATGCTGCGGCACACCCGCTTGTCTCCATTGAGGAGATTGCCCAAAAGGCACTTGCCCACTCCAAGACAATCATCATCACCGGAGGCGAACCACTGATGTACAACCTGTCCCCCCTCACCCAGCTACTTCGAAGCCAAGGGGCTCGTACTCATATAGAGACCTCTGGGGCACATCCCCTTTCTGGTGAGTGGGATTGGATATGCCTCTCCCCCAAGAAGAACAAGCGTCCCTTGCCGCTGATCCACCAGAGAGCCCACGAGCTGAAGATGGTTATCTACAACCATCATGACTTCCTTTTTGCCGAAGAGATGGCAGCCCTGACTCATCCCGACTGCCTGCGCTACCTTCAGCCAGAATGGAGCCGCCGAGAGAAAATGATCCCCCTGATGGTAGATTATGTCATGGAGCACCCCCAGTGGAAAATCTCTCTACAGATGCACAAGTACTTAGATATCCCATAGCCATGTTCAAGCACCTTCTAAGCTACATCTTCCCCATCACCCTGCTAAGAAAGTCCTCCAAGGTGAGCGGTACCCTCTCGGTAACCCTCCTAAGCGGAAAGTACTTGCTCAACTCCCCAAATACCGACTATTCCTTCGGAAGCCTCCAGCGTATCCTTCGCTATGGCCTCCAGCAAATAGGTTTCGATGCTATCGCCAAACAGAAAAATATATTAGTACTCGGCTTGGCCGCCGGAAGTGTCGTGGAAACCCTCGTCGAAGAGGTAGGCTATCAAGGCCACATCCACGGAGTAGACATAGATGAGACCGTTTTGGAAATAGGCCGCGAACACTTCCAGCTGGATCAGATAAAAAACCTTCGCATTTTCCACTGCGATGCACAAGATTACATAAAAAATACCTCTGTAAAGTACGGCCTAATCATCGTTGACCTCTTCCAAGACGACCAAATGCCCGATTTTCTCTTCACTCCCCCCTTCTTCTCCCAGCTAAAAACGCTACTTAGTCCAAAAGGAAGCATCTTGTTCAACACCATCACCCGTACAAAGAGCGAGAAACAAAGAAATCAGGACTTCGTACAATACTTCTCTAAGCTATATCACATCAAGCGCTACCCCAAGGTAGAAGAAGAAAACGAACTCCTTATCCTAACGTGAGGCTGCTCACCTTAAGAGGGCTAAAAGAGCGGTAATAAAGCTAAAAAAATGTTAAATAAACACAATTAACAAACGTTTATATTTTTAGTTCGCTAATTACAGAACCAAAATACCTATCTTTGCCACAAATTAAGTAGAGAATTAACCCGTGACTATTCAGAAAGACACACTAATCGAGATGATGGGCGAACTTTTCCGCCAAATGCATCATCTTTCTCCTATGGCTGCCAAAATCCTATCGGTATTGGCCATAGAGGGGTGTAGTGCTGGCCTTACCTTTGAGGAACTCTTAGAGCGACTCCATACCAGTAAGAGTACCCTATCGACCAGTATCAATCTGTTGTTGGACAAAGACCTTGTCTATTACCATATCAAGGAAGGAAAACGCCGCAAATATTTCAAATCCTTTCCTTTCGACAAGCGATTTGAAGGTTTTCTAAGGCTAATTCGTTACGAAAAAGATTTTACCATACGCTTTCAGCAGTATATGAAGGAGCAAAATGATATACAACCGTTCTTTCCGGAGAAGAGAATAAGCAATTTAGGGCTATTCCTCGATTATTTAGAACAAATAGAAAGCCTTACCCAAGATTTTTTAAAGAAACTAAAACCAGAAGAAATTCGTGAAGAACTATAACACCGACATCTTATTTATCCTTATCTTAGGGCTGCTCTCCATGCTGACTCCCTTGGCGATAGATATGTATCTACCGTCTTTTGGAGCAATAGCCGAGGACTTACAGGTCTCCAAGGAGCGTATCCAGCCTACCTTGGCGCTTTTTACCATGGGCTTTGCCTTAGGGCAATTGCTCTGGGGGCCGCTTTCGGATAGCTATGGGCGCAAGTCCATGATGGTTACTGGGGTGGTGATAGCGGCAGTCATCGCCTTGTGGCTCACCCAGGTGGAAGAACTCTATCATTTCTATGGTTTGCGATTCCTACAAGGCTTTTTCGGATCGGCTCCTGCGGTAGTGGCCGGCGCCTTGCTCCGTGACCTTTTCAACAAGGAAGCCCTCTCTAAGATGATGTCCATGATCATGCTCGTGACCATGATAGCGCCCTTGGTAGCACCTATTTTGGGAGGTCATATAGCCGAGTGGTTCCACTGGCATGCGATTTTCTATCTCTTGGCAGCCCTCGGACTGCTCTCTGCCCTTTTGGTATGGTTACGTATCCCTGAATCCTTACCAAAGGAAAAACGAGTTCCCTTCGACCTGATGGGGGTGCTGCACAACTATCGTACCGTAGGGACGAATAAGAGAGTATTAGGCTACATCTTTACCAATGCCTTTTCCTATTCAGGGATGTTCTGCTTCCTGACCTCCGGCTCCTTAGTCTATACCGGGGTCTATGGCGTAGCACCCCAGCATTTTGGCTATTTTTTCATCCTTAATATAGGGGTGATGATGGTGGCCACCTTCCTTTCCGGTCGCTTTGTCAGCCGCTTGGGCACCGAACGTATCCTTAGGATGGGGCTATGGGTACAGCTTATAGCAGGCCTATGGCTGGCCGCTTGTGCCTTTTTCCAATGGGGGCTTTGGCCTGCTGCCATAGGGGTGGCCTTCTATGTAGGGATGGTATCGGTCGTCTCGAGCAATGCCAATACTGCGGTGCTTGCCCTATTCCCTCGTACAGCGGGTACCGCCAACTCGCTTATCGGAATGTTGCGCTTTGCCACCGGAGCCGTCATCGGAGCGATCTTAGCCTTGTTCTCCACCGCCTCCGATAAGCCTATGCTCTTTGCGATCACCTTGTGTATCCTTGCCTCGGTAGCTACTTATAAGTTATTAGTGAAAAGTGAAAAGTAAAAAATGAAAAATATCATACGCTGGCGCGAGCTTGCAGCTCGTGCCTACTATAGGCAGAGCTTGCAGCTCTTTTACAAGGAGCTGAAAGCTTCCTTATGATAAGCACGAGCTGCAAGCTCGCGCTAGCAAGGGGTTATGTCCATTAACCATTAACAATGCGAATCAATAGTTAAAATAATACACTTTATATAGTAATTCATTGATATTCAATATATTTTTCTACATCCCCCTAGCCCCCCTCAAGGGGGGAATAGGATACAGTTGAACTATCATGCTGGCGTCCAGTATATTCAAGTGTGATTGTTCAATACTCTACCTGATACCACTCTGTAATTCCCCCCTTGAGGGGGGCTAGGGGGATGTAATTAGAAATCGTTGATAATGAGTTACTTTACAAATTTTGTAGATGTATATATTTCTAGTTCTTTAACAATTAACCATTAATAATTGACAATTAACCATTAACAATTAAAAAAGATGAATAAGATTTTAATTCTTTCAAGTATTGCCCTCCTTGCGATAGGGTGTAAGAATGGCAACCAACAAGCCGCTGGTGCCATGATGGGTGCCGCAGCCTCCAAGCAGCTGCCTACCATTACGGTTGGGGAACAGCGCACCACCTCCGATTTGGCCTTCCCTGTCAATGTAGAGGGGGTAGTCAATAGCCCCGTACAGGCCAAAATCTCTGGCTACATCACCCAAGTATTAGTCGATGAGGGACAAGCCGTAACCCAAGGGCAACCTATGTTCCAGCTCGAAACCCAGACCCTCAGCCAGTCCGCGGCCTCGGCTAAGGCACAGGTGGAAATAGCGCAAGTAGAGGTTAATAAGATTCGTCCCCTCGTGGAGAAAAACATCGTGAGTAAGGTACAACTCGAAACCGCGCAGGCCAACCTACAGCGTGCCCAAGCCGCTTACAATGAGATTGCTGCCAATATCGGCTTTGCGGTAGTAAAAGCCCCTGTAAGTGGGGTTGTAGGGGCGATCTCTTACCGTGAAGGTGCCTTGGTAACGGCTAATAACACCGTACTTACTACCGTTTCCGATGTGAAAGATGTATATGCCTACTTCTCTATGAACGAAAAGGACTACCTCTCCTTCCTCTCTCAAAGCAAAGGGGCTACTACCAAGGAAAAACTGGCCAACTTCGGTGAGGTTTCTCTCATCTTGGCCAACGGACAGCCCTATAACCACAAGGGAAAACTACAAACTGTTACCGGTCAGATAGACCCCTCCACTGGCTCTATCCAAATCCGTGCTGTCTTCCCTAATCCGGATCGCTTGCTTACCAACGGGAACAGTGCTACCATTCTCATTCCTCAGACCTTTGATAAGTCTTTGGTAATCCCCGAAGTAGCCATATTTGAGCAACAAGGAAAGATATTTGCTTACAAAGTGGTGAACGATACCATCAAGCAAACCGTAGTGACCCTTAAGAACCGAGCCAACAACTTGGCCGTGGTAGAGAGCGGGCTCAAGGCAGGGGATGTGATTATTGTACAAGGGCTCAATGGGGTACGTACCGGTGATAAGGTAACCCCTCAACCGGTCTCTATGGATAGTATCGTCAATGCGATACAACCCATATTCTAATGAGCCAATGAGCCAATGAGCTAATTGGTCAATGAGTCAATTGGCAAATTGACAAATTATCTAATTATCTAATTATCATGGATTCTTATAAAACCATTTTTGAGAACAATCGCCAGTGGGTCGAAAGGAAGACTGACGAAGATAAGGATTTCTTTAAAAAGCTCGTCAAAGAACAAAACCCTGACTTCCTCTATATTGGCTGCTCCGATAGCCGCGTAACGGCTGAGGAGCTCATGGGATTAGGCCCTGGCGATGTCTTTGTCCATCGCAATATTGCCAATGTGGTCAATACCCTTGATATGAGTTCTACAGCGGTGATCCAATATGCCGTGGAGCACCTGCAAGTAAAGCATATCATCGTATGTGGGCACTATGATTGCGGAGGGGTGAAAGCCGCCATGCAAGCCAAGGACTTGGGACTACTCAACCCTTGGCTGAGAACCATACGCGATGTGTATCGTCTACATCAGGATGAGCTCGATAGCATCACCTCCCCCAAGGAACGTTACGACCGTTTGGTAGAGCTCAATGTGGAAGAACAGTGTATCAACGTGGCAAAAATGGCCTGTGTACAAGAGGGTTACCTCTATCACCAGTACCCTATTGTCCATGGCTGGGTGTTTGACATTCGTTCAGGACGCCTGATAGACTTGGAAATAGACTTCGTAGAGCTGATGAAGCGTATCCAAAGGGTATATGACCTCACCGGAGAAGACTGGAATTATAAGTAGGAGTCTTGAGTTTTCAGTTTTGAATTTTGAGTTATTATGAAGTTTCTTTTATTTTTTACATTGTTTTCACTGCCCCTAATGGCTCAAGGGGATAAAACTCAAAAGGGAGGCATAAAGGATATAGGGAGAATTCCTAACGAGCCCCCTCTTTGTATTATCGATGGGAAGAAATTGAGTAGATGGAGCTTGAAGACTAAAAAGCTACAACCCGATGAGATAGCAGAAATCTTGCTGTTTTTTAGAGAAGAGGCTAAAAATATCTTTGGTAATAGCGCAAAATATGGAGCGTTATATATCATCACTAAAGAAGCCCTTAGCAAGGCTCAAGCTCTTATAGATATTCCTGCTGAGAGAAAGCTCAACAGAAGAGAGCGGCATTATAGAGAAATTGGAGAATTCTATCAAACGTATCGCCTTATAGTGGTTTCAGGGAAAGTTACAGACAAAGAAGGGAATCCTCTGGCTAATATCAAAGTGCGTAACAACGATAGGGGGACTCGAACCTTTACCGATAGCATAGGTAATTACACGATTGAAGCCCGTCGCTGGAATGCGATACAACCTGAAAATATAGAGGATTGTTATCTCGTCGTAAAAGAAGCAAAAGAGCAAAGCCATAACTTTGTACAACACCCTCCTATTGAAAGCAGGAACAGCGACCCAAGAGCCTCTACTCCTTCTATAAGTTTGAAAACTCCTTGCGACAAGTTGTTTGTTCTCGACGGATTGCCTATAGAAAAAAAGGAAGAGTTTCTTAAAAAAATACGACGGAAGAAAATAGACGAAATAATAGAAATAGATGAACAATCAGGAGTTCCTTTGTATGGTGCAAAGGGCGTGTATGGCGTAATCATTGTAAACACTAAAAAATAAAAATTATGAACAGACTTACTATATTTCTATTCTTTTTTACGCTCTCGGCTATGGCGCAAATCACTATAACAGGCAAGGTTACTGACAAAGAAGGGAATCCTCTTGCCAATATTACTGTAAAAACAGACGTGATAACTTATACAAACGAAGGGTATTATGTCGCTAATTATGTAACAACGGATGCCAATGGTATGTATAAGATAGAAGCAAAACAGTGGGATACAATCCATTTTGACAATAAGGGCTGTTATATTGTGTTTAAAGACACACCTCACCAAGTATATAACGATACTATGGACAGAATCTATAGGAATAGTGGTATTTGTATTGAATATACTTATCTTTGTGGCATCGTTTTTATACGTAATGATAAGTTAGTTAAAAAAAGAGATAGAGAAGCATTCAAAGAAGAACTTAGAAGTGGACAGTTTTACAAGTATTCTGTAATGGATTATCAAGAGTTATCTAAACATTATGGCTATCTCGGTCAATATGGATTAGTAGCTTATACCAAGGATTACTATAATGAGGAATATAAAGAATAAGAGTAAAAAGAAATAAAATATTTTTGATATGACCCGACTTACTATATTTTTATTCTTTTTTACACTTTCCACTATGGCGCAAATCACCGTATCAGGAAGGGTTTTTGATGGGAAAAATAAACCTTTCCCTAAGGCAATAGTCTCCAATGGTAGAGAAAAGGTATATACCGATTCCCAAGGAAGCTATACTATACAGGCAAAACTATTTGATATTCTCTATTTCGAAGGAGAAGCCAAGGAGGAAGGGCGTAAGATTGGCTATGAAGAATACTGTGTGGTAGAGAATACACCTCATCAAGAGTGTAATAAAATATTCTATTCGATTCCCTTGCATAAGTGTGAGATGGAAATAATTTGTACGTATGGGATTTCCTTTTATCTTAATGATAAGAAAATCACAACAGACAATGAAGTATTCAAGGAGCGTGTGCGCAAGGGAGAGTTTTATACCTATCAGATACGCACTTGCGATGAACTTCCCGAAACTATAGAAAAGCTCTCTCGGTATACTGTCCTTGTCTATACCAAAGATTACTATAACCAACATATAAAGAATAAGAGTAAAAAGAAATAAAATATTTTTGATATGACCCGACTTACTATATTTTTATTCTTTTTTACACTTTCCACTATGGCGCAAATCACCGTATCAGGAAGGGTTTTTGATGACGAAAATAAACCTTTCCCTAGGGTAATAGTCTCCAATGGTAGAGAAAAGGTATATACCGATGCCCAAGGAAACTATACTATACAAGCAAAACTATTTGATATATTAGAATTCTCTGCTGAAAGCGAATATAAAGGGTATAAAATGAATAAACAATATTACTATGTAATCAAGAATATACCGCATCAAAAGTATGAAGTACAATTAGATTCTGATGTAATTTATAAAGATTTTGTGGATCCTTATACATTATCTTTTAGTTTTTACCTAGATGATTCAAAAGTTGAAAAATCGAATGAAGAAGCATTCAAGGAGCGTGTGCGCAATGGAGAGTTTTATACCTATGAGATACGCACTTGGGATGAGATTCCTAAGGAAATAGAACAGATTTCTATGTATAATGTGTTTGTTTACACCCAAGATTACTATAACCAACATATAAAGAATAAACCAAAATAATAAACCTCTAAATTATCAACTAACCACTAATCACTAACAACTATTTACTTATGAACAGAATCATTTATAAAGGTTTCGCAGCGGCTTTTGTAGCCCTTACCCTTACCGGTTGTGCAGGTCGCAAAACTTTCGAGCATCCCAATGTCGTGAATGAAAAACTTTTCCGTACGGACAATATCCCTACGGATAGTCTTAGCAGTGCCAATGTCTCTTGGCGTAACATCTTCACCGATGCCACCCTCCAAGGACATATCAATAAGGCGCTTTCTAACAATCTTGATGTACGTGTAGCGATGCAGAATGTGGCTTCCGCTCAGGCGTACCTCAAGCAAAGCAAAGCCGCTTTTATCCCTACCCTTGCTGCTCAGGCGAATTATACCCGCGCTACCTCCTCTATCAATGCGATGGGAGGCGTAGGCGAACGTACTTACGGCAACCTATGGGATCTCACAGGCTCAGCTTCGTGGGAAGCCGATATCTGGGGTAAGCTCTCTGCACAAAAACGTGCTTCTTATGCTTCTTACCTCGCTACGGTAGAGGCACAAAAGGCAGTACAATCCGAGGTAGTGGCTACCTTGGCAACGGCTTATTACCAACTTTTGATGCTTGACGAACAGAAAAAGGTGTTGGAACAAACTATTGATTTCCGCCAAAAGAGCTTAGAGACCACCAAGCACCTCAAGGAGGCGGGCTCCACTACCGAAGTAGCTACCAAACAGATAGAAGCTTTGGTATACAATGCTCAGGCACAACTCATTTCTATCAAGAATAGCGTGTGGGCTTTGGAGAATACCATTTGTGTGCTCCTTGGGGAAGAACCTCATACGATAGAGCGCACCACGCTTGCCGAGCAGCAATTCCCTACCGAATTTAAGCAAGGATATGCCGCCAAGCTCCTTCAGAATCGCCCCGATGTAGCACGTGCAGAACTCAGCCTACGCAACGCCTTTGAGATGACCAATGTAGCCCGTGCCGCTTTCTACCCCACACTTACCCTATCCGCAAGAGGTGGATTTTCCTCTACCGAACTGGATACGTGGATTTCGGCTAAGTCCATATTTGCTAATTTTGTAGCAGGATTGGCACAACCTATCCTCAATGGAAGACAGATTCGTACCCAATACGAGGTACAACAAATCGCTCAAGAAACCGCTTTGCTCAATTTCAAAAAGGCAGTACTCTCTGCCGGTAAAGAAGTATCCGATGCCATGCAGAACTTCTCTACCCAAACGGAGTTTATCGAGCTAAAAACCAAGGAGATGAAAGCCTATCAAGAAGCAACCGATTACTCCAAACAGCTGTTCGATAGCGGTATGGTGAATTATTTAGAGGTAATCACTGCCGAAGTAAACCGCCTCAATGCCGAACTTAGTGTTGCCGAATCACAATTTACACGTATGCAATACGGTATTGCCTTGTACAAAGCCCTTGGTGGCGGCTGGAGGTAGTGCAAGCCGCACAGGCAATTCACCTAAAAGAGAAAATAAATAACCATTTTACTAATAAAAAACAATATAACCATGAGTGTTTTAACCATAGATATACTGAACCCAAAGGCGGAAGAACTGTTAAGAAACCTCGCAGACTTACAGTTGATAGCCATTAAGAACAAGAAAAATAATCCGTTTCTTCAAGTGGTAGCGCGTTTGCGTAAAAAAAGCGAAGCCAATGCGCCTTCTTTAGAGGAGATTACAAAGGAAGTAGAGAAAGTAAGGGCTAAGCGTTATGAAGGAAAGAAGTAAAAGAGTCATTATAGATACCAATCTATGGATTAGGTTTCTTATTTTTGGTATTAAACCCTTTTGAGGGAATACAAATTATTATGATGAAAGACTTTCTTTTAATAAGTAACACAAAACAACAGAAATGCTAATGAGTAATACTATGGCAAGAGAAGAAATCCAAGAACTGAACGACCATTTGCAGGCGTTCCCCAAAGCAGAAGACATTTTTGTAAAAGAACAACAATGGCTCAAAAATCATTTTTTGCCCCTAATGCGTATTGATTTAGCTGAAATCAATCCAGATTGGGCAGGACAAAAGGTGTATATGCTTGCTCCATTTGAGCCTTATGAGGGGTATATAGGCGATAATACCACCGAATATCACAACGAATATACCGCACCTAACTGGCTGGCTTTCCGCCTAACCGACGATAATAAGTTCGAGTTCCTCGGCAAGGAAGGATATTTTGAGCGAACCGCTATTCACAACTGGGATTTTGACTCCAAAGAGGAGGAACTCTTTCAGGAAATGGCTGATAATTATGAGAAAAGTAAAGCAAATGTAGCCAAATATGGTACATTGGTGAATTTGCGTTATCCTGAATATAATGGGAAACTGAATAAGGAAAACTATTTGGAGATATTAGGGGGAGAGCCTCAGTATGGCAACTGGTGCTCCACTATTGAAGACGAGGAATATCCGAAGGCTTTTAAGATGCATATAGAAGATGGAGAGGCCGACGATGAAGTACTATTTGACATTTCTTACCAAGGAAACCCTTTTTATCTCGTAGCCGAAACAGGAGCTTACGACTGGGTAGGTTCTGGTGGCTATATCATTATGCTTTATGAGCCTGTAAGCCGTATCATACTATTTACTTTCGATTATTCGTAAGAAAAATAAATTAATTAATATAAAAAACAATGACAGCAAGAGAAGAAATCCAAGAATTGAACGACCATTTGCAGGCGTTCCCTAAAGCAGAAGACATTTTTGTAAAAGAGCAACAATGGCTCAAAAATCATTTTCTGCCTTTGATGAGTATCGATTTAGCCGAAATCAATCCCGAGTGGGCAGGGCAAAAGGTATATATGATTTGTCCTTTTGAGCCTTATGATGGCTATATCGGCAATAATACCACTGAGTATCACAACGAATATACCGCGCCTAACTGGTTAGCTTTCCGCCTGACCGACGATAATAAGTTTGAGTTTCTAGGCAAGGAAGGATATTTTTGGAGAACTGCTATTCATCAATGGGATTTTGATTCTGAAATGGAAAAAGAATTTCAAAAAATGCAGCAATTCTATGAGAAATATAAAGCAAATTTTGAAAAATACGGTGCATTAGTGAATTTACAAAATCCCGAACGTAAAGGTAAGCTGAATAAGAAAAACTATTTAGAAAGATTGGGAGGAGAGATAGAGTATGGTAACTGGAGTTCCAGCATTGAAAGGAAGGAATATCCAAAGGCTTTTGAAATGAAAATACAATACGGAAAGGATGATGAAGAGGTAGTGTTTGATATTTCTTACCAAGGAAACCCATTCTATCTCGTAGCCGAAACAGGGGCTTACGACTGGG
>NZ_KE992164.1:18028-49947 GCF_000466425.1 Capnocytophaga sp. oral taxon 863 str. F0517
GTTCTGGTGGCTATATCATTATGCTTTATGAGCCCATAAGCCGTATCGTCCTATTTACTTTCGATTATTAGTAACATCGCTTTTGTGGTATGTGTAGGGGCAAAGTCTGCGAAGCAGCGTATGTAAGGCAATTCCCCTCGCTGGCGCGAGCTTGTAGCTCGTGCCTCCACCGTCCAATAACAGCAATTATTGTCACAAATGAAAAGATTATTTTTAACCTCATCATTTAGTTCAGTAGCAAAATTGTTTGAAGATTTTGCAGGTGAACCCGTAAAAGAGAAAAAATTGGCTTTTATCCCAACAGCAAGTTTGGTAGAAAAAGTGCGTTTTTATGTAGATGATGATAGAAAAGCCTTTGAAAAATTAGGTCTTATCATAGAAGAATTAGAAGTTTCTACTGCTACTACCGAAGAAATAGCCCAAGCATTAGAGCGAAATGATTATATTTTCATTTCTGGAGGGAATACATTCTACCTAATGCAAGAACTAAAAAAGAAAGGGACTGACAAGCTACTTATAGAACAAATTAATAAGGGAAAGTTGCACATAGGTACTTCAGCGGGTTCTATCATTGCCTCTCCTACTATTGAATTTGTTAGCGATATGGACGAGACTAAAAAAGTTACTGAACTCACTGATTATTCAGGCTTACATTTGGTAGATTTTTATTTTTTGCCTCATTATTTAAACTTTCCTTTTAAGGAAGTCACCCAAAAAATAGTAAATGACTATTCACCAAAAATAGATCTGCGACCTATTTCCAACAATCAAGTAATTACCGTTTTAGGTAATGAAATAAAAACACTTGAAAAACCCAAACGAGCAACTAAAAAATAGTTTTAATGATGCCGAACATCTTATTGCAACAATTAGAAAATGCCCTCCCTAAGGGAATGCAAATCCCAGAGGAACTCCGCCAACTCTACCAGTGGATAGAGGATAACGGCTATTATGAGGACTCAGATGATGGGGTACGTTATGGGTATCTCTATCCTAAAAGTGCTTTTAGGGAGACCTATCTTAGTGATGACCCCAATGTAGATATTGATATTGCTTTCTTTGTGGAAGAAGAAAACTTTCGCAAAGAACTCCTAACCATTTCTTTTGGCAAGAATGTCGACGATGCTGCTGAGCGTTTTTTGATGATTGCCGAAAATCTATACAGCGGTTCTATGGTAGCCTTGTGGGTAGACTACAGGGGAACCACTCAAATAGTGCGTATGATTAGGGGTGAGGAGACGTACAAATGGCAAGTGGTAAAAAAGCAATTGAACTTCTACAGAGCGCCTATACGTACCAGTGGAATAGATATTTTTGTACCTATGGGCATAGAGGATAATGGATTAAATGAGGACTTTGAAGGTTGGTATGATGCGATGATGTATGAATCGTAAAGAAAAATGAAAAATATTTTATTACAACAATTAAAAAATGCCCTCCCTAAGGGAATGCAAATCCCTGAGGAACTCCGCTAACTTTACCAGTGGATAGAGGATAACGGCTATTATTCAGAGAATGAAGGCATTCGTTATGGATATCTCTATCCACAAGATAAGCTAAGAGAAAGCTGGAAAGAAGAGGAACGAGAAGGAGGTACTGACATTGCTTTTTCGGTATTAAAAAACATTGACCGAGAGGAAGTGTTGGAGAATTATTACAAAAAACATAAGGATGAAGTAAGACGCCGTTTGCTCGTCTTCGCGCAGAGTGGTGCTGATGGTTCAGAATGTGCCTTGTGGCTCGACGATGAAGGATGTACCCAGATCGTGCATATTGGGTCGGGTTCAGGCGCTATGATGACCTGTATATTGGTGAAAAACGCTTTGGATTTCTTGCGTCTTTTGGCTATTGGCTATGATGAGATTTGCTGGGATGAGGATTATCCACTCCTTCCTAATAGCAACAAAGACAATACATTCGTTCACCCCAATACCCAATACCAAGAGTGGGTACAAAATACCTTTCATACCACTATCCCTAAGATAGGTTTAGAGGTTGTAACTCCACATAATATGAATGATGAACCTATTACAGACCCTTTTTTGAAGTGGTTTCTTGAAATGACAGAATAATCATAAAAAGAAAATGAATTTATATCTATCAGAAATAGCTCCTTTTTGTACCACCGATGCAGAAAAAAGATTGTGGCAACGGCTTAAAAAGATACAAAAATTCCGTATCAAGCGCCATAGTGATAGTTTTCTGTTGGAATCGTTGTTGGATAGCTTTCATATAGAAGAGAAATATGAACCCATAATGTATTATTATGAGGAGGTTATCAAGTTACCATTAGATGAAGAGTTTCCACTATGGGATACTTTTGGGGATATTTTATCCGTTTTCTATAACAATCCGCTGTGTACAGAGGCGCAAAAAGAGACTATTTTTGCCCGCTATAAAGAGGTTACCCTATTGAGGGGGCGCAAGATCTTTTTACTAACTTTTTTGCTAATATTCTTTCGTTAGAAGCGATAAAAGAACGCGAACAAGTACTAAAAAAAGCTGTAAAAGAGAATGATTTACTGCTTGAGTTTTCAATGCGTAAGAGCCTGATACTCCGTGCTACAAGGGTAATTATTGTCAATAATAGTAAAGATACAGCCCTACAAGAGCAGATGCAAAACCTTGTAGCGGAGCAAACGCAAGCCTTGCGGTCAGGAAAATTTGAAGAATATATATAACTAAATATAACAAACCTATGAACAACGAAGTATTACCTACAACATATTTAGGGAGAGAGCTCCCAAAAGAGTATGTAAACAGTATTGAAAAGGGAGAGACCTTCCCCGAATGGCTCACAATGTTCCCTCATACAGAATACGAACACAGTACCGAGATTGAAGTCTGGAGCAAAGAGTATCTCTTGTCGTATACTTATAGCAAATCTTTCTGCAATTATGCTTTCTTTACTCGTGATGATATTGATTTTTCGATGTTGCAAACCCGTGATGAAGACACTTTAACCCCCGAAGAACTCCAATCAGCTTTTGCTATAGGTGCTGTGAATGAAGGATTTGTGTTTATCAACCTGCACGACGGTTCGCTTTGGATTTGGTATCACGATATGTTTTGTGAGAAAGTAGCTGAAAACTTTTCCGACTTTCAAAATCTTCTTACTAAAGAGCCTGTGGATAGAGATGAGTAAATGTAGCACAATAGCTTTGCGGTCAGGAAAATTTGAAGAATATATATATAGCCAATATATAAATACAACAGAATGAGCAAACAACTCTATATCATAGCAGGTTGTAATGGCGCGGGAAAAACCAAGGTATCATAACGGGATTGCCAATCTCTTTGCTATCTATATGGATATGGTAGATATTTGTTATATATTTGATAATTCAGAAGGAAGAAAGGAACTTATAGCTCAAAAGAAAAACAATAAGGATATAGTAATTTATAACAACGACAAGTTTAACTTAATGAAAAATAATTATGAAAAAGAAAGGAACTAAGAAAGAGAGTCTAAAAGATAAACTTTTAAAAGGTTTAGATCTTGCTTATGAGCGAATGATTGCCGAAAAACGCAAGAACCAACAGAAAATAGTAGTTTGGAGAGAAGGCAAAATCGTTACTATAACTCCATAGAAATTTGCTAATTTTCTAATTGACTAATTAAAAAATTTACCTATATAACTAATAAATTATGATTGAAAAATTTACCTTACAAGAAGACGCGCATGGGCATAAGAACCCTATATTGCCCGAAGGAGTGAAGAACTACCTCATTGATATTGATGGTACTATATGCGAGGACATTCCCAACGAACAACCCGAGAAAATGATTACAGCCGAGGTATTCCCCGATGCGCTGGCGCAGGTGAACAAATGGTATGACCAAGGTCATATAATCTATTTTTTCACCTCACGCACCGAAGCACTCCGCGAGATTACCGAACAGTGGCTTGATAAGTATGGCTTTAAGTACCATGGCATCATCTTTGGCAAACCTCGTGGGGGTAATTACCACTGGATAGACAACCATATCGTAAAGGCTACCCGCTACAAGGGCAAATTCACCGATTTTGTCCTCAAAGAAGAAACCATAGAAGTGTTTGATAATTAGACAATGAGACAATTAGGCAATTAGATAATGAGTAATAAAAAGCAACTCTATATCATAGCAGGTTGTAATGGCGCGAGAAAAATAATTATGAAAGATAAACTTCTAAAAGGTTTATTTCTTGCTTATGAGCGAATGATTGCCCTAAAGCGCAAGAATAATCAAAAGATTATGATTCGTCGTGAAGGAAAAATCGTTACTATCACTCCGTAGAAATTTCCTAATTGACAAATTATTTTTATGACCGAAGACATCAAAAACAGAAAAGGGGCTCAAAAGGCGGTTGCTATACCTCCCGAAGTGCTTTCGTTATTAAATGCGGGGCGTATAGAAACGGTAAACCTTACCGAATGGTTGGCTGTAGATCATTCACAGCTGGTAGCGTCTGTTTTTCCTGCTTTGGAGATGGATAAAGATATCATTGAAGAGTTGGTTTGCCAAATCCATCAGCAAAAGAAACCCTCTACAATGAATACGATTAGGCTCGTAGGGGCATTGTTATACAAAAAATATACAAATACCGATCTCTATGAGCCTTTTTTTAAGCAACTTAGCACGCATTTGTCCGATTCGGTGCGCTGTTATGCTTGTTATTTGGTAGCTTTGCATACCGAAATCCCTTTAGAAGATAAGCTACACAAACTAAAACCTTTGGTAGCCGATAGTCATTTTGGCGTTCGTGAGATCATTTGGATGGCGTTACGTCCCGAAATGAGCGAGCATTTAGACTTTTCAATTGCTTTTCTTTCCCATTGGGCAGAAAGCGAAGATGAGAATATCCGAAGGTTTAGTACAGAAGCCTTGCGCCCGCGGGGTGTTTGGTGTGCTCATATAGAAGCCTTGAAAGAAAAACCAGAGGTGTATTTGCCTATATTAGACAAATTGAAGTCCGATAAGGCAAAGTATGTACAAGATAGCGTAGGGAACTGGCTGAATGATGCGAGCAAAACCCGCCCCGATTTCGTAACAGCTCTTTGTGAGCGTTGGGAACGCGAAAGTCCTACCAAAGAAACCAAATATATTGTAAAAAAGGCACTGAGAACGATTGCCTCTAAATAGTATAAAAACTTATTTTTTTACCGAATGACCCGAGAAGAACTCATACAATTAGGGAACCAAATCATAGAAGAATCCGATGACGATCGCCAAGAGGAGCTAATGGAGCGCTTCGATCGCAATGTACCTCACCCCGAGGGTAGTTCGTTATTCTTCTATCCGGAAAACTACAACGCCCGCACTATGGATATTTCCTCCTACGACCCCACTGTCGAGGAAGTGGTAGACAAATGCTTGGCGTATCAACCGATTATCTAAAAATATACAATGAACACAAACCAATATAATCAACCCATAGGGGATGCATTACCTAATTTTTCAGTAGGAGAAACCCCTCATATAACCCTTTTAGAGGGAAATTATTGCCTGTTGGAACCTCTTTTGGTAGCCAAACACTTAGACGATTTGAGTGATTTCTATTTGGAAGCCAATGCTGTAATGCCCGATTGGACGTACCTTTCTATAGCTCCTGCAAAGAACAAAGAGGAGTTGCACGCTTTACTCACCAAGCAGGAAGCCTCTGCCGATCCTTATTTTCTGGCGATTGTAGACAAGCAAACCCAAAAAGCAGTGGGTACGCTTGCCCTAATGCGTATAGACCCTAAAAACAGAGTGATAGAAGTGGGGTGGGTGAACTACTCACCTGCCTTGCAGCGTACACGTATGGCTACAGAGGCACAGTATCTCTTGGCAAAATATGTGTTTGAGACCCTCCAGTATAGGCGCTACGAATGGAAATGCGATAGCCTTAATGCGCCTTCGCGCCGTGCTGCGGAGCGCTTGGGTTTTGTATATGAAGGTACATTCAGGCAGGCAGTGGTTTACAAAGGGCGTTCGCGCGATACGGCGTGGTTTGCTATGATAGATAAGGAATGGGAAGCTAACAAACGCGCCTTTGAACAATGGCTCTCCCCTGAGAATTTTGATGCACAGGGCAAACAGAAACAGTCACTTAGGCAATTAGCTAATTGACAAATTAATAAATCAACACATTAAATACATGACCGAAAATATCAAAAATAAAATAGTGATTATCACCGGTGCCAGCAGTGGCCTTGGAGAAGCTACCGCCTTGCTATTGGCAAAATATGAAGCTAAGGTAGTTTTAGCGGCTCGTCGTAAAGATCGTTTGGAGAAATTAGCCGCGGAAATTACCGCTCAAGGGGGCGAAGCCCTCGTGGTAGTCGCCGATGTGGCTGTACAAAGCGATGTGGAGCGTATTGCAGAGGAGACCCTCAAGAGGTATGGCCGTATCGATGTACTGATTAACAATGCAGGGATTATGCCTCAAGCCACTTTGGACAAACTCAAAGTGGAAGAATGGGACAAGATGATTGATATTAATGTAAAAGGGGTGCTCTATGGCATCGCAGCGGTATTGCCTACCATGCAACAGCAGCACAGCGGACACATCATCAACCTATCGTCGGTAGCAGGATTGCGAGTGGCAGCAGGTCGTGGAACGGTGTATAGCAGCACCAAGTTCGCCGTCAAAGCCATTAGTGAGGGCTTACGTGTGGAAGTAGCTAAGGATAATATCCGTGTCACCACCCTCTACCCTGGGGCGGTGGAGAGCGAACTCAAGTATGGTAGCTCCGACCCTGAAGCCAGTGCCAACATACAGGCCTTCTATAAGGAATATGAGATTCCCGCCTCCTCCGTAGCCCGTGCCATCGCCTATGCTATAGGTGAACCTGAAGAAGTAGCTATCAACGAGATTACGCTGCGCCCTACCCGCCAAGAATTTTAGCTGTAGGGGCGAATTGCAATTCGCCCTTCAAAGAGAGGCAATTCGCCCTTTCAAATAATTTAAAAAACGAACAAAGAATAATTAGTGTTATATGATCAAAAGTTTTATTAACAGACCCGTACTATCAACGGTAATTTCTATCTTGATAGTGATCTTGGGAGTATTGGGAATCCTATCTCTTCCTGTATCGCAATACCCTGATATTGCCCCTGTAACCGTATCAGTAAGGGCTAACTATGGGGGTGCCAATGCCGAGACCGTACTCAAGGCGGTGGTAATTCCGCTCGAAGAACAAATCAATGGAGTAGAGAATATGGACTATATTGTCTCCTCTGCTTCCAATAGTGGAGCGGCCAACATCACGGTATATTTCAAAAATGGAATGGATCCTGACAATGCTGCTGTATTAGTACAAAATCGTGTATCCTACGCCAATGCAATTCTCCCTGCCGAGGTAAAGCAGGCAGGAGTAACCGTAGAGAAACGTGAGGCGGGGAACCTGATGTTCCTTACTTTCTTCTCTGACAACCCAGAAATTGACGAGGTGTTCTTAGAGAATTACTTGGCGATCAATGTCATTCCAGGACTCAAGCGTATCACTGGGGTAGGCGATGCGGAGGAGTTTGGTGGAAAGAACTACTCCATGCGTATATGGCTAGACCCACAGAAGCTTCAGGCATATAAGCTGAACCCAACAGAGGTTACTGCAGCCATTTCTTCTCAGAGCTTGGAAGCGGCTGCCGGTACCTTGGGGCAGAATAGTGGTAGCTCCTACGAATATACTATTAAGTACAAAGGAAAATATAATAAAGTTTCCGAGTATGAAAACATTGTGCTTAAAGCTATGGACGGAGGGCGTATCCTTCGCTTGAAAGATGTAGCTAAGGTGGAGCTTGATGCCATGGGCTATACGAGTTTCTCCGAGAGTAAGGGGCGTCCCGCTATTGCCATGGGAATTTCTCAGACACCAGGGGCTAATGCACATGTGGTGGTACAGAACATAGAAACATATCTCAAGTCTATCGAAAAAACACTCCCTGAAGGAGTAACTTATTCGATCAACTTCAACGTAAATACCTTCCTCAATGCGGCCATTTCTAAGGTGGTTTCTACCCTCTTGGAAGCCTTCTTGTTGGTGTTTTTGGTGGTATATCTTTTCCTACAAGATTTCCGTTCTACATTGATTCCTGCTATAGCGGTACCTGTCTCTATTATAGGGACTTTCTTCTTCCTCAATCTCTTTGGTTACTCTATCAATATGCTTACCTTGTTTGCTTTGGTATTGGCCATTGGTATTGTGGTGGACGATGCCATTGTCGTGGTGGAGGCCGTCCATGCCAAGATGGAACAGACGCACGAGAAAGCCAAGCCAGCCACCATTTCGGCGATGAACGAAATTACAGGGGCGATTATCTCTATTACCTTGGTGATGGCAGCGGTATTTGTTCCCGTCACCTTTATTGAGGGAACAACAGGGGTGTTCTATAAACAATTTGGGGTTACTTTGATTGTTGCGATCTTTATTTCGGCAGTCAATGCGCTTACTCTCAGTCCGGTACTCTGTTCGCTCTTCCTCAAACATCATGGAGATAAGGAATACGAAGAAAAATCCTGGATGGGCAAGTTCTTCCATAAGTTCAATATAGCTTTTGATGCCGCTACGCTTAAGTACGGACAGACTTTCACCTTCTTCCTTCGTCATAAGTGGGTCACCTTAGTACTCTTTGCTATAGCAGGAGCAGGAATTTACTTTGCGAATAATAACTTACAAAAGGGATTTGTCCCCAACGAAGACCAAGGCTTCATACTTATGGATGCTTCTATGATTCCTGGGGCTTCAATGGAGCGTGTAGCCAATCAGTTACGAGAGGTAAGTAAGGACTTGGACAATATACCGGGAGTAGAGAACTTTACTTTTGTAACAGGAAATGGGATGCTCTCTGGGGCAGGTAGTAACAATGGTATGGGCTTTTTTACCCTCAAACCTTTTGAGGAACGCGCTAAACACCCTGACCAAAGTATAGATGCCATCATAGGCAAAGCTTTTGCCGCTGCTTCTAAGATCAAGGATGCGCGTATTCTTTTCTTCCAGCCGCCTGCTGTATCGGGATTTGGTATGGGGGCAGGGGTATCATTTGCCTTACTAAACAAATCGGGTGCCGATGTTACAGAAATCAATCAAACAGCCCAAGGGTTTATGGCGGCTCTCAATGCTCGACCCGAAGTGAAGTACGCCCAAACCTCTTTTAACACCAATTACCCTCAATACCAAATGAATATCAATGTAGAACGCGCTATGCAATCGGGTATTTCAGTAAGCGAAATCCTTTCTGCTCTACAAAACTATATTGGGGGCTACTATGCCACCGACTTTACCCTCTATGGTAAGCAATTCCGTGTAATGGTACAAGCTTTACCTGAAGATCGTAAAGATGTAAATAGCCTCAATGGTATGTTCATACGTACAGGTAGTGGCGAGATGGCGCCGCTTTCAGAATATGTTACTATGCAAAGAGTATTTGGTCCTCAAGCGATAAGCCGTTATAACCTCTACACTTCGGTAGATATTTCGGCAGCCAACAATGAGGGCTATAGTACGGGTGATGTAGTAAAAGCTGTTGAAGAAGTAGCAGCTCAAACGCTTAATGCAAACTATAGTATTGACTATACAGGGCTTTCCCGTGAGGAACAAAATGCTGGCTCACAGACGATTGTCATTTTCCTCTTGAGCTTGGTATTTACCTACTTTATCCTATCGGCTCAGTATGAGAGCTATATCCTGCCGCTTTCGGTACTGATGTCTTTGCCTTTTGGTATCTTTGGGGCTTATTTAGGTCAGTGGCTCTTTGGTTTGGAGAACAATATCTACTTCCAGATCTCATTGATCATGCTCATGGGTCTGTTGGCCAAGAATGCCATCTTGATTGTGGAGTTTGCCGTACAAAGGCGCCGACATGGGGAGAGTCTTTCTAAGGCAGCCATCAATGCGGCTATGGCACGTCTGCGCCCTATCTTGATGACCTCCTTTGCCTTTATCGTGGGGCTCTTGCCGTTAGTATTTGCCACCGGAGTAGGAGCCGCAGGTAACCGTTCGGTAGCCACGGGTGCTGCTATAGGGCAGCTCATCGGTACTTTCTTTGGACTGATCGTCATTCCGGTACTTTTTGTGATATTCCAACACCTACAAGAGCGTATCAGTGGCGTAAAACACAAGGAAGAAGTCTTTGTTGCTCCGACGGATAACTACTAATAATGACTAATGACTAGTGATGAATGACAAGTGACTAACGATTAATAATCAGAGTAATATTAGTCGTTAGTCACTTGTCATTTGCTATTAATCATTAACCATTAGTCTTTATAAAACGTGCTTATACGCCTTATAAGAAGACCTCACCAAGGCACTACTTTCGAAGTGGCGGAAGCCTAAGGAGTCGCCTATTTCCTTGTATTTTTGGAACTGGTCAGGGGTGATGAATTGCTTTACGGGCAGGTGTTTCTTAGAGGGCTGTAGGTACTGACCGATGGTCACCACATCTACTTTGGCTTCTTTGAGGTCGTAAAGGGTTTGGATAACCTCCTCTTCCGTTTCGCCTAAGCCGAGCATAATACCCGATTTGGTACGATGAGCACCGTTTTCCTTTAGGTAGCGAAGCACCCCAAGGCTGCGGTCATATTGGGCTTGGATACGTACCTCGCGGGTGAGGCGGCGTACGGTCTCCATATTGTGGGAGATCACCTCGGGAGCAACAGCCAATATACGGTTGAGGTTGCGCTCCACCCCTTGGAAATCGGGAATAAGGGTCTCTAAGGTCGTCTTAGGGTTCATACGGCGAATGGCCTTGACGGTCTCTGCCCAGATAATGCTACCCATATCCTTGAGGTCATCTCGGTCAACGGAAGTAATCACGGCATGGGTGATATTCATCAGCTTGATAGAGCGCGCTACTTTCTCCGGTTCCTCCCAGTCGATGGTATCAGGCCGACCTGTTTTCACCCCGCAGAAACCGCAGGAGCGCGTACAGATATTACCCAAAATCATAAAGGTAGCCGTACCATGCCCCCAGCACTCGCCCATATTGGGGCAACTTCCGGAGGTACAGATCGTATTGAGCTGGTATTTGTCCACCAAGCTACGCAATTCAGTATATTTTTTCCCTGTAGGGAGCTTTACTCTCAGCCATTGAGGCTTAGCGGTTTTTTCAGTTCCTACAGTAGTTGTAGAGGTATCCATTTTTTAGCTTTTAGTTGTTGGTTTTAGTTAAAGTCTTTGGTGAATTCTAAAAGATGTTGTACTTTTGTGCTTGGAGATGAGTTAAAATCATAGACTCGCTGGGCTAATAATCCAGATGCGTTATCGGACGTGTTGAGTAAGGATTTTAACTCATCTTTTATATTTTTAATATATTCATTGCTTCAAGAGTTAGCTCGGCAAAGCAGTAGTCTTTAGAAACAATTTCATTATTTTTTACCTTGTTGAATAGACTTACAATAAAACTTTTTGCTTTATCCTTCATTTTTCACTCTTCACTTATAAGCACTCCCCCCACAGTAGCATTGCTGGTCTCATCAATAAGGATAGCGCTCCCCATGGAAGGGTTTTCTTGGAAAGGGTCATAGACAAGGGGCGCTGCGGCTCGGAGCTGTACTCTTGCGATTTCGTTGAGTTTAAGGCTTTCTACCTCGGTGGTTTGCTCCAGTGTATTGACATCTATCTTATAGATAATTTCCTTGACAATGACCTTGGTAAGGCGGCTACGCTGTTGCAGCAGATACTTACCCCCTGGGCGCAACTCACGGCGATCCATCCAGCAGAGTGTTGCCTCTACCGTCTGTTCGCTATAGGGCTGCTTATCGGGATGGACAAAGTAATCCCCTCGGGAGATATCGATATCGTCGGCAATATGGAAGACTACCGGCATACCCGCAGTAGCCTCCGTGACTTCCTTACCATCTACTTCTATCTTGGCAAGGGTCGTGGAGATCTCTTCGGGGAGAATTACAATAGGGTCACCTATGCGGTAGGTGCCCGAGAGAACTTGCCCCGCATAGCCACGATAATCGTGTAGGGCTTCTGTTTGGGGACGAATTACATATTGTACTTGAAAGCGCGGTTGGTCGTAGCTATGAGTGTCTATTTCCACCTTTTCCAAAAAGTGTAAGAGCGACTCTCCCTTATACCAAGGCATAGCCTCGGTGGTATTGACAATATTGTCGCCTACAAAGGCGGAAATAGGGAAGTAATACACCTGCTTGAGGTGCAAGCGCTGCGCGATGGCTTCGTAGTCCTTCTTAATTGCTTCAAAAACCTCCTGAGAATAATCCACCAAGTCCATTTTATTGACTGCAACCACTACCTTAGGAATATTGAGCAAGGAAGCAATGATAGAGTGCCGGCGGGTTTGCTCGGTGACCCCATTACGGGCATCGATGAGGATGATAATCAGGTCGGAGTTGGAAGCTCCCGTGATCATATTGCGGGTATACTGTGTATGCCCAGGAGCATCAGCGATGATAAACTTGCGCTTATCGGTAGCAAAATAGCGATAAGCCACATCGATGGTGATTCCCTGTTCGCGTTCGGCACGGAGGCCATCGGTCAGGATAGCCAAATCAACCCCATCTTCGTTTTTATTTTTGGACTGCTGTTCGAGCACCTCAAGCTGGTCGGCCAAGATACTCTTACTATCGTATAGCAATCGGCCGATGAGGGTACTTTTCCCGTCATCTACACTACCGGCCGTGATAAATCTTAGTATATTCATCTTTTTGAGTTTAGTTTACCGAGACTTAAGGGTATCCGCCGTCATTTGGGCAGGCTCAGTGGTTTGTATTTGGGTATAGGGCACCGCATCGAGTTGTTTTTTAAGCGGAGCGATGGTTTCTAAGTAGCGCGGCTTGAGCTTGCTATCGATAGGTGTTGCCTCTGGGAGTTTTTCCTTGAGCGGATCCACCTGTACCCCATTCTTCCAAAAGCGGTAGCACACATGCGGCCCGGTGGCCAGCCCGGTACTTCCCACCAAGCCAATGACCTCTCCTTGGGCTACATGCTGTCCGCGGCGCGCGATAATCTTGGACATATGTAGGTATTGAGTTTCGTAGGTACCATCGTGCTTGATTTTTACATAGTTCCCATTCCCATTGGTAAATCCCGCTTGGGTGACTGTACCGCTGGCTGTAGCGCGGATGGGAGTACCTGTAGGAGCCGCATAGTCGGTACCGAAGTGTCCTTTCATCTGGTGGAGGATTGGGTGATAGCGCATTCCATAATGAGAGGTGATGCGAAAGATATCCAAAGGAGATTTGAGGAACATACGCTTCATCATATTAGCATTCTCATCATAATACCCCCCAGAACGGGTGGTGTCCGCCTCGAAATAGAAAGCATAGTAAGGCTTGCCTTTGTGCTCGAAGAAAGCAGCTTTGACACGATCCAAGCCGGCGTTAATAGTATCATCTACGTAACGCTCATCATAGATAATCTTAAACTTATCATCCTCCTGAAGGTTGAAAAAATCGATGGTATAGTCGAAAATCTGGTAGAGCTTATAAGCTGCCGCAAAGGATAGGCCAGCCTTGGTCATATCGTCGATAAGGTTGTTCTTGATATAGCCTCCCCCTTCACGTTCTATGATGGAAAGCTTGCGATCAATACGGCGAATGGCAATGGAGTCTCGGGTCTTGACCTCTACAAAGTGTAGCAAATCGGGCTGATAGACAAAATACGCCAAGGAATCGGGGAGCTTCTTATCAAAGATAAGCGCATAAGGCTGTCCCACTTTGAAGCTACGGGGCTGAATCAGCTCCTTGGAGAGGGCTGCGATCTGGGCTACCTTATCGGCAGGAACCCCATGGGTGTTGAGCAATGCGCCGAAGGTATCTCCCGCGCGAAGGGTATCCTTTACCACCTTGTATTCCAATAGATTAAAGCCATATTCATAAACCGGCTTAGGGGCTGCCTGCTGCTGTGGTGCCACAGGGGCAGGCGCTTTGTCCCGCTTGCAGCCTCCCCCTACCAGGCTCAGACCTATAAGTAAGAAATATCCAAAAATTTGCTTCATGAAGTGCATGTTAAACAGCCTGCAAAGTTACGAAATTAAAAATCAAAAGTCAATTATTAATTGTTAATTCTCCGAATAGAATTAATCGCTAATGATTAAAGTATCCTACAGTGTCTTATTTAGCGAGCTTAGTCACTATAAAAAAATAATTTAGGAGAAGAAGCTATTTTTTTTGATTTATTTTAAAAAAATACCTATATTTGCAAAATAAAAATACATAAATATGATTACAAAGAAAATCCTTTCATGGTCAGCCGCACTGCTACTATTGGTAGTGGCGGCTTGTAGTGTGCCCAAGACTACAATGGGAAAGCAAAAAGGAGTGCTTGCCAAGCATGGTATGGTCGTCAGTGCCAAGGAAGAAGCCTCCAAGATTGGTTTGGCGATTCTTAAAAAAGGAGGCAACGCCTTCGATGCGATGATTGCTACCGAATTAGCCTTGGCCGTAGCCTATCCCAATGCTGGGAACATAGGGGGTGGGGGCTTTATGGTCTACCGCTTGGCCAATGGTGAAAAAGGCGCCTTGGACTACCGCGAAAAAGCTCCTGGTAAGGCACATCGCGATATGTACTTGGATGCCCAAGGCAATGTCATCCAGGACAAGAGTACCCTCGGTGCCTTGGCCGTAGGGGTACCTGGTACGATTGATGGCCTCTTCGAGGTACATAAAAAATTCGGTTCGCTCCCAATCGCCGAACTCTTCCAGCCTGCGATCGACCTGGCTCGCAATGGAGTGGTCATCACCCCCCTACAAGCCGACTTCTATATGGGAAAGAACTTGGCCGAAATCAAGAAAGCGAACAACTACAAGACTCCTTTCGACAACGGTTGGAAGGCAGGCGAACGCTTCAAATACGAGCAACTGGCTCAGACTTTGGAACGTATTCGTGACAATGGCCGTGCAGAGTTCTACGAAGGAGAGACCGCTAAGCGCATCGTGGACTACGTACAAGAATTGGGCGGTATCCTCACCCGTGAGGACTTGAAGAACTACCACTCCCAATGGCGTACTCCGGTGACTTTCAATTACAAAAACTACACCATCTCCTCCATGCCGCTACCCTCCAGCGGTGGCCTCTGTATCGCACAGATACTCAAGTCGGTAGAGCCATATAAGATAGGCCAATACCCCCACAATGGCGAGCAATATGTACAGCTATTGGTAGAGGCCGAGCGCCGTGCCTATGCCGATCGTGCTTATTACTTAGGCGACCCTGATTTTGTGAAAGTACCTACCGAAACCCTCCTTTCTGAAAAATATCTTAAAGATCGTATGAGTAGCTTCACTTGGGAGAAAGCCAGCAAATCCAGCGAAGTAGGCCATGGCCAGATTCCTGGTTATGAGAGTGACGAGACAACCCATTACTCCATTGTAGATAGCAAAGGAAATGCCGTAGCGGTAACCACTACCCTTAATACCAACTATGGCTCTAAAGTATATGTAAAAGACGGCGGCTTCTTCCTCAACAACCAAATGGATGACTTCAGTATCAAGCCAGGGGTGCCCAACTCCTACGGCTTGGTAGGTTCCGAGAAGAACGCCATCGCTCCTGGCAAACGCATGCTCAGCTCCATGTCCCCTACCATTGTTGAGGAAAACGGCAAGCTCCGCATGGTCATCGGCACCCCAGGAGGCTCCACCATCATCACTTCGGTACTCCAGTGTATGCTCAATGTCTTCGAATATGGCATGACTATGCAAGAATCGGTAAGCAAGCCCCGCTTCCACCACCAATGGTTACCCGATGATGTGATGTTCGAACCCAAAGGCTTCGACCCTGCGGTCATTGGCAAGCTCCGTGCCAAAGGCTATCTGCCTAAGGAAGAAAACTTCGTCATCATAGGCCGCGTGGATGCGATCTTAGTCGATAAAGACGGCACCTTAGAAGGAGGCGCTGACCCCCGTGGAGACGATGTCGCTGAAGGATTCTAAGCCTACCAAACAGAATACAAATCTACCAAAAGCAGAAAAAATAAAATTTTTTCTGCTTTTTGTTTTGTGATTAAAAAATAATTACTACCTTTGCAGCCGAAATAGTGAACATTGAATAGTAAAGCTAGTGAATACATGGAGCTGGGCATATGGAAGAGCAGTGAACACTGAACAAAATTAACCATTAACCATTAATAATTAACCATTAAAAAAGATGTTTTTAATTCAAAGAAATAATATGATGATGTGTTGTCCCATGCCTTACCCATGTAAGACATCATGATTTCTTTTGCCTATAGTTTATAATTATATCAAAGAAAGCAATGATGTGACATCGTTGCTTTCTTTTTTATTAAACCATTGATCCTTAAATTAAAATTGACCCTTAAAATTAATAAAGATGATACGAGAATTTCAGAAAACTATTTTGAGCCTACTCCTGCTACTTTGGGCAGGTGTGGCCAGCGCACAGACCCTCAAAGGGAAA
Organism: Capnocytophaga sp. oral taxon 863 str. F0517; assembly: GCF_000466425.1. GTDB lineage: Bacteria > Bacteroidota > Bacteroidia > Flavobacteriales > Flavobacteriaceae > Capnocytophaga. Next base: position 34,382 of record NZ_KE992164.1, read on the forward strand.
GTGCTTGACGACCAACAGGAACCTCTATTAGGGGTTACCATCTTAGTCAAAGAAGTTCCCAACAAGGGGACAACCACCAATGAGCGTGGTGAGTTCAGTATACAAGCTAAGCCCGAACAGACCCTCGTCTTCTCCTACATCGGTTTTCAGAGCAAGGAAGTGAAAGTAGGAAAGCAGAAGAACCTGGTGGTAAGCTTGGTCAGCGAAGCGGAAGAACTTACCGAAGTATTGGTGGTTGGCTCCCGCGCCGGTGGACGTACCAAGATAGACAGCCCTGTACCGGTGGATGTCTTCGATGTGGCTAAAACCAGCAAAACCCAGCCCCAGGTGAACCTCAACCAGATACTCAACAGTATCGCCCCCTCTTTTACCTCAACCACACAAGTCGTTTCCGATGGCTCTGACCACCTTGACCCTGCCCAGCTCCGAGGCTTAGGCCCCGACCAGACCTTGGTGCTACTCAATGGCAAGCGCCGCCACACCTCTGCCTTTATCAATGTCAATGGTACTCCTGGGCGTGGTACCGTAGGGACTGACCTGAACACCATTCCCTCCTTTGCCCTCTCCCGTATTGAGGTGCTTCGCGATGGTGCCGCTGCCCAATATGGCTCCGACGCTATCGCTGGGGTGATGAACCTCGAACTCAAAAAAGAGAAAGGCCTCTCCGCCCAAGTAAGCTACGGCGGACACCTTACCCCTACCGCTAACGACCATCGTGGCAACTTCGATGGCGGACAAGGACAATTGGACATCAACTACGGTACTGAATTGGGCAAAAAAGGAGGCTTTCTGAACCTTACCTTCTCCGCCCAATTCCGCGACAAAACCCACCGTGCGGGCACCTTTGACGGGGATATCTTCAACGGCTATAACGCCATCGAGCGCCGTGCCCTCAACCATGGAGACAACCTCTCCCGCTACTTTTCCAATATCAATGTAGATGCCGACCCACGCCTATTAGGCCTCATCAAGGGCTATGCGCAAGAGGTGGACTATTTCGATGCCGCCTATCAAGCACAAATACAAGGTGCAAGCTCCCTCCCTGCCCTACGTACCATCCTTAATAAGGACTTTACCGAGCAGGAACTCGCCTACCGAGGGCTTAGCCGCAAGGACTACAACATGCATGTAGGTCAATCCAGCCTCTTGGGTACCCAATTCTTTGCCAATGCAGCTTTCCCTATCACTGACAAATGGGAACTCTATGCCTTTGGCGGACAGAGCTATCGCTATGGAGAGGCCGGAGGATTCTTCCGCCGCCCCAACCAAGCCCGTACCTTTACCGGACTTCACCCCAATGGCTATCTGCCACTGATCTCCACCGATATACAGGACTCCTCTATCTCTGCCGGACTTCGCGGCGAAGCGGGTGCTTGGCATATCGACCTAAGCAATACCTTTGGCCGCAACGAATTTGCTTATACGATCAAGAACACTGGCAATACCAGCTTGCGATTTGCCTCTCCTGATTACTTTGATGCAGGAAAGCTACGCTTTGCCCAAAATACGATCAACTTGGATCTCTCTCGACCAATTGAGTTATTCCGTAAGTCCAGCCTCTCCTTTGGTTTAGAGCAACGCCATGAGCGCTATAGCACTATAGCCGGTGCTGAAAACTCCTATGAGATCTATGACGTTTCCGGACAAGTGCGAGCCTTGAATACCCCTGCCTCACAGAAGGTAACCGATTTCTTCGGCAATTTCCTTCCCGGAGGAGCTCAGGTACTCCCTGGCTTCAAGAAGGAATCTGCCCTTAGTGAAAAACGCAATGTCTTTGCCGGCTATGGAGAGTTCGAGTCCGATATTACCCAATGGCTTTTGGCCAATGCCGCTGTTCGTTATGAGAATTATTCTGACTTTGGCAATACCTTCAACTACAAGCTCGCTACCCGTGTGAAGCTCTTACCTCAAGTGAACCTCCGCGCGGCTGCCTCCACTGGCTTCCGTGCCCCTTCTATCCACCAGTTATATTACACCAATATCAACACCTTGCAGATTAACGGTGTTTTGCAGGAAACCGTGACCTTCAACAATATTTCCCGTGCTGCCAAGCTCTTTGGAATAGAGGAGTTACAAGAAGAAAAATCCAAATCGCTCAGTGCTGGATTTGCCCTAAAAATCCCCAAAGCAGGCCTTTCCCTTAGTGCCGATACTTACTTTATCCGTGTCGATGACCGTATTATCCTAACCGAGGCCTTCGACCGTCCCCGAGGCAACTCTCCTGCAGAGCAAGAACTCAAACAGCTATTCGATGTCATCAATGTAGATAAAGTACAATTCTTTTCCAATGCGGTAGATGTAGAAACCAAGGGAATAGATGTGGTAGTAAGCCACTCCCTACAAGCGAATAAGTTCAGCCTGAACAATGATTTTGCTTTCAACCTTACCCAAACCCGTAAGGTAGGAGACATACACACCCCAAGAGCTATCAAAGCAGCTGGCTTGGAAGAAAAGTTCTTCTCTGAGCGCTCCCGTGTCCTCTTAGAAGAAGTGATCCCACGCTTTAAGGCTACCCTATCGCACAACCTTACCTTAGGCAAATGGAGCGGCTACTTGCGCAATACCTACTATGGCCAGGCTACTGCCCCTGATATCGTAGCCCCCAACAAGCGTACCAGCGAATATGTATTCGACGAGCTTGGTCACCAAGTGGTTCGCGGCAAGGTAATCACCGACCTGTCCGTAGCTTACAACTTTACCCCTAAGATCTCCCTCTCTTTGGGAGTAAACAACCTCTTCGATCTCTATCCAGAGAAAAATGTGAAGACCAACAACAATAATGAGCAGTTTATCTATTCACGAGCTACCTCCCAATTTGGACTAAACGGCCGCTATGTATTCCTCCGTGCATCTTTTCATGTATTTTAGATTTTAGTGGTTAATCACCAGTTACTTATTACTGGTGATAAGCCCAATTAAGAGAGGCTGTCCCTTGGGGGGCAGCCTCTCTATTTTTATCTAAAAGTTGTATTACCAGCAACTAACAATCACTACTTCTTGTATTTCTCAATAATCCTTCTGGCACGTTCTAAGGCCTCCTCATTGGAAAGGTTAGCCGCAGAAGAAGTGTGGAGGGAGCTGGAGGCAGGCGCTTGATAGGTAGGCGCCGGCGTATGAACGGGTTCTTGGTGGTAGTCCTCTGTCTTAGTCACTGTATGAGGTACCAGAGGATTAGCAGTTCCTAACGAATCCAAACTACCAAAGGAAGGGGTCTCACTGGGAATAGGAGTGCTTTGCGCTACTGCCGGAGCAGAAGGGGCTATGGGGGCAGCTACAGAAGGTGGAGTCACCACAGGCGGGCTCACTACAGGAGCAGTAGGAGCCTGAGGGGTAGGCACTGGAGGCGTAAAAGCCATGGTATGAGAAGGAGCGGGGGCAACAGGTGTCGCAGGAGCCACTGAGGCAGGTGCTGAAGCCTGCTGTAGCTTCTCCTTAAGGGATCGATTGAGGCTTTCGAGTTCCTCAACTCTCATTAGCAGTTTGTCATAGGTCTGTCGTGTCACCACCAGCATCTCCCCTCCTCTTTTATCAGTGAGAAAAAGCGGTTCGGCCAGCGGGAGATGAATTTTGAACACTTGTTCATTTTCATTCAAAGGAGCCGCAGCCACTTCCGGTGAGGGCACCGGCGTACCAGGAGGCGCTATTTCTATTCCTATATTTGCCAAAGTATTGATAACCAACTGATATTGTTGGAAGTCCAAACGTTCTTTTAAGGGAATTACGTTACTCATAATCGCTATATTTTGGGCAAAGGTATAATAAAAAAAATAAAAAAACAAACAAAAAGAGATTTTTTTTAGCCACAACAATTGCACTTTCCATAATATATAGAAGCCAAACAAGCCGCTCCACAATCTCGTATATCATGTTGCTTAATAAGTATCTCTTTTTTCATAGAATGATCTGTATCCCTTTTTGTGTTAAGTGATTAATAGGAATGTTTAACACATCAGCTATTTTTTCTATAACTTCAAAGGTTAGCTTTTGGTTACCATTCTCTATTTTAGAATAGGTAGATTGGGACATCCCCATTTGCAAAGCGATATATTCTTGCTTTACTCCCCTAAGATTTCGGATTTTTTTTATCCGCTCTAATATTTCATTGTTATTCATAATTATCTAATTATTTAGTTTCAGCTGCAAAAATAATATTTATTTCTTAAAAATACAAATATATCTTTTATTATTTTTTCAACAAAAAGAAAAATATTTTATTTAGTTCTAAGATTAAAAGGTATACAATAAAACAATCATTCTATTTTATATTTTTTATTTACAATAATTTCAAAACATATAAATAAAGTTAGATCACTATAATATTCTAAAATAGAATTTTTTATTCCTTTATAAACAAGCTATTCTTAGAATTTTTTTCATACCTTTGCACTGAGTTAGTTACTAAAGATGTGCACAATAAAAGTAAGCTCAAAGAATAATTATTAATTTTTAATTTTATCTTTATGAATACAATTCTAAAAAACAAGAGGTAGCTCAAGGAGTGAAACTTGGTAGCTTAAAAGAATTTAGAGCCCTAAATTCAAATGAACTAAAAGGAATTGAAGGAGGAATTGGCCTGCTGTGTTTTTTATGATTACAACTGGCATTTATCTATATGATAGAAGATCAGAATTTATAGAAGGCTTTAAGAAAGGATATAACGGAAAATAAGATTTAATATGAAAGATAATGAATATTATAAAAAAAAATACAAAAGACTTTATTGGACAACAACAATAATGTTCTTGATTATTTTATTTGTTTATCTATATGATAGGTGTAATTAAAAGATATTATTTTATCAAATAATTTTCTTATCTTTGTGGTTGATTATCAAATCCTAAACTGGAAAAATCATTTATTTTTTAACACACTGAAACAGTAAGCCCAAAACCAACTTACAAAACTTGAGTGCCAAACCAAAATAAATAATCCATGAAAACAAGTACAGAACGTAATTTTCTAATAGCAATAACTGCCGCACTCCTAAGTATTCTATTATGTCAAGACTTACAGCGCTTAGTAGATGCCTTTTGGGAGGGATATCATAAGGGAAAAGGCCTATAAGCTCATGCAACTTTCCCTATACCTATCCTATATCTATTACCGAAGGCTCTTTGCCAAAGGAGACCTACTGACCATTGCTGTACTTATCACAGCTATGGCAGGGGCATTGTATGTGCTATACCTACACTATGTATCGTGGTCTTGGCTCTTAATCCTCTTTCCGCTCGCTACACTTTCCTATCATAATAGTAGGGAAGATTTGCCTTTGCTCTGTACCCATCCTCATTATAGGAGCGTTCTATTAGGAGAATATGGTATAGAAAATTTACCCTTTATACTGCTGCTTATTGGCAAAGGAGATTACCTTTGGGCTGCACTCTATTTCTTCGGACTTTGCCTTATCCCTTGGCTTACGCAGCGACAGCTTACCATACCTTACCCCTTTTCTCTTTCAGATCCGCTCTGGCATACTACTTTCCGAAAATATAAACTCCTTTTCTCTTTGCCTTTCCTTATAGGGCTTGTGGTCATAGCAGGTGTATATAACAATCCTAACTTAGCACTTTTTGCCTTTGGGGCAATGGGCATAGTGTGTTGCATGCCTTATTTTGAAAGAGAACACCCCTCTTATATCACCATAGCTGCTCAGCGAGGAAAGGACTACTTACATAGCCAACTTATCGCAGGGATTAAGAATACAGCCTTAGTCTTTTCCCCCTTGGGACTCACTTATCTTATATGTTTTGGTATAGACGAAATAGCTGTTTTATTCCTCTGCTTGGGAGTTGCTATAGTCGGTGTACTTACCAAATATGCCTTTTTCAACCAACCCCTTCCTCAATCTTTTGCAATTATGGCCATTTTCTTAGGCGTATTCTATATATTCCCCTTATTACTACTCCCCTATTTCTATTTTTTAGCCATACAAAATATTCAAAAATACCAACATGTTACAGATAAATCACTTAGAAAAGAGTTACCAAGATAGGGTTATTCTAAATCATATTTCCCTTACTATAGAGAAACCTGGCTTGTATGGGGTTGTAGGAGTCAATGGAGCAGGCAAAACAACCTTTTTCAAGTGCCTTAGTGGTTTGGAATCTTACCAAGGAGAAATTTTGTATAATAAGAAAACACTTTCATCTGACCAAGTGGCTTTTTCCCCTACAGAACCTTACTTATATGAGCATCTTACCGTTGGGGAATTCTACACTTTTTACAGCAAACTTTTGGGTATAGCTCCTTCTAAGAACTATGTTTTTGATATAGATAAAAAACTACTTATCAAGCAGTTATCTACAGGTATACGCAAGAAAGTATATTACAATGCCCTCTTACAGAAACCCTATACCCTCTATATCTTTGATGAGCCTTTCAATGGATTGGATATTTCTTCCTCTCTACATATCAAGCAGTTGCTCCGCTCTTTAGCACAAACCCATATTGTATGGGTGGCTTCTCATCTTTTAGAGACCTTGCAAGATTGTGAATGTATATATCTATTACAAAACGCTAATTTTCAACATTTCTTTCCCAAAGATATCAATACTATAGAACAGTTGTTAATGGTTAATGATTAGTAGTTGGCACACTCAAAACTAAAAACTTAAAATTCAAAACTAACATGAAGTTTTTTCTCTTTTTATGTTGCTGCTCCCTGAGTGGGTTTGCACAAAAAGTAGTGGTACAGGATAGCCAAAACCATCCTATTGAATATGTAAATATAGGCATCAAAGGAACTTCCAAAGGTCTTATCAGTGATGAGCAGGGAGGCTTTTCTTTGGATGCCCTCCATGCCAAGGAGACCGATAGTATCTACTTCGGACATCTAAGCTATAAGCATAAGGTGCTTGTAAAGAAGGATATCACCGACAAAGTGGTCTTGGAGTCAGCCGAGATTGCACTTCCTGAGGCGACCTTTACGGCTAAGCAGCCTAAGGAGCGTACCCTCAAAGGAAAAGGCTTACCTACCATTATTACGATGAGTATTACTCCCACAGAAGAAGTCGGGGGAGAAAACCAAAGAAACGAAGATGTAGAATTGGGCGACTTTATCTCACTGCACAAGAATACTTTTCTTACAAAGTTTGAGATGAATATTGTGGCCAACACCCTTGACCGTTGTGTGCTACGTGTGGTGGTTTACCAGAGTAATAAGGAACATACCCTCTTTAAGCCCTTGATAGAAAAGCCTATCTATATAGAGGTTCCTACCAGCAGAAAACGACAGATTTTTACCAAGGAATTGTCCGTTTTTGCTCCTAAAGGAGTGATTTGGGTAGCCTTGCAGCCTGTTGAGCTAAAGGGAAGTAAGGATAGCGATCTTAGAATCCGATGCCGTGCCAATGGTGGCTGGACACGCATTACCTTAGATAATGAGATAGAGAAAATCCCTTTGGGACTGGGCGTTCCTTTCTCTGTGAAGGGAAGACAGTGATTAGTAGTTAGTGGTTAGTGATTAGCCGCTAACCACTAATCACTAACCACTAACCACTACTAATCGTCTTCTTCCTCTTCTGGGAAATCGTCGTCCTCTTCCGGTTCATCGTATTCTTCTTCCTCTTCATCAGGCGCTGCAGCTTTGCCTTTAGCTGCTGTTTTCTTGCCTTTTTTCTTCACCACTACTTTTCCTTCTTTGACGGCTTCCTTGATTTTAGCCTCTATCTCTTCGGCCATTTCGGGATTGTCCATTAGTAAGGCCTTCATGGCATCACGGCCGTTGGCCAGGCGGGTACCGCCGTAGCTATACCAGGCGCCACTCTTGGAGAGTATATCAAAGTCAGTTCCCCAATCTACGATTTCGGAAACCTTGGAGATACCTTCCCCGTATATAATTTCAAACTCTGTTCCTTGGAAGGGAGGTGCCACTTTGTTTTTGACCACTTTTACACGGGTAAGGCTACCATAGGCTTCTCCTTCTTTTGTTTTGAGAGGGGTAGTTTGTCGGCGTACATCCACACGTACAGAGGCATAGAACTTCAAGGCATTCCCCCCGGTGGTTGTCTCAGGATTTCCGAAGGACACCCCGATTTTGTCCCTGAGCTGGTTGATAAACATCACTACACAGTTGGCTTTACTGATGCTACCGGTGATTTTGCGCAAGGCTTGGGACATCAATCGGGCATGTACCCCCATTTTGGAGTCCCCCATCTCGCCGTCTATTTCTGCTTTTGGGGTTAGTGCGGCCACAGAGTCCACAACGATGATATCCACCGCACCGGAGCGTACCAATCCATCTACGATTTCAAGGGCTTGTTCTCCGTTATCAGGTTGGGATACGATCAGGTTGTCCACATCTATCCCTATTTTCTTGGCATATGAAGGGTCGAAGGCATGTTCGGCATCGATAAAGGCTGCGGAGCCTCCGAGTTTCTGTGCCTCGGCAATGGCATGCAGGGTAAGGGTCGTCTTACCTGAGGACTCCTGACCGAAAATCTCGATCACCCTACCACGAGGATAGCCTCCTACCCCCAAGGCAATATCTAACCCCAAGGAACCGGAGGGGATTACCTCCACCTTCTCGGCTACCTTGTCTCCCATACGCATCACCGTTCCCTTTCCAAAGGACTTCTCCAAGCGTTGCAAAGCCAGCTTCAGGGCTTGTGCCTTGGCATCCTTGTCCTTAATCTCTTCTACTTTTTCTTTCTCTTTCTTTGCCATCTTCTTAATGGTTAATTTTTAATTGCTAATGATTAATTATCAATGCGAATCAATAGTTAAAAAATAGACTAATATAGTTAACTTGTATGATTGTCAAAGGCTTTTTACAACATCCCCCTAGCCCCCCTCAAGGGGGGAATAGGATACCGTTGAACTATCATGCTGGTTATCAGTATACTTAGATTAAACTTTCACCACCCTGCTTGATACCACTCCGTAACTCCCCCCTTGAGGGGGGCAGGGGGGATGTAATAATGAATGATTGATAATGAGTTACTTACAAATTTTATAGATATATATTTCTAGTTCTTTAACCCTTGATAATTAACAATTAAAGAACAAATTTCTTAGCGCTTTGTCCTTCGTAGCGGTCTACACATTCCTTGTATACCTTTAGGGCAGCTTCAGCATCGCCCCAGCCACGCACCTCTACTTTCTTGTTTTCCAAGTCTTTATACACTTTGAAGAAGTGTTCTATTTCCTTAGTAAGGTGAGGGTTTACCTCGTTGAGCTGGCTGAGGGATTTGACCATAGGGTCGGCCTTAGGCACGCAAAGTACTTTCTCATCACCTCCTTTTTCATCGGACATATAGAGGATTCCTATAGGCTTTACCTCTACCACACAGCCTGGGAAGAAAGGAATGGTGGAGATGACCAAAACGTCCAAGGGGTCGCCATCATCGGCCAAGGTCTCAGGAATGAAGCCATAGTCGGTAGGATATACCATGGAGGTATGGAGCATTCTATCGAAGCGCATCTTGCCTAATTCGAAATCGTATTCATACTTATTTCTACTTCCACGAGGAATTTCAATAAGCACATCAAAAGTTGTTTCTTTTGTCATGGTTACTTTCACTTAAAATTAGAGAGCAAAGATAGCTATTTTTTCCAAAACCTCAAAGGAATATTTGGCTTTCTTTCTTCAAAAAAAAGTTGTATATTTGCCACTTGTTAAATACCCTTACAGATATGTATTCAGAATTAGCCGAAGGGCACCCTATACGTACGTATCTGCATGAGACTGAGCTTATTGAGAAGCTCTTGGACGAGATCATGCAGACTGATCCCCAGGTGGACTACCAGAAGTTCTACAACCTCTTCAACCAGCTCTCCACCGTGGAGAAACGCTTCCAGAGAAAGGAAAACCAACTCTTCCCCTTCCTGGAACAAAAGGGCTGGACGAACCCCTCCCAGAATATGTGGTCATTCCACGATACCATCCGCGATATGTTCCGCTTGGTAAGAAAGAATTTGGAAGACAAGGAGTTAGACAAAGCGCGTGAGAACATGGTCTATATAGAAGAGAACCTCCTGCGCTTGCTTTCCGTAGAATACAACATTCTCTTTGCACGCTCCTTGGAAATCCTCTCCGATGAGGACTGGATTAAGATGCGCCAGGGCGAGGATGAGATCGGCTGGATGCTCCCTACCCCACCCCCTTCTTACCCCAACGAAGAGGGCTATGTACACCCTTCCCAAGATACTACCCTGCGTACCGATGTGGTCTTTGACGACAAGGCACAGCACTACGACGAAGGCTATATGACCGTCGAGCAAGTGAACTTGCTACTGAAGACCCTTCCTGTAGACATTACTTTTGTGGATGAGCACGACAAGGTAATCTTCTACAACCGTGGTGAGGAGCGTGTCTTCCCGCGAAGCGCTGGTATCATCGGCCGCGAGGTGAAGTTCTGCCACCCTCCTAAAAGTGTGGGTACCGTACTGAAAATCGTGGAAGCCTTCCGCAATGGCACTCAAAATGAGGCTAACTTTTGGTTCAACTTCCGCGGTCGCCTCATCTATGTCCGCTACTTCGCCGTGCGCGATGCCCAAAAGAACTACAAGGGGGTGATAGAAATGTCCCAAGACATCACTGATATCAAGACCATAGAGGGCGAAAGACGCCTTCTCGAATGGGAATAACCTAAACCCAACAAATTACCTTGGCTAAGATTACCGAACAAATCAAAGAACCTATAGCGGCAGAGATGGCTGCCTTCGAGGACAAATTCAGAAATTCCATGTCCTCCAAGGTGGCCTTGCTCAACCGTATCACACACTACATTGTCAATCGCAAAGGCAAGCAGATGCGCCCTATGTTCGTCTTCCTGGTGGCCAAACTCGCCGGGGAAGGTGCCATCAATGAGCGTACCTACCGAGGTGCCTCGGTTATTGAGCTGATTCATACCGCTACCTTGGTGCATGACGATGTGGTGGACGATAGCAACAAGCGACGTGGCTTCTTCTCCATCAATGCCTTATGGAAGAATAAGATTGCGGTCTTGGTGGGGGACTACCTCCTCTCCAAGGGATTGCTACTCTCCATAGACCATGGCGATTTTGACCTACTGCGCATCATCTCGGTAGCCGTACGCGAGATGAGCGAAGGAGAGCTACTCCAAATGGAAAAGGCGCGCCGGTTGGACATCACCGAAGAGGTCTATTACGAGATTATTCGCCAGAAGACGGCTACCCTAATCGCGGCCTGTTGTGCTATGGGCGCTTGCTCGGTACAACCCGATAATGCTGCGCTAATCGAGAAGATGCGTGCCTTCGGAGAATATGTAGGTATGGCCTTCCAAATCAAAGATGACCTATTTGACTATAGCGACGAGGCTATCGGTAAGCCTACCGGAATTGATATCAAGGAGCAGAAAATGACCCTACCGCTGATATACGCCCTCAATCAGGCCGACGAAAAAGAACGCAAATGGCTGATTAATAGCGTAAAAAATCACAACACCGACAAGAAGCGTGTAAGGGAAGTAATCCAGTATGTCAAGGCGCATGGGGGGATTGCCCATACAGAAACCCAAATGCATGCCTATCAGGCCAAAGCCTTATCCATCCTCGAGGACTTCCCCGATTCCCCTTATAAGACCTCCCTACGCCAAATCGTAGATTACGTGATTGAGCGAACGATATAAAATCTCATAACATCCAAAAGAAGAGGCTGTCTCCCACGGGAGGCAGCCTCTTACTATACATGAGCTACAGACAAAAATTATTTCTTTTTCTTAGTTTCAGCCTTTGCAGCCTCTTGCGCCGCCTTAAGAGCAGCACGAGATACACGTACCTGACATACTACGGTGTTGTCCGGATGCATGATCTTGTAGCTTTCTTGTGGAATTCTGGTCACATAGAAGCGGTTACCCATTTCCATCCAAGAAATATCCACAGGAACGAAGTCTGGCAGATTCTCTGGAAGGGCTTTTACCTTTAGCTTACGGTTCACGATACGAAGAGAACCACCAGCCATTACCCCAGGGGCTGTACCTACTACCTTGATAGGTACGGCAAGCGTAATCTCTCTGTCCTTGTGAAGCTGATAGAAGTCCACATGGAGAATGTTATCCGTTACAGGGTCGAACTGAATATCCTGAAGGATAGCAGTATAAGTCTTTCCTTCTAATTCAATCGTTGCTGTATATACATTAGGAGTATATACCAACTTTTTGAAGGCTAAGCTGTCTGCTGAAAAGTGAATGGTATTATCCCCCCCGTATAGTACGCAAGGGACCTTTCCAGCATTACGTAAGGCCTTGCTTGCTGCCTTGCCCACGCTTTCTCTTTGAGATCCTACGATTGTAATTGATTGCATAAAAATATATTAATTTAAAATTTACATTAAGAATTTGTTACTGATAGAGGCGTGTTCGTGTACCGAACGCATCACATCGGCAAAGAGCTTATCACAGCTCAAAATGTGTATCTTTGGTGTCTGTAAGTGGTGCGGGATAGAATCGGTTACGATAAGCTCTTCCATCGGAGAGGCTTGTATTCTTTCGATGGCGTTGCCACTTAGGATCGCATGAGTACAGATCGCACGTACGCTCACCGCTCCTTTTTCCTTCATAATCTCGGAGGCTTTGACCAAGGTACCAGCAGTATCGACCATGTCGTCTACCAAGATTACGTTTTTACCTTCTACCTCGCCTATGAGTTCCATTTTCTCAATCACATTGGCTTTTTTGCGTTGCTTGTAGCAAATCACCACCTCGCTATTGAGGAATTTGGCATAGGAGTGCGCTCTTTTAGAACCTCCCATATCGGGAGAGGCAATACAGAGGTTTTCTAAGTTCAAGGACTTGATATAAGGCACAAATATGGTAGAGGCATAGAGGTGGTCTACCGGAATTTCAAAGAAGCCTTGGATTTGATCCGCATGTAAGTCCATGGTAATAACACGAGTAGCACCGGCTGTCTCAAGGAGATTGGCTACCAGCTTCGCAGCTATAGGCACACGAGGCTTGTCCTTTCTGTCCTGGCGAGCCCAACCAAAGTAAGGCATCACCGCGGTGATATGCTTGGCGGATGCACGCTTAGCGGCATCGATCATCAGGAGCATCTCCATCAGATTTTCAGAAGAAGGATGGGTAGAGCCTACGATAAAAACACGTGCACCTCGCACCGATTCCTCGAAAGAAGGTTGAAATTCTCCATCACTGAAGCGGGAGAAAAGTACCTTTCCCAGCTCAACCCCATAGGCTTGAGCAATTTTGCCTGCTAATTCAGTGCTTTGGGTACAAGCAAAAATCTTGACAGCTGGCATCGAATATTCCATAAAATGAACTAATTATAAGTAATTTACGATTTTTTACAGCCAAAAGACGGCTACTTTGTTTTCAGGTGCAAAGATATAAATTAAAAATGACTTTGAAAAAAAAAGAATGATTTTTTTGCAGATTAAAAAAAAAGTTGTACTTTTGCACTCGAAAATTCATAACAATAATTGCCTGAGTGGCGGAATTGGTAGACGCGCACGACTCAAACTCGTGTTCTTCGGAGTGAGGGTTCGATTCCCTCCTCAGGTACTATAATCCTCTTATCATAAAAATGCTAAGAGGATTTTTTATTAATATCAAAATCAAACCTTTTTGTTATGAATACAATCGTTGTTAACCCTTACTACACCCTTATTGCGGCTACTTTGGTATTGCTCCTTGGGCGACTTCTTGTTACTAAAATCAAATTGCTCCAAAACTTCAACATTCCTGAACCGGTGGCCGGAGGGCTATTGATGTCCTTCCTTGTCTACCTCTTATATACTGTAACGGGGCTTTCCTTCGAAAACGGACTTACTTTAGGGGAAGGAATCTCCTTGAATTTTGACAAGGGACTCCAGGACTCCTTCATGCTATTTTTCTTTACCTCTATCGGACTGAGTGCAGACCTTTCCCGCTTGAAATCAGGAGGTGTCGGATTGTTCATCTTCTTAGGGATAGTAGCACTGTTCATCGTGGTACAAAATATTGTAGGGATAGGCTTGGCCTCTGCCTTCGGCCTAAAGCCTATCATAGGCTTAGTAACTGGCTCCATTACCCTCACCGGTGGACATGGTACTGCTGGGGCTTGGGGTAAGGTACTCGAACAAGATTATCATATACAAGGGGCTACTGCCTTAGGGATGGCCTCCGCTACCTTTGGTTTAGTTTTAGGAGGACTCATCGGAGGGCCTGTCGCACGCCGCTTGGTCAATAAAATGGGTAGAAAACCACTCTCCGAGGAAGCTCAAAAGAACAACAATGATAACGACACAGAAGTAGGTGTATTCGAACAACCTGAAAAACAACGCCTTATCACCTCCAAGTCCGCTATTGAGACCATGGCACTCTTTGCTGCCTGCCTCTCCTTCTCCGCCCTGATGGACTCCGAGACGGTAAAGGCTTTCTTCCCTGAGAAGTTCACCTTACCTCAATTCGTTTGGGCATTATTCTTTGGCGTATTCTTACGCAATATACTCACCTACGTCTTCAAAATCAAAATGTTCGATCGTGCCATTGATGTCTTTGGTAATGCTTCCCTAAGTCTCTTCTTAGGTATTGCGCTTCTGAACCTCAAGCTATGGCAGCTTTTGGACTTAGCACTCCCTATGCTCGTAATTTTGGCAGTACAGACCTTCGTAATGAGCACCTATGCCTACTTTGTCACCTACCGCCTAATGGGTAAGGACTATGATGCTGCCGTATTAGCCGGCGGACACTGTGGATTTGGCTTGGGAGCAACCCCAACTGCGGTAGCCAATATGCAATCCATCACGGACAAATTTGGCCCCTCTCATAAGGCCTTCCTCATCGTTCCAATGGTCGGCGCCTTCTTTGTAGATTTTGTAAACGCCTTTATCCTTAGTGGATTCGTCTATATCTTAAGATAAACAAACCTTAATTGAATAAAGAAAAAAGTGAAGCGTGAATAGCAAACACTCTGCTTTCACGCTTCACTTTTTACTGTGACTTGCATAAACCGTTAACTCAAAACTTAAAATTAAAAACTCAAAACTCTTAATGAAATACGTTCTTGCTTCTGCTTCGGCACGTCGCCAGCAGTTCCTCAAGGATTTGGCAATAGACTTTGAGGTGCGCCTCTCCTCTTGTGAAGAGTCCTACCCTTCCGAGCTTCAGGGGGCTGCTATCCCCATGTATATCGCCCAGCAGAAGGCCGCTCCACTGCTTGCTTCCCTCCAAGAGGATGAAATCCTTATCTCCGCCGATACGCTCATTTGGTTCGAAGGTGAGGCTATCGGAAAGCCCAAGGACTATGCCGATGCCTTCCAAACCCTTAGCCGCTTCTCCGAGCGTACCCACCAAGTGATTACCGCTGTATGCCTAAGCACTACCCGGCAGCAAATCTGTTTCCACGACACGACCTTGGTTACCTTCGCCACCCTCACCCCAGAGATGATTGACTATTACCTCACCCATTACCAGCCTTATGACAAGGCCGGCAGCTATGGTATCCAGGAATGGATTGGAGCGGTAGGTATCCGCTCCATCGAAGGTTCTTATAACAATGTGGTAGGCTTCCCTACCCAACTGTTTTGGGAAAAACTAAAATTAGTGAAAAGTGAAAAATGAAGCGTGAATAGCGGCTCTTCACTTTTCACTCTTCACTTTTCACTCTTC
>NZ_KE992164.1:50047-62886 GCF_000466425.1 Capnocytophaga sp. oral taxon 863 str. F0517
TTCACTCTTCACTTTTCACTCTTCACTTTTCACTTATTAGTCTGGCACAAAGATATTCTCCCCGTCTTGGTTCTCGTAGAGCGTGCCAAGGCGTTTTCCTTTTTCCTTAGAAGAGGTATTAGAGGAAGAGGCGCCCTTAGCGGTTTTGTATTTGGTGATTTTTTCTCCTTTCTTTTGGATGATCTCCATCTCATCCCCATTCTTATTCACAATGGTAAAATCACCCCCGGTAAAGAAAGCCGAGAGATTGAGATTCATCACCATGGAGACCATCAGCGCCACGGAGAAGACCATGGCCACATCGAAAAGATTGACCACCACGCTTAGCGGGTCGGCATCGTCATCTTTGAAAGGGGTTGTTCTGCGGTTATTTCTCATTGGGCGCTATTTTGTTGGTTACGGATACGAGTGATATAGTCCAATTGGTTGATCTCCTTGGCATACCAGCGCTGTTTGAACTGTAGGGTGACCAAGCCCACCAAACTCACTACCAATCCCACTACCGTCGTAGCAAAAACTACCTGCATATTGGACGCCATCTTGGAAATATCCCCTTGGGAAAGTCCCGTAAGGGCTGGACTCATAGCAATCAGTGTGCCGATAAGCCCCAAAACTGGCCCTACTTTGGCCAAGAGCTTGGAAGTTACCACATCTTTTTCGGCCTCGTTCTCGAAGTTGGTAATCATATAATCGGCATAAGCATCGTCGGCAGGGCGTGCAAGTATAGCTCGTAAGTATTTTACGAATAGGGAGTTGTCTTTTTCAGGGAGCACCGCCTGTAGTTCTTCTATACGCTCAGGGGTCAGCTGCTGAAGGATAGGGCGCAATTGCCGTTCATTCTTATACTTGGTGATATACTGATTGTAGAAGCTACCTACCAAGAGCAAAGCCCTTACAAATAGCACCAATAACACAATGATATCCGGTATCAGAAGACTATCGGACACCAAAAAAAGAAGCTGGGAGATATTGTCCATTTTGATTTAGATTATTTCTAAGTGCAAAGATACGAATTAAATAAGAAATGACCAATGACAAATGTATAATAATTCAATAATGGTTAATGATTTGTCCCTTGCAAGGGACAAATCATTAACCATTACCATTATTCATTAACGATATCTCTTATTCTTCCACGGCTTGGTTCACCGTACCAGGGAAGTAATACTTAGGTTCCGAAATACTTCTCATATAGTACACAGGTCCCAAAGAGGCGGACAAGCTGGACTTCCAAAGATAGATTCCTTGGGAGCTCAACGCTATAAAATGAGTCAATCGCTCCTGTGCCATCTGTAGAATTGCTTCATTATTAGGATCTATCCAGAACTCATCCATATCCTCATGCTCGCTTATGTAGGTGATGTATATCTTCTTATCACGGATTTCATAGTTGCATTTGTAGGCGTAAAACACTCTATCATTTTGGTTCCCGGTCGGGGTATAGCCTATTCGCAAAAGAGGCGTATCCGCATCGGATTGGAAAAGAAGCTCGTAGGAGAAGAATTTTCCTTGGCCTACCTCTGTATAGAAATCATTTTTGAAGTCCGCACTCATATAAGGCAAGTTAAGATGTGCTTGATCACCCAAAAGTATGATAAAATCATTGACAACATCCCCTTGGGATTCGAACTCATCCATAGGATCATTGAAGTGTTTTAGTTCGATAGTCACTCCATTACTTTGTGCTGTATAGTTCAGCGGAGGGGTTCCTGGGACTGCTGTCATATGGGTGAATTTTTCTCCTGCTATCTCCAAAGAAGGCGTAAAGGTCAGCCCATTAGGATTCACTGCGACACCTGCTCTGCTTGCTTTGTGGCTATCCTGCATGGAGGTAAAAAGGAACATGCGGAAGGCACTTCTTACATAATAATTCTCCACCCCTTGAGTAGAAGTCACCTTCAGGTAATAGGTATGATTGATACCATCGAGCTGTTCACCTTGGGTGCCTATAGTTGTCCAATCCTCGGCAGTGGCCTTTTCAAAGTAAACAAATTGTTCAGTTGCCTTGCGCTGGGTTTTAAACTTAAGCTTATCGCCCTCCTGCCCTATATAGACAAACTGAAATTCGCCTTCGAGGCCTTTACCGATATGCTCCCGAGGGTCTGGGCTATAGGTGAGGGGTTCGAGCAGGGTATGAATATAGTTTCGGGTGGTAAAGACCAAAAGAGGGCCTTGTCCTTCCTGAATTTGGTAGCTACTCTCCTGAGGAGCGGTGCCACTACCAAAGTCGGCCACCATCGTTACGCGTCCTTCAGGAGTAAACTTCATCAGGAAGGTATAGCCTCCAAAGGTATTCCTTTTAGGAAAATAGCTTAATCTCCAGCCATTAGGCGCCTCTGAAAGGGTCTTTTTGAGATTTTCTTTGTTTTGTGCCATACGTTCGGAGGCGTTTTTACCCATGAGCAAGTCGGGTTCGTTCTTTTGGCATCCGGCTACAGCCATGATAGCGAGTAGATATAATATTTTTCTCATTTTAGTATCCGTTTTTATTTACAAATAGTTCTGCATTCTTTGGTAAGCAACCCTTTGGAGCTGATAGAAATCAATACCCCATTCGGCTCTGAAGTACTCCACGATAAAGGCTTCTTTCTTCTTAAGAGCTACCTTCCCTTTCTCAGGCATGGCATTGAGGGCGGCATCCCATTGCGCCTTGGACTTCATGAGCATATGAGAGGTCATTTCAGCAAAGTCCTCAAAGGGGTTTGCCGCTGCATAGTTGGTAATAAAGCCTAAGGCATTGGCCTGAGCCGTTGTCTTACCATGCCAAGAAGAACTGTAATCATCGGGGGTTATTTTCCCAAATTCAGGCGCAAAAGGCTTATGCTGATTGATGATATGGCAGTACTCATGCTGAATGGTATGGATGATATGCCTGATATTGGCCTCATCTGGATGAGCTGGATCATAATAGTCCACCCGAGCGATGGTGATCTTAGCCCCATTGTCAGCCTGACCGAGCGTTTCCTCGAAGAGGTAGGTCTCGGGATTGCGCTGAGGATCTAAGTTACGCCCTCCAATAAGGCTTATCTGTCGAGGAGCTACCTGGCTAACAAAGGTCGTACCGGCTACCTGTTGATAGGCTCCTAACCAAACGTCCTTGATCATCTCCAAGAAAGGCTGTACCTTGCTTTCAGTCGGTGGATATAGGTAGCGTCCCATCTCGTAATTGACATCCACATATTTGTAATTGACCTCTATATTATAGGGGTTGATATATTCGTTTCGAATATAGGTATCCAAGGCAGTGGGAGTATCCGTATCGTCATGGATCACACTTTGGGGATCGAGTGTCTCTTTTTTATTGCAGCTGAAAAGGGCTACAGAAAGGGCGACACATATATAGGTTATTTTGTTCATACTTACAGAATTAAATGATTAACGAGGGTTGGGTGCTATACCAAATTCAAGGGCGCTATTGGGGATTTGAAGCTCTCGACGAGGGTCACCCTTGGTGAGTTCTATTTGGCTATCGCCCACCTTATGCACGACCTTCATCCCTAAGCGCTTGTTATCGAACCAGCGCAAGCCTTCTTGTACAAACTCCACTCGTCGGATATCCACTACCGCTTGGAGCCATTCTCTCTGTCGGGTTGTGAGGGGATAGGGAGGATCAAAATCAACGCCTCTACCCTGATAACGCCTATCAAGCGCCGCCTGAGTCATATAGCGCTCGAAGGTCAAGCGAGGAAAAGGATAGGCCTCATTGGGTCGAGAGCTATTATGGGTCTTAGGAATGAGATAGGTAAAGAGGTCACGACGGAACTGATCTAAGTTGCCGGACATTAGGTAGGCCTCCAAGCGGTTGAGGTAGACCTCATCGTAAGAGAACAAAACCGCTGCGCTATAATAAACCCTAGTACCTGCCGAACGATTTACATACTTATAGTAGTAGTTAGACTTAGGAAAGACGATATTACCTGCACCATCTCCCAAAGCCGAATTGACTGCTTCCCAACTGATATTGGAGAAGTTCAAAGGATGGGTATTACGAGGAGAGCAGATCTCAGCCATCTTTTGCAAAGTTAGGCTATACTTATGAGTCTGGAAACGATAGGCCAAGGCAGAGCGAGCCGTCCCCACAAGTATATTCGATGGATTAGTGGATTCTGTATAGTAAGCACTTCTGGACTCGAGGGCTACCGCATTGAGGGTTTTTATGTTCCTAAGCTTGGTTTCTGCATTGGCTCCCAAAACGGCATCGGCATGTTCAATTACCTTATCCCACTGGGCTTTCATTAGGTAGAAGCGCGTGGCAAAGGCATGAGCTGCCGCTGTGGTAAAGTGGAAACGAGGTTGCTTATATTTGCTATCATCGAGCAAGGGAAGCCCTTGGGTGAGGTCACGCTCTATAGCATCATAATATTCCTTAAGTGGAATACGGGTGTAGTGTCCGAAAACATGCTTTTCAGGCTCAGTAATATAGGCCAATCCCAAATCAGTGGCAGCGGTAGCCTCATTATAAGGCTTACACCAAAGGTAAGCCAACATAAAATGGGCATAGGCTCGTGCTACCAAGGCTTCTCCTTTGATATAGTTATATCGGGCTGACTCGCCTAATTCGGCATAGGATTCCAACGCCTGATTGGCTGCCCCAATGGCAGCATAGCAGGCCACCCAATAGTCGGTTGGGGTATTGTCCTCCCCATCTATCTCATTGTTATCTCTCCAGAAATACATATCTGTATTAAGGGTTGAGATTCCTAAGAAGGAAGTTTTCTCGCTTACATTATCACTCATCATCTCTGCGATGTAAGTAGGAAAGCGATTAGGATAGGCGCCGACCAAAAGTTCCTCTATTTTTTCAGGACTATCTATTTCTGTACGGCTATCTGGTAGGTCGTCTAATATTTTGTTACAAGCGCTCAGCACCAAGGTAAGGGCTAAGGCCAAGAGGGACAAGTATTTGTTTCTTTTCATGAGTTGCTGTTTTGTTAGATTCCAAGATTGATGGTAAAGGTATATTGGGGCGTAATCGGGTAGGCTACTCCTCCAGAGCGGAAAAATTCCGGATCCTGTCCGTTCAAGTCCTTATGGGCATAGATTAGGAAGGGATTGGAGGCTTGTAAGCGTAGGGAAAGGTTGCCTAAGTTGAGGCTTTCCAAAACTTCCTTGTCAAAGGTATAGGAGAGGGAGATACTCTTCATGCGTACAAAAGAGCCATCGACTACACGAGCGGTAGAGTGGTTATAGGCGCTATAAGCTCTTGAGATATAGGCCTTGTTTTCCTCATTGAGTGTTCGCTGAGAGACAATGCCTGGTATTTGAGTTAAGGCCTCATCTCCAGGGGCTACCCAGCGATTCTTAAACTCTCTTGGGAAGACACTCAAGTCATCATAGCCAGCTCCTTTGTAGAGGGGTGCCTTGCGAATCTTATTGCCCGCCTGCATGGTGATAAGGAAATTGAGTTCCCAATTCTTGTAACGGAAAGTATTGCTAAGTCCTCCTGTAATGTTAGGATCCACCGCTCCTTCTTTCTTGAGATAGGAGAGGATATTATCACGGTCTTGGAAATCAATATCCTTATAGTCGCTGCTTCCTCCCTTGAGGTTGAACAGCGGCATTCCTTGGCTATTAAGACCGGCAAAGTCATAGGAATAGAGGGTGTTGCGTGGATTGCCCAATACATTACCCCCCGTCTCACGTACCAAGTTGAAAACACTATTAGACGCATTGGCCAAGGAGGTAATCTCTTGCTTGAAATAAGCAAAGTTCACACTGGTACTCCAAGAGAAATCCTCTGTCTTAAAGTTACGGGTATCCAGTACTAGCTCGACCCCACGAGTGGTCATGGAGGCATCATTAGCATACTTATTTATTTCCCCTCCCATACCGGAAGTACGCACAATGTCTAATAAGTCCTTGGAGTTCTTCTGGTAGAGGTCTACCGAGAGAGAGATCGCATTGGAAAGGAAGCCTATGTCGGTACCGAAGTTAGTCTCATACACCTTCTCCCAAGTAAGGTCAGAGTTCTGGAGAGAAAGGATACGGATTAGGCGTTCATTATCCTGATTGCGGAAGCGGGGGGTAATGGTACTAACCATGATAGGTAAGGCATTTCCTATATTGTTTAGCCCTGCAATCAGTCCATAGCTAAGGCGGAAAGAGAGGTTAGAAAGGGCATGGGTCGCAGGCAAGAAATGTTCGTTGGTCACATTCCAACGGCCACTGATATTCCAAGTAGGGAGCCAACGAGCCTTACGGCTTCTACCAAGCTGGTTAGAGCCCTCATAGTTCAGTGTACCAGAGAGGATATAACGGTTGCGGAAGCCATAGGATGCCTGAGAGAAGAAAGCCACCCCTCGTTCACGACCGGTAGAGCGATCAAAGTATTGGGCGTTATCGGCAATCACCTTTTCTATGATTCGAGGATCGGTAAAGACTACCCCACCGCGATTGAACTGATAGCCATAACCATCGAAGGATTGGTTATCCCTATCGGTATAGCGGAATTCTTGTCCTAAGAAGAGCTTAAGAGTATGTTTGTCCTGCTCCTCTTGGTCTTTGAAAGCCTTATTGTACTCCAAGGCATTGCGTAAGTAGTAGCTTTGGAGGTTATTTTGTTCCAGCTTATAGATACCTCCATTGGGAAGTACCACCTGTGGGAGGGCGGAAGGATCATCAGGGTTGCGATATAGGAATGGGTTGCGCTCTCCTATAATCATATTGTCATTGGCACGATAAGCCCCTACCACATTGGAGCCTTCTGTCATAGTATGCTCTTGGGTACTTTGGGCATAACGTACCGAACCTAAGAACTTGTACTTAAGCGCAGGAGTGAACTTGACCTCTAAGTCACTTTGGAGCTTGTACTCCATCATCTTCAGGTCTATATAGTTATTCTTTAGCTCCTTAAGGATATTCATAGGCGCATAGTTCATACGATAATAGTCGTAGTTGCCTTCATCATCATAGGGGCGTAGCGCACGAGTAGTATTGAGCGCATAGCTGAAGGGGTTGATGTCGAAATCACGTTCGTACTCTCCAGTTACCTGATTGCTTGAGCGAGAGAAGGTACCGGGTGCTTTTTGGTTACGGATAGCCCCCTGAGCCAAGACTCCTATCTTCACCTTAGGAGAGAGGTCATAACTGGTCTTGATATTTCCAGTTATACGGTGTACCTTGTCGGCTATCGTCCATCCTGGGTCTACAAAGAAGCCCAAGGAGCTATAGATAGTCGCATTCTCTCCTCCACCACTAAGACTCAAGGTATGATTTTGAGTTAAGGAAGGTCGGAAGAGGGTTTTGAACCAGTCCGTATTGGCATACTCGTATTTGCGCAAGAAGGCATTACGTGCCTCTGGACTGTTCTGCAATAGAAAGCGACCGGTAGCAGGATCATAAGTATCGGTATTTCGGTACATGATGTGGTAAGCCCCTCCTTGCTGAGCAGCTGTATAGGTGGCACGGTCTAAATAGCCCTTTTGCTCCAACTCGCGATAGACACTCATGGTCTCTTGGGAGTTCATCAGGTCGAACTGGCTATAGTTAGGTATCATACGTACTGACTCCTCCAATTGGTAGGAAAGCTGAGTTTTGACGTTGCGCTTTCCACTTTTGGTGGTAATGATCACTGCCCCATTGAGTGCACGTGCCCCATAGAGAGAAAGAGCAGAAGCATCCTTGAGGATTTCGATACTCTCAATATCATTGGCATTCAGCCCTGAGATGGCAGAGCTAATCAGGGTGGAAGCATCTCCGGAGGCCAACTGTTCAAAAGAAAGGTTTACCACTTCCTCCTGTACAGCGCCATCCACTACCCAAAGAGGCTTGGTATCTCCAAAGATGGAGGAACCTCCACGTATGGTAATCTTAGGAGATGTACCAAAGGTTCCGGAGAGGTTCTGTACATTGACCCCTGCGGCACGCCCCTCGAGCATACGCCCTACATCCACGACCCCATCCTGTCGGATGTTGTCAATCTTGAGGGTCTGGGAATTACCCGTAAAGAGCTTTTTGTCGATCTCCTGGTAACCAGTCACTACCACACCAGTAAGCTCGGTCACCTCCTCACGGAGTATGACATTCAGCTCCTTGTGACTGCCTACCACCCGCTCTACAGGAGTAGTCCCCACCATAGAGAACACTAAGACGGCTTTCTCTCCAGATACTTTAAGGGAATACTTCCCATCCAAATCTGTGTCCACCCCATGGGTTGTCCCCTTTTCTACTACGGAGACCCCAAAGAGAGGTTGGCCATTTTGGTCTTTGACCACGCCTGTCACCGTCTGCTGCTGTGCGTATAGCCTTGAGGCTGTGAAGCATAAGAGCGCAAACAGCGCATACAACCATTTTCTTTTCATTTCCTTATACGTTTAAGTAATTAGTTTGGCAAATATTCAAAAAAAAAAAACAATAAAACAAGAATTTTAACATGTTCTTTTGTATTTTATATTTGCAAAACAGACTATTTCTCATTTTCAAAAGAAAACAGACAGATTCTTCTATTTAAAGTTAAAAATGGTTGTTATGAATTTACAAATATTGTTTTTTTAACACAGAATAATCATCTAAACGAAATGATAAATACTTTTTACGTAAAAAGACAAAAAGATATTAATTTACTTATAATGAACACTATAACTTTTTTTAATAATGCAGCAAACTATTTTAAAGAAGCCTTATCATAGTGAGAGCCAATATAGATTTTAACCATTTTAACAACGCTTCGGTACAGAAATATAGAAAAGCTGCCTCATTCATAAAAACGCCCCACTCTCATTGTTAAGAATCGCATACAGCGGGCAATTAGAAAATGAATTAACAATTATCCCTTGATAATTAACAATTATATTTTGTACTTTTGCCCCTTTGAAACCATAGTATGAAACACTTAGAAGCTATTGGGAGGTATTTCATGATGTTATATGAGATATTCCGCAAACAGACGAAGTGGTCAATCTCTAAAAAACTTATTCTTAAGGAGATAGATGACCTTATGTATAGTTCGCTGGGGATTATTGCCTTTATTTCCCTTTTCGTAGGGGCGGTTATTGCTATCCAAATGGCACTGAATATCAGCAATCCACTGATTCCAAAGAGCCTTATTGGCTTTGCTACCCGACAGACGTTTATCTTAGAGTTCGCCCCTACCTTTACCTCTATCATCGTGGCAGGTAAGGTGGGTTCGTTTATTACCTCCAGTATAGGTACCATGCGAGTAACCGAGCAGATTGATGCCTTGGACATCATGGGGGTCAATTCGCTGAACTACCTGATATTCCCTAAAATCATTGCCTTGATGCTCTATCCCTTTGCCATCTGTATGTCCATGGCCTTGGGTATGTACGGGGGCTATATGGCCGCAACCATAGGCCAATATGCTACCTCAGCAGAGTTCTTAGAAGGGCTTAAGTTGCAGTTCAAGCCTTTTGATATCACCTATGCGCTGATCAAGAGTTTTATCTTTGCTTTTGTCTTGGCTACCATACCTGCTTATCACGGTTATTATATGAAGGGGGGCGCCTTGGATGTAGGAAAGGCCAGCACCATCTCTTTTGTATGGACAAGTGTGGCTATCATTGTGATTGATTTTATAATTACCCAAATTTTGCTTACGTAAAATGATTGAAGTTCAAGATATTAGAAAGTCCTTCGAGGGAGTAGAAATCCTCAAGGGAATATCGGCTACTTTCCACACAGGGAAGACAAACCTGATTATAGGGCAAAGTGGTTCCGGGAAGACGGTCTTTCTCAAGACCCTCTTGGGCTTGCATGTGCCCGATAGCGGCCATATCATCTACGATGGGGTACGCTATAATGACATGAATAAGAACCAACGCCGCAAGCTCCGCCAGGAGATGGGGATGGTCTTTCAGGGAAGTGCGCTGTTTGACTCCATGACGGTGGAGCAGAACGTGATGTTCCCCCTACAGATGTTCTCCTCCCTCACTGAAGCAGAGATGAAGGATCGCGTAGATTTTGTTTTGGAGAAGGTTAATTTGGTCAATGCACACCACAAAAAGCCCTCGGAGATCTCCGGAGGGATGCAAAAGCGTGTAGCCATCGCCCGTGCGGTGGTCAATGAGCCCAAATACCTCTTCTGTGACGAACCGAATTCCGGCCTTGATCCCAAAACGGCTATCGTGATTGACAACCTGATCCATACCGTGACCGAGGAGTTCAACATCACCACCATTATCAACACCCACGATATGAACTCCGTTATGGAGATAGGCGAACAGATTATCTTCCTCAAAAATGGCTATAAGGAATGGGAGGGTAGCAAGGATACGATCTTCAAAACGGATAACGAAGCCGTAACCGACTTTGTCTACTCCTCCGAGTTGCTCAAAAAAGTCAGGAAGATGTACTTAGATAATGACTAATGACCAATGACTAGTGACAAATGACTAATATTACTCTAACTATTAGTCACTTGTCATTTGTCACTAGTCATTAATTTATAGGCTTCCTCACTCATCAGCTTGTCCCACTCTTCGGGTTGGGTGGGTTTTATTTGGAGAATCCAAGCCTGGTAAGGCGCCTTATTGATTTGTTCGGGCTTACGGATAAGTTCCTTATTGAAAGCCACAATCTCTCCAGAGAGGGGCATATAAAGGTCAGAGAGGGTTTTGACTGCCTCTATAGTACCAAAGATTTGATCTTTTTCGAGGGTCTGCCCTTCTGTTTCTACCTCTACATACACGATATCACTGAGTTGCTGCTGGGCAAAATCAGTAATACCGGCATAATACACTTCTCCTTCTTTTCGCACCCATAGGTGCTCGGGGGTAAAACGATAATCTTCCATGTTTTGAGTTTTGAATTTTGAGCTTTTCATTAGTCACTAGTCATTAGTCACTAGTCACTAGTCACTAGTCACTATTTCCAGTCTTTCTTCTTGGAGGTCTTTCCAATACCAGAGTTAAAACTATTGGTAGGGTCGAGCTCCTTATAGAAGTTCTTAAGAGAATCCTTGGCATGGTATAGGTGCCCGACATTGTGTTCGGCGGGGTATTCTGCACCACGCTTGTCAAGTATCTTAAGCATCTCTTCCTCTATCTCCTCGCAGTTATAGCCCTTCTTAATCACATAATCTTGGTGGAATACATGGCACATAAAGTGTCCGTAGTAGAGCTTATGGAGGATTTTGTTATCTATCTCTGGAGGAAGCTGTTCGAACCAATCCTCTTCGTTGCGCTTAAGAGCTATGTCCAAGGCTACAATATCCTCTACTTCCTTCTCATGCACCGAGCGGTAACGAATGGCCGCTGAAGCCACCGCAAAGCGCAACAACATAGCGGCTTGGGCTAGCTTGGCATCACATTCGAAATAAGCCCCTTTGCTCTTGTCTGCAAAGTAGGTTTTGAGATATTCACGCGCTTCTTCTACCCCCTTACCGCCCATTTTGAGGATCAGGTGATGCTCATATTGGTTGCGGTAGTCCCACATGATTTGGGGCAAGTGCTGTGGCATAAGTTTGGAGGTACCTTGTAGGAATTTTTCGCTAAAGTGGTGCGGCATGAAGGGAATCTTTTTGGCCACACGATCTGCCCAGGCTTTCAGCGCAAAGAGCTTAGGGAGGTATTCGGTACCTACATGCTTGATATACCAGAAGGTATCTTTCCCATACTTAGCAGCAATGTCAAAGGCAGTACGGTGGATGTATTCTCCGGAGATAGGAATCTGCTCGAAGGAGCCCAGCATGTGTCGGCGTAGTTCGGTAAGTACCTTAGTATCATTGGTTCCTATGTAGAAGACCGCCGTTTGCTTCTCTGCGGGGAAGGTATCCACCCGCACGGCAAAGATAGCCAAGCGACCTGCACTTCCGGAAGCCTCGTAGAGGCGGGCAGGGTCGGCATTGAAGCGGGCAGGGGTATCGGCATCTATCTGGCGTACATGGTGGCAATAGTCGTGGTCATGCCCCTTCTTGTCTGTTTGCTGAATGTCTTTTTTCTGATATTTGCCCTCTTGTAGGTTGGTCAAAATCTCTTGGGGTGTCGTACCGAGGTCTATCCCTAAGTGATTGATAAGTTCCAATTTTCCTTCGGCATTGCGTTGTGCATAGAGTGCCATTTCGGTATAGGCTGGGCCACGCTGTACGAGCGAGCCTCCGGAGTTGTTGCATACCCCTCCAATTACGGAAGCTCCTATACAGGAAGAGCCAATCACCGAATGGGGTTCGCGCCCATAAGGCTTGAGTTCTTCCTCCAAGTGGTTCAGGGTAGAGCCAGGTAGGCAAACAGCCTGTGCCCCATCGAGGATCAGCTGGATGTTGTCGTTGCGCATGGTATTGATAATCACCACATCGCGGTCATAGTCATTTCCAAAGGGGTTAGAGCCCCCGGTAATCCCAGTATTGGCAGCCTGGGAGATGACTATCACATCGGCCTCAACACAGGCTTCTAATACCTGCCACTGCTCCCAGAGGGTAGCAGGGCGTACCACGGCCAAGGCATTTCCTGTCCCGAATCGGTAACCGCTGCGGTAGCGTTCGGTCTGCCCTGGGTCAGTCATTACATATTTTGCACCCACTATCTGGCGCAGTTTTTCTAATAAATTTTGTGTATTCACGGGATCAGTTTTTTTAGTTTTAAGTTCTAAATTTTGAGTTTTGAGTTACTAATACGAATCAATAGTTAAAGAACTAGAAATATATACATCTATAAAAGTTGTAAGCAACTCATTATCAACCCTTCATTGTCACATCCCCCCTGCCCCCCTCAAGGGGGGAGTTACGGAGTGGTATCAAGCAGGGTGGTGAAAGTTTAATCTAAGTATACTGATAACCAGCATGATAGTTCAACGGTATCCTATTCCCCCCTTGAGGGGGGCTAGGGGGATGTATAAAAAGCCTTTGACAATCATACAAATTAACTATATTAATCTATTTTTTAACT
>NZ_KE992164.1:62986-99489 GCF_000466425.1 Capnocytophaga sp. oral taxon 863 str. F0517
CTATATTAATCTATTTTTTAACTATTGATTCGCATTACTAAGCGCTTTTCACTTTTCACTTTTCACTCTTCACTTTTCACTATTTACTCACTCCCTTCCTAAGCCACTCCTTATAGGTCTCCACATCCACATATTGTACAGGGGTGGAGAGCAGCTCGGTATCAGGGGAGAGTAATACATAATAAGGCTGAGAAGCAGAAGAGAAATTCACCTCTTGGAAGGTTGCCCACTTGTCACCTATAGTTTTGATATATTCTACACGACCATTATGGTGTTTGAAATCAAATTGCTTTTCCTTGGGGAGCTCCTCTTTGTCATCTACATAGAGGGAGATAAGCACATATTGCTGCATGAGCTTTTTCACTTCAGGGTCTGTCCATACATGCTCTTCCATTTTACGACAGTTCACACAAGCCCAGCCGGTAAAGTCGAGCAATACAGGCATACGATGCGCCTTGGCATAGGCCATCCCTTCATGGTAATCCTTGAAAATAATCTGCTCGCTCTTGTGTTCCTTAGCAAAGAAGGCGTAGGACTCCGGAGGTGGGAACCCACTGAGCAGGCGCAGGCTATTTTGTCCCACAAGCCCCAAGAACAGATATACCGAGAAAGCAGCCGAGAGCACTCCTATGAGCAAGCGACCTTTGGAATATTGCTTAAGTGGCTTGCGCGGCTCATCGTGCGGAAAGCGGATAAAGCCGAACAGATAGAGGGTCAGCAAAACAAAAAGTAACAGCCAAAGCCCTACAAACACCTCACGCTTGAGCAACCCCCAGTGCTCTACCAAATCGGCATTGGAGAGAAACTTGAGCGCAAAGGCAAGCTCCAAGAAGCCTAAGAATACCTTAGCAGTGGTCATCCAGCCCCCTGACTTAGGCAAAGAGTTCAGCCAAGAAGGGAAGAGGGCAAAGAGCACAAAAGGCAAGGCCAATGAGAGTCCAAAACCTGCCATCCCTAAGCTCAGCTGGGTAGCACCTCCCGAGGAGAGCGAACCGGCTAAAAGCGATCCTAAGATAGGCCCCGTACAGGAGAAGGAGACAATGGCCAAGGTAAGTGCCATAAAGAAGATGCCTATGATCCCCCCTACATTGGAGGCATTGTCCATCTTATTCCCCCATGAGGAGGGTAGGGTAATCTCATAGAAACCAAAGAATGAAAAGGCAAATACCACGAATATGACAAAGAAAGCCACATTGAGCCATACATTGGTGGAAATGGTATTGAGAATCTCCGGATCTATATTATCCAAGAAGTGGAAAGGTATACTCAGAAGAACATAGATCAGTAGTATAAAGAAGCCATACAAGAAGGCATTGAAGATTCCCTTCTTGCGGTTTTTGCTTTGCTTGGTAAAGAAAGAAACCGTCAGCGGAATCATCGGGAATACACAAGGGGTAAGCAAGGCAATAAAGCCACCGAGGAAGCCTAATACAAAGACCATCCAGCCGGATTCCTTTTCGGGCTTGCCGATAAGTTCCTTGTTCTTGAGCGGAATCTCAAGGCTCTTGGCCATATCCTCACTGCGGGCATCCACTTGTTTTTGCTCCACCTGAGCTACGGAACCGTCAAGGGAGAAGACAAAGTCCTCCTTGAGGTTGATACATACATCAATACAGGCTTGGCAGAAGATATTCCCCTTGATATGGGTGACCTTAGGATCGGTGAGTTTCACCTTTTGGGTGATGCGGATATTGTTCTCGAAGAAGAGCTCGTCCACCCCAAAAATATCATTGAAGGCTTTTTGAAGGCCTTCTTCCTGAGAGTCACCTACCAGCTCTATCCCTTCGGTAGTATAGGTAATGACCATCGGGAGGGCTCCTCCCTTAGGATTGTTCTGAGAATAGACATGCCACTTAGGGGCTATCTTCCCCTGAAAGGTCAGTAGGTATTCCCCCTCGGAGAGTTTCTGCTGGGAGAAAGTCCATACTACAGGATTCTCTTCCTGCTGTGCACCTGCTCCAAACGAGGGTTGAAAGTTGATTTGCGCTGTAGCGAAAACCATCGCCCACAGGGCTATAAAAAATGTAAGAATATTTCTGTTCATATCTGGAGATTATTCAAAAGTCAAATTAATCATTATTGCTCTAGTATAGATACTTCTAAGGTTACTTGTCCAGGGACTGGAGGGATCAGCATCGGGTATGAGTTCGTTATTAATAGAAAAGAGCCCTCGAATGGAGGGGGTAAAGCGGAAATGGGGCGTATAGAAATCCACTCCAAAGCCTAATTCATAAAAGAACACGGTGGGATTGACCCGAAATTTGCCTTGGGCATTATCATCCCGAGACTTGTTGTTAGCACTAAGGTTCAGTGTCATGGAGGCACCCCCGGTAAGATAGGGCTTGAAGTTGTCCCAGCGCTTAGCGCTATACTTGAGCAATATCGGTATATAGATATAGGTGGAGGCTACCTCTCTGTAGCGCGAACGATCTTGGGCAAAGCCTGGGAAGTCCAGCTGCCGCTTGTTGTACACCAAGCCCGGCTCGAAACGCAAGTTCAGGTAATCTATCAGTCGTAGATCTCCGGTAAGGCCTACATTGAAGCCATTGGATTTTTTAGTCTGTATATCAGCACGATAGGGCTGGTTATAGTCGAAGCTCTCATAGTCCAAGCGGAAATCCATCGTATTGAGGCCAAAGTAGTACCCCCATTGGAATTTTTGATAGTCAAAATCTTCCAAGTTGATAATCGGCTGGGCACTCACCAGGGCTGGCAGCCACCAAAGAAGCAATAGTATTTTCTTCATAATCACCTACTTATCCGCAACATAGATGGTTGCAACTCCTAAGAACTGAGGTTCGAACTTCACCTGAGAGAAGCCTATTTCCTCCCTTAGGATCTTGGCCAATTGTGCCCCAAAAGGAAACTTAGCCGCCGACTCGGAGAGGTAGGCATAAGCATTCTGGTTCTTGGCCAGTAACTTACCCATCAGGGGAACGACAAACTTGGTATAGAGCTTATACCCCTG
The DNA here is from genome assembly GCF_000466425.1 of Capnocytophaga sp. oral taxon 863 str. F0517. Taxonomy (GTDB): domain Bacteria; phylum Bacteroidota; class Bacteroidia; order Flavobacteriales; family Flavobacteriaceae; genus Capnocytophaga. Next base: position 65,955 of record NZ_KE992164.1, read on the forward strand.
CTTATAGGGGAAGCGGGTAGGCACAGAAGTCTCCAATATAACCAACCTTCCGCCTGGGCGTAGTACCCGCCTAAGCTCGGAAAGTCCTTTTTCCAGATGCTCGAAGTTGCGCACCCCGAAGGACACCGTAACGGCATCGAAGCTGCCATCGGCAAAGGGCAAGCGTTCACTATCGGCCAGCTGCATATGGATACGCTCCGAAAGCCCCAGCGCCTTGACCTTCTGCTCCCCTACCGAGAGCATCCCCTGGGAGATGTCCACCCCTGTAATTTGTGCTCCTGCAATCTTGGAAAGCTCTATAGCCAAATCGCCCGTCCCGGTAGCCACATCAAGAATTGTGCCAGCCTTTACCACTGCCACTTTTTCCCTAACACGCCTGCGCCAGCGAATATCCATCCGAAGGGTCATAACGCGATTGAGGCCATCATAGGAGGGGGAGATATTGTCGAACATCTCCTGTACTTGTTCTTTCTTTCCCTTATCCGAATGCTTGTCGGGGGTTACAATCTCTGCTTGCATGTGTTTGGTTTGAGGTGCAAAGATACAACAATAATGACTAATGACCAATGACTAATGACTAATTTTTATCAGCCGACAAATAACAAACCTTATTAATGACAAGTGACTAATGACTAGTGACAAATATCATTCAAAAATGATTCGTCACTTATCATTAGTCACTAGTCATTAGTCACTAGCCGTTAGTCGTTAGTCACTATTGATAGATATTTCCGAAGCGGAGCCCTACGAAGGCATTTAGTTCTTTGGCAGTACCGATAAGGTTTCCAAAGACACTACGAGAGCCTAATACCAAGGGGCCTACTTGAAGCGCTACCCCAGCGTTGAGGCTGGATACACTGTTATAGCTAATAGGCAGATAGGCACCGAAAACGCCTCCTCCCCAGTGAGTTTCATAGCGTGGGGTAAGTACAAAATCATTGCCATAGTAGGCGTTGTACTCATTCTTAGGCACCATATTGAGTTGGCTGGAGAAGTTTAGGTATACCCCATCTACGAAGCGGTAATCCAAATTCACATTCAAGGTTGTAGGTAAGGATGATTTGAAGGTGGTACCTCCCAGTTCTTTTGGGCGTAAATCAGCTTCTTTCAAGGCTTTTTCTATATCATTAAGCTTGATGCTTTTGTTTACCAAGTTATACGCATAAGAGTTTCGGTTGGTCTCATAGCTAAGCCTACCCAAATCAAGCAAAGACACTCCTACTTTAAAGCGATAAGGCACGTGTCCATCACAGTTAGGACAGCCGTCTTCACTATATTCGTAGATTACCCCCAAGTCCACCCCAACAGTAGTAGCTGCGGTACCGAAGAAGTCGGGAGAGCCGTTGAGTACATCCAAGCCTCCACTTCTTACCTCTGCTTTGGCATTCCCCACACGAAGTACCATATCTCCATCGCTATCCTTTCCTAAGGAGAAGTTGTTTGCATTAACCCCTTCAAATCCCATACGGAAGCTACCTGTACCCTGTACAAGCTTAACCCCTACTCCTACACGGAGCAAGTTATAACCATCGTTCATCGCAGTATAGCTCCATACAGCGCCTATTTCTCTGAAGGCATTGGCCAATAGGTTCATATCAGAAATACCTTCTAGGTTTCTAAACCCATCAATATCCATTTTCTTACCATTGATAAGCGCATTTAGCAAGTTGGCATCGATACCTGTGGTACCAGCCATCAGGCGCATACGAGAAACCAAGCCTACGGCATTTTCTTTATTGACACGCACAATGAAGGAGGGACCTACCACATCGGCATTGATACCTGCATTGACAGAAGTAGCCTCTCCTGCGGCTAATTTCTTGGTAAATTCATTGAAAGAGCCTTCCAAGTCCCAATTCAGGCCAATGGCATTGCTATTCAAATTGGCATCAATGGAAAGAAGTGTCGCATCCCAAGGGCGTGCCCCGAGGGCATGGGCTGGATTGGAGAGCGTGGTAAGCACCCCTCCATAGGTACTGGTTCTAAGCCCAGTGAAAGACTGTTGAGCTATCCCCTGATAAGCTACCAAGCCTAATACGGAAAGAAGAATTTTTTTCATAACCATTTATCGATTTTTCTAAGGGGCAAATGTACAAAAATAATAATTAATTAGCTAACTTTGTTTAGGTTTTAACACTAATAGGGGCAAAGTCCGGCCTCGCGGACTTTGCCCCCACTATTGTTTTTTTATACTTTAGAATTTGTAGGTAATACCGAGCTTAGCACTACTGGTGGCACTAGCCCCTGATAATTCAAGATTAGCTGCTAAGACATCATTAAAGAAATAACGTCCTCCTACTATCAGACCAGCTGAAAAACTTGAGAGATTGCTTCCAGTATAAGACAAACCATCCTTATTAGAAACAGAGGCAATAAAGTAACCTAATGCAAGCCCTCCATAAAGATCATATTGAGAAGGGATGTTGAGCACACGATTAAAATGATAATTCGTATTAGCCAAAATACCAATATAGGTGTAATTCCATTCAATCTTAGCCCCCCCAAAAATGTCTATTTTATCAGTATGAGAACGATAAGAAAGCTCTCCTCCTACGGTGAGATCATTACCTATTCCATAATCTAAACCTAAAGAAATAGGCACACCCCAACCAGAGAGTCCTACTCCTGCATTTAGCTGAAATCCTCCTTTTTCTAAAGGAGCTTGTGCTGAGGCAGTGGCTACCGCAAAGAAGAGCCCTGCTAAGAATAGTAATTTTTTCATTTGAATAAATATTTAAGATTAAGGGGCAAAGATAATACTTTTTTTGGTAGAAACAAAGGAATTATGTAAAAATTAGCGTACTTTAAATATTAGGATTCGCACTTGGCTGTTTAGTATAAAATTCGTATTTTTGTAAGGCTTTTCTAAAAAATACGCACAAAATCTATTATGGAAGAGAATACTACAGACCATAAGATAAGCTCCCTCAAAGAAAGATACCATGGAATTACTTTCTCTGTACTATATGAGAGTCCTAATGGAGGATTAGTTGAAAGATTCAATCAAGGAGTACAAGGAAAAAAAGAAAAATACAAGAATATAGAGGCCTTAAAAATTTTAGCAGATAGCGGCCGGCAATATAGGTTGTTACCTCTTATTCAAGATGGAGAGAAGAACCCCGATGCCTTCAATCTGCATACAGAAAAGTATGTAGATATTAAGGTGGGTGAGAGTAATAACGGGAAAAACATCATACAAGGTGCCTTAAAAGAAGCGAATCGACAAGGGGTAGCCGAAGTAATCATTCATTTCACCCAAGAATTAACCTCCAATCGAGAAGTATATGACGCTCTAAAGGCTACTTTTAAACTAAAAAGAGCTGAAAAAATTCAGGAGATTACAATCATCACTCACAGAAATAGGATAATAGCTTTTAAGACAGATCGGCTAAAATAACTAGGAGGCAAATTGAAGTTTATTCAATTTGCCTCCCGGGGGGGTGCGGGCTTATAGAGACCCGAAGTCTCGTCCCCCACCATTCAAAATAGGACTTCCCATTTCGCGCTGCAAAGGTAATACTTTTATCAGAAAAAAGCAAGAGAATTATTGTTTTTTTATTACCCCATAAAAAAAGCACTTACATCACTGTAAGTGCTTTAGCGAAGGTGGTCCAGCTTGGGCTCGAACCAAGGACCCCCTGATTATGAGTCAGGTGCTCTAACCAGCTGAGCTACAAGACCTCGCTTTTTTCAGGGTGCAAAAGTACAACCTTTTTCTTATATATCAAAATTTTATTCTTACTTTTTTCTCAAAAAGCAGCTAAAAACCTGAAAGCAAAAGGCTTACCTTACAAAAATCTTCTGAGCAAGAAGCTCGTCACCAGCGAGAGGAGGCTTTTTTGCTTCTCTACAATGGCATGGCGTAGGTGCCCTAAGCTGTCGGCAAAGAGTTCGCTAATAGAAAGATGGCGTAGCAACCCCTGATAGTCACTCTTAAGACACATCAGGTCTATGTCCTTCTTGAGCCTAAGGGCTCTCAAGTCATTTTCTATTTCTTCTAAGGAGGTGTATTTTCTTTCCATAAGCTATTCTTTAAAATATATTTCAGACAATTTACCCAATATAGGCTTATTGATCCAGCGCTTGCGATTGGCATAGATCAACCATAGGACAAGCATAAAGAAGACGCCCACCACCAAGAAGCCTAAGGCGGAGCTCCCCAGCCACTCTCCTATGGCAAAGGCCGAAGCCAAGGCCAAGAAAAAGGCTATAATTAGCACTAAGAGTGCCACTACAAAAAGGCTTACGAAGCCCATAGCAGTCTTGGCTATAATCCGGAAGATATAGAGCTTGTAGTACTCCAAATGAGAATTGACTGTTGCCTCTACTTCATTGGGCAAGGTGCTTACCGTTTCTTTTAGTTCTCTTAGTGCCATAGTGATGTGCTTATAGGTTATTTTTGAAATCTTGCATTGGCCTTCTTCAGGTCTTCGAGCTTTCTTTCGAGGGCTTCGATAAGCTCTTCGGCCTTATAGCTGGACTTGGACAAAAGGCGTTCTACATTGTCCTCCAAGCTACCTTTGAGCTTGAGTTTCTTCTCTTTAAGGTTTTCGTTCAGGTGGGTGAGCTTATCCTTGAGGTTGTCAGAAACCCCTTCCAAAGACTTGCGAATGCGCTTGCGAGTCTTCTTTCCTTCATCAGGAGCGAAAAGGATACCTACGCCTACCCCTATTGCAGCCCCTAATGCCAAGGCTGCCAATGTATTTCCTATCTTGGACATAATAAAAGTGTTTTATATACCCTGCAAAGATACTCTTTTTTTTCTAAATAAAGATAGTACCGTCTGTTAATTCTATGTTAGTGGTTAGTGGTTAGTTGTTAGTTTTTAGTGGTTAGTGGTTAGTCATTAGTGATTAGTTACTGATCACTAGTCATTAGTCACTCGTCATTAGTCACTGGTCACTCGTCATTAGTCACTATTGTTGGTCACTATTAAAAAAACTTATCAACATTAACACATTCCCCATTTGACAATATAGAGAAAATGTAGTACCTTTGCCCTTGCTAATTTCTAAGGTAGTTTTTTTTGGATTATTTATCCAAAAAAATCCACTATCTTACTACTAATGAGAAACATATATGTCCTGGTTCAAAAGGAAAACAAAAGGTATACAGACCTCCACTGAGGAGAAAAAAGACATCCCTCAGGGGCTATGGTATAAGTCCCCTACAGGGAAAATCGTGGAAACAGAGGAGCTGGCAAGAAACTTCTACATCAGCCCTGAAGATGGCTATCATGTACGCATCGGTAGCAAGGAATACTTCGAGATCCTCTTCGATGGCAAGTTCAGCGAATTAGACAAAACCATGCGTTCCAAAGACCCCTTAGACTTCGAAGATACTAAGAAATACAAGGACAGACTTAAGGAAGCTCATAAGAAGTCCGACCTATACGATGCCGTACGCTGTGCCGTAGGCGAGTCCAAGGGTCGTGAGTTGGTGATTGCTTGTATGGACTTTGACTTTATCGGCGGCTCCATGGGAAGCGTGGTAGGGGAAAAGATCGCCCGTGCTATCGACTATGCTATCAAGAACCGCTTACCCTTTATGATGATTTCCAAATCGGGAGGCGCTCGTATGATGGAGGCTGCCTTCTCCCTGATGCAAATGGCCAAGACTTCGGCCAAGCTCGCCCAATTGGACGATGCCGGACTGCCCTATATTTCCCTTTGTACCGACCCTACCACTGGAGGGGTCACCGCTTCTTTCGCTATGCTGGGAGATATCAATATCGCCGAACCAGGCGCCCTCATTGGTTTTGCAGGTCCTCGTGTGGTCAAGGATACCACCGGTAAGGAACTCCCCAATGGCTTCCAAACCGCTGAGTTCGTCCAAGAACATGGCTTTTTGGACTTCATCGTCAACCGCAAAGAACTCAAAGACAAGGTCAATCTCTACATCGACTTAGTGATGAACCTCCCTATAAGATCTTAATTGCTCTCTCAAGTTCAAGCCTAATTTATATTTCATTATTCTAAAAAATGCGTGATTTCCTTAAAAATCACGCATTTTACTATCAATAAAGATGGTAACAGGACCGTCATTTAAAAGACTTACCTGCATATCGGCTCCGAATACCCCTGTGGCAACCGGCCGCCCGATAAGTCCTTGGAGCCGCTCGACAAAGGCTTCATAGAGCACCATGGCCTGCTCCGGCCGAGCCGCTCGAATATAAGAAGGACGATTGCCCTTCTTGGTTTGTGCATAGAGGGTGAACTGGCTCACAACCATCAGATCGCCGCCTATATCCTGTACTGATAGGTTCATCACCCCTTGGGAGTCTTCAAAAAGGCGAATTTGAACAACCTTCCGACAGAGATAGTCGATATCTTCCGCGCCATCAGCTTCCTCTATCCCTAAGAGAAGCAGCAAGCCTCGGGCGATTTGCGAATGAACCGCCCCGGCTATGGCCACCTCGGCATGACTGACACGCTGAATAAGGATACGCATGATAATTAGATAATTAGACAATTAGACAATTAGATAATTTGCCAATTAGCTAATTAACAAATTGGCAAATTGGCTCATCGACAAATTGACTCATTGACAAATTGGCAAATTGACTCATTAATACGGATTTTCCTCAAAAAGATCAGCCACTGACCAGTAGCGGTCTCCTGAATCGTAGTTTACGGTTAGTACCACTTCGTTTTCCTTGATTTCAGGGAGCTTCTTAGCTACAGCAGCCAAAGAAGTACCCGTGGAGATACCTGCTAAGATACCTTCTGTCTTGGCCAAGCGACGGGTGTAGTCGAAGGCTTCCTCCTTGTCAATGGTGATAATACCATCGTAAATAGAGGTATTGAGGGTCTTAGGAATGAATCCGGTTCCGATACCCTGTAGCGGGTGAGGCCCTGGCTTGTTGCCACTAAGTACAGCAGAGGTAGCAGGCTCTATACCAAACACCTTTGTCTGTGGGAACTTCGCTTTGAGCACTTCCCCAACCCCAGAGAGGTGTCCACCGGTTCCGATACCAGAGATAAAGTAATCCACCCCCTGAGGGAAGTCTGCCACAATCTCTTGAGCGGTAGTAAGGCGGTGTATCTCTGGGTTAGCTGGGTTCTCGAACTGTTGTGGGATCCAAGAGTTAGGAATAGATGCGGCCAATTCTTTGGCTTTCTCTACCGCTCCTCCGGTTCCTTTTTCCTTAGGTGTAAGTACATAGGAGGCTCCGTAGGCTGAAACGAGCTTACGACGTTCCACACTCATTGATTCAGGCATAACAAGTACCAGCTTGTAGCCCTTCACCGCAGCTACTAAGGCCAAGCCTACTCCCGTATTCCCAGAGGTGGGCTCTATAATTACAGTATCTTTGTTGATAAGACCTTCTTTTTCAGCCTTTTCGATCATTGCTAAGGCAATACGATCTTTGATGCTTCCCCCTGGGTTGCTCTTTTCTAATTTAATCCATACTTGGTGAGTAGGAAAAAGTTTTGCCAAGCGGATCACAGGGGTATTCCCTATGGCTCCTAAGATGTTGTTATACTTCATACGATTTGTTAATTATGTTAATTAAAAAGTTACTTATATATGAAAAAAGATAGGTTCCGGAGATAGGTTCTTCTGCCGAGTGATCATCTCACTCTTGTAATAGACCAATGTATAGGGCTCCACTCCTTCGGTTAGCCAAACATTCCCCCCTATGGTGCTGTCGTGTCCTATATGACCATTGCCTAAGATAGTCGCTCCGGAGTAGATTACCACATTGTCCCCTATATGAGGGTGGCGTACCGTGTCCTTCTTATCTTTGGTCACCGAAAGCGCCCCGAGGGTCACTCCTTGGTATATCTTGACATTGTCGCCTATCACGCAGGTCTCCCCTATGACAATACCCGTACCATGATCTATACAGAAGTTTCGCCCTATCCGAGCGGCTGGATGTATATCAATCCCCGTACGGCTATGAGCGTATTCCGACCATACCCTTGCCAGCAGCTTCAGTCCCTGCTGCCATAGCTGATGTGCCAGCCTATGGATGGCGATGGCATAGAAGCCAGGGTAGGACATATACACCTCTTCTAAGTTCTGCGCCGCCGGGTCATTCTCCAATATTGCCCGCGCATCGCTTAGCAAGAGCGGATACACCTGAGTGATAGAGGCAAAGAACCGCTCGGTCTCCCGTTCGGTAGTGAGCGCATCCTGCAAATAGTCATAGACAATTTCGGAGAGCTCCAGCTGCTTGCTACGAAGGCGTTGCGCTATCTCATACCCATTGTCACAAGAGGTCGCATCCAAGTTGAACAACAAGCGATAGAGCTGATCGACAAAGTCCTCCGCTTTCTTCTTCGGAAAGGTATTCTTCAGATAACCACGCTGCTCCAAGATCAGTTCGGTAAGTGTCTTCTCCATGAGTTATAAAAGGATAACCAAAAATTCTTTGCAAAGGTACATCTTTTTTCCGGAAAAAAAAATTTATTTTTACTTTTTTCAAGAAAATTTTTTTGTTTACAAACCTTCTCACAAAAGCAATTTATTAGATTGTTGGTTTTCAATAACTTAAAAAAAAATACTGTAATACACTACATTAATCATTAATAATTAACCATTAATAATTGATAATTAACCATTGATAATTGACAATTGACAATTAACAATTAATTTCGTATTTTTGCCCTTTCAAAACACCTTATCATGATACAAGATATAATCACTTATGCCTTAGTGGCTTTGGCTGTCTTTGTCTTGGCCAAGAAATTCTTTTTTAACAAGAAAAAAAAATGTGGGGGCGGCCCCGATTGCAAATGTGGGGGATAATTTGTAACTTTGCCCCTGGTTAAAAACTTTCTCAAATGACAAAACTCAGTGTAAACATCAATAAAATAGCGACCTTGCGCAACTCCCGCGGAGGCAATGTGCCGGATTTGTTACAAGTGGCTACCGACATACAGGAGTTTGGCGCCGAGGGCATTACCATCCACCCTCGCCCCGATGAGCGACACATCAGGTATCAAGATGCCTTAGACCTCAAGCAAATCGTCCATACCGAATATAATATAGAAGGAAACCCCATCCCTAAGTTTATCGACTTAGTACTTCAGGTAAAGCCTACTCAGGTGACCTTGGTACCCGATGCAGAAGATGCCATCACCTCCAATGCCGGTTGGGACACCCTCACCCATAGGGACTACCTAAGGGAAGTCGTAGCCGAGTTCAAGCGCCATGGGATTCGCACCTCCTTATTTGTAGACCCTATCGCCGAAATGGTCGAAGGAGCTGCTCAGGTCGGTGCCGATCGGGTGGAGCTCTATACCGAGGCCTATGCGCGCGACTATGCCCGTGGCCATAAGCAGGGAATTGCGCCTTATGTTCAGGCCGCACAAGTCGCCCAGCGTGTCGGCTTAGGCCTTAATGCCGGACACGACCTAAGCTTAGACAACTTACAATATTTCAAACAACAGATACCCAACCTCTTGGAGGTCTCCATAGGGCATGCCCTCATCAGCGAAGCGCTCTACTTAGGCCTTCAGAATGTGGTCAGCATGTATCTGTATCGCCTTAAATAACCGTATTATGGAACTTATCAACTCTCAGATCGTAGGGGAAGGAAAGCCCCTTATCATCCTTCATGGCTTCTTAGGCATGGCCGACAATTGGCGTACGCATTCCCTACACTTTGCCCAAATGGGCTATCAGGTGCATGTCATCGATGCCCGCAACCACGGACATAGCTTTCATTCACCTGATTTTTCCTATGCCCTGATGGTAGAAGACCTCATCCGCTATATGGATTACCACCAGATAGCCTCCGCCCCCCTGATCGGGCACTCCATGGGGGGAAAGACAACCATGCTGCTGGCCGTCACTCACCCCGAGCGCGCCGAGCGTATCGTGGTGGTGGATATGGCTCCCAAGTACTACCCTGTACACCACAAGGTAATTCTCGATGCCCTCTCCACCCTCGACTTTAGCCAAATCAAAACCCGTGAGCAGGCCGACCAACAACTGGGAAAGTTCATCATCGATACCGATATACGACAATTCCTGCTCAAGAATGTATATAGGAAAACAGCCGAAGAGCTTGCCCTACGTATCAACCTACCTGTATTGCGCGAGCGTGTTGCCGAAATAGGTACTGCCCTACCCGTAGGTACTATCTACCAAGGGCCTACCCTTTTTATCATAGGAGCCAAATCCCACTATGTCCTCCCGGAAGACCTCCCGCTGATCAGGCAACATTTCCCCCAGGCTACCGAGGTAACTATCGAAGGCGCCGGACACTGGGTACAGGTGGAAAAACCAAAAGAGTTCTTCGATTACACCTATCAATTCTTACAAAAATAAAACTAAACATAGATGAGATCGATCCTAAACCTTATCGTCACCAGCCTACTCATCTTGGGCTTAAGTAGGGTCTTGCCACATATCAATGTACATGAGTTCTCCGATGCCCTTTGGTTCGCCATAGTGGTAAGCCTGCTCAATATATTCCTCAGGCCTATCCTGATTGTCCTATCGCTACCCATCACCATGGTTACCTTCGGACTATTCTTGATCGTTATCAATACCTTGATCATCATGCTGGCCGACCGCCTAATCGATGGTATCGAGATTGTTGGCTTCTGGTATGCTGTACTCTTCAGCCTCTGCCTCTCCGCCGTGCAGTCGCTCCTTAATAAGGATTAATGTTCAATTGTTAATTATCAATTATTAATTATCAACCCTTCGTTGTCATATCCCCCTGCCCCTCCTCAAGAGAGGAGTTACGGAGTGGTATCAAACAGAGTGGTGAAAGTTTAACCTAAGTATACTGATAACCAGCATGATAGTTCAACAATATCCTATTCCCCCCTTGAGGGGGGCTAGGGGGATGTAGAAAAAAACATTGAACATCAATGAATTACTATATAAAGTATATTATTTCAACCATTGATTCACATTAACAATTAACCATTGATAATTAACAATTAATCATTCGCTTCTACCGAAAAAAATTATCGCAAAAAAAATTTGGCTATTTCTCAAAAAAGCCTTACTTTTGCACCCAATATTGTTTCATTTAAAAGTAATTGAATATGTATGCAATTGTAGAGATGGCAGGGCAACAATTCAAAGTTAGCAAAGACCAAAAGGTATTTGTTCACCGCTTGGAAGAAGCCGAAGGAAACGAAGTCATTTTTGACAAAGTCCTTCTAATTGACCAAAACGGTGCCATTACCATAGGCGCCCCAACCATAGACGGAGCTTCTGTGCAAGCTAAAGTATTACGCCACGTGAAAGGCGACAAGGTGATCGTTTTCAAAAAGAAAAGACGCAAAGGCTACAAGGTGAAAAACGGACACCGCCAGCTATTTACCGAAATCCAAATAGCTGAAATCCTTGCCTCTGGTGGTAAGAAAGCCCCTGCTAAAGAAAGCAAACCTAAGAAATCTCAAAAAGATGACCTCACTAAGGTAGAAGGTATCGGCCCTAAGGCTGCTCAAGCTCTTACTGCTGCTGGGGTAGATACTTTTGAGAAACTTTCCAAAAAAACCGCTGAAGAAATTCGCGCTATCCTAGTGGCTGCTAGCAAAACCCTAGCACACCTCGACCCGCAGACTTGGGCTCAGCAAGCACGCCTTGCCGCCGATGGTAAGTGGGACGAACTGAAAAAATGGCAAGACGAACTTAACGGTGGTATCGTAAAATAATTGTATAACCGCTTGAGAATCAAGCATTAATAATCAGATAACATGGCTCACAAGAAAGGTGTCGGTAGTTCCAAGAACGGTAGAGAATCTCACTCTAAACGCCTCGGCGTGAAAATATACGGTGGACAGCTCGCAGTGGCTGGTAACATCATCGTTCGCCAAAGAGGTACAGTACACACAGCTGGAGAAAATGTATACATGGGTAAAGACCATACTTTGCATGCAGCTGTAAGTGGAATTGTCAAATTCCAAAAGAAAAAGAACAACAAATCCTTTGTTTCTATCGAACCACTCGCAGAAGCATAGGAAAAAGTATAATTTACTTTTGTCAATCCAAAAAAGCAATAAGAAAAAACTTATTGCTTTTTTTTATTCCAAAAAAAACGTATCTTTGTAACCTAATTATAGTATAATGAGACGTATCACACTACTTATGGCCTTATGCCTACCACTGCTATGCTTCGCTCAAAAAGAACGCGTGGCCACCGATAAGGCCAACTATGATCCTAAGCTATGGACCAAGCGCTTGTATAACCTACAGTGGATCCCTGGTACCGAAACCTACATGTACTACAAAGATGGGAATATCGCTATCTTTGACCCCAAGGGGGAAGAAGTAGGTGGTATCAATATCGCAAAACTTTCCCAAACCTACGAGCTCAAAAGCTATCCCGACATCGTATATGTGGACGGCAGCCAAGTGGTGGTGGAAACACCCGACCATTTCTATATCTATGACTACCTCATAGAGCGCCCTATGTTCGAGATCGCCCTGCCTGAAAAAGCGGAAAACAGAGCCTATAACCATGAGCAAAGAGCGGTGGCTTATACCATGGATAACAACCTCTTCCTGGCTACTGAGGCCGAACCTCGCTTCCCTATCGCAGTTTCCAAAAATGAAAATATCATCTCCGGACAGGCCATCCATCGCAATGAGTTCGGGATCCAAGAGGGAATCTTTTGGTCTCCCAAAGGGAACTATATCGCCTTCTATGAAAAAGATGTAACCCATGTGGGGGATTATCCCTTGGTGGATATCAATACCACTCCAGCCACTCTCAAAAACATCAAATATCCTATGGCCGGCACTCACAACGAGATTGCCCGCGTAGGGGTATTTGACCTCAAGGAGCGTAAAACCAGCTACTTGCGTATCGATAACCGAGATGCCCACTACCTGACCAACCTCGCTTGGAGTCCCGACGAGAATCAGCTCCTCTTGGCCGAGGTAAAGCGCAGCCAAGACCACTATGACCTCAATAGCTATGACCGTGCCTCCGGACAGAAAATACAAACCCTATGGCAGGAAAGCAACCCCAAATGGGTAGAGCCTGAAAACGCCGCTATCTTCCTGCCCAACAAGCCTCAAGAGTTCATCTGGATGAGCGAAAAAGACGGCTTCATGAACCTATATCTATGCGATGCCTCCAGCGCTAAGTCCCGCCAACTCACCTCCTTCAAGTGGGTTGTTCAGGAGGTATTAGGCTTCGATGCCAAGGGAGAAAACGTCTTTATCGGAGGCACTGGCGAAGATCCTCGAGAAAGACATATCTATAGTGTAAATATCCGAAAAAGTACTGTAAAAAAACTCACCACCAAGGAGGGCGCCCACGATGCCTATCTAAGCGATAATGGTCGCTATTTCCTTGATGTCCACAGCGCCCTAAATACTCCCTACAACGTCTCTTTGTTCGATATACAGGCCAACACCTCCAAAACCCTCTATGAGGCGGAAAACCCCTTGGCCAACTATCAGCTCGGTAAGGTAGAGCTACTCACCCTCAAAGCCGACGATGGTACCCCGCTCTACGCAAAGATGGTCAAGCCCAGTGATTTCGACCCTGAAAAGAAATACCCCGTATTGGTATATGTATACGGAGGCCCACACGACCAGCTGGTTATCAATCAGTGGAATGGAGCCACCTACCCTTGGATGCTCGCCTTGGCCGAGAATGAGCAGTACCTTGTCTTCACCTTGGACAATCGCGGTTCCGAGAACCGAGGCTTCGCCTTCGAGAGTGTGATCCACCGCAACTTGGCTACCTATGCGATGAAAGACCAAATGACCGGTGTGGAATACCTCAAGTCCCTCCCCTATGTCGATTCCAATCGCTTGGCTATCTATGGATGGAGCTTCGGTGGCTTCCTTACCTCCTCCCTCATGTATCGCCATCCGGGTACCTTCACCACTGCAATAGCGGGAGGCGCCGTGATCGACTGGAAATATTACGAGGCAATGTATGGCGAACGCTATATGGATACCCCTGAGGAAAACCCCGAAGGCTATCAGGACAACCTCGTTACCCGCTATATCAAGAACCTTCAGGGCAATATCCTCTATATCCATGGCTACATCGACCCCATTGTACTCCCTCAGCACATGCTGGCTATCTCCCAAGCGGCCATTGATGAAGGTAAGGTCATCCACTCCTTCCTATACCCCAATCAGGAACACAACGTCCGTGGAGCGGAATCCATCCACCTGACCAAAATTATCGTAGATTTCCTACTTAAAAACAACAAACCAGCAACCAATGACTAATCGTCTGCTGGCACGAGTTTATAACTTGTAGCTCGTATCTCCTACAAACAGCTTTTCTAATTCCCTTAAAAGAATTTAGAGATAACACAAAAAATCAATTTTCTTCATAATTTTACTAAGAATAAGGGGTGCCTCATCTGGTGAGCGCACCCCTTATTTAATGAAGAGTGAAAAGTGAAGAGTGAAGAACGCTTTTCACTCTTCACTTTTCACTTTTCACTTAAATGCTTTTTTCAAATCATTCTGTAAGTCCTCTACATCCTCCAAGCCCACGGAAAGACGGATAAGATCGGGGGTCACCCCAGTGAGTACTTGAGCCTCCTCGCTAAGCTGTTGGTGGGTCGTACTGGCCGGATGAATGATCAGCGATTTCGTATCGCCCAAGTTGGCCAACAAGGAGAAGATCTTTACATTATTGACCGTCTTCTTAGCAGCCTCAAAACCGCCTTTGAGGCCGAAGGTAACCAAACCGCTCTGTCCTCCTTGTAAGTATTTGTCAGCCAAAGCCTTATAGGGACTATCTTCCAATCCTGGGTAGTTCACCCAAGCCACCTCAGGTTGGGATTTGAGCCATTGGGCAAGGGCTAAGGCATTCTCGCTATGCTTCTTCACTCGGACAGCTAAGGTCTCAAGGCTCTGCAAAATCTGGAAAGCATTGAATGGGCTTAGAGCAGTTCCCAAATCGCGCAAGCCCTCTATACGTAGCTTGGCCACAAAAGCCAAGTTCCCCAAGGCCTCATGCAACACCAACCCATGATAACCCGCAGAAGGCTCGGTAAATTCAGGGAATTTGCCACTACTCCAGTCAAAGTTACCCCCATCAATAATCGCACCCCCGAGGGAGGTGCCATTACCGCCTATATACTTGGTAAGCGAATGCACCACTATATTAGCCCCATACTTGATCGGATTTAGCAGCACAGGAGTCGCTACGGTATTATCTACAATCAAAGGAATTTGGTGCTTTTGAGCCACTTTAGCTATAGCTTCTATATCCAGCACATCCAGCTTAGGGTTGCCCAACGTTTCTATAAAGATAGCACGGGTATGCTCCTGCACAGCCTTGTCAAAGTGAGACACCTCCTTAGGATCTACAAAGGTAGTGGTAATCCCCAAGCGAGGCAGGGTGACATTGAGCAAGTTATAGGTACCCCCATAGAGGCTGTTGGACGACACAATATGATCTCCTGTACGCAAGAGGGTCAGGAAGGTAGTTGTCAGTGCCGCAGCTCCGGAGGAGGTCACCACTGCTCCTACTCCTCCCTCTATGGCAGCCAAGCGCTGCTCCAGCACATCGTTGGTAGGGTTGTTCAACCGGGTATAGATATAGCCCGGCACAGATAGGTTAAAGCGGCCAGCTGCATCGTCCGCATTTTCAAACACATAGGAGGAGGTTTGGTAAATAGGCACTGCCTGTGCCCCTTGGTGAGCCAAAGGCTCATAGCCCGCATGTAGGGCTTTAGTAGCTTTTTTGAAGTTTGCCATGTTATTATTTTTTATATTAGCATGATTATATTCTGTTTTAGGATACAAAGATAGAATATTTTTTTGAAATAACCAAATTAAGTTCTTAGCAGTTAGCGATCCGAACCAATGACAAGCCGCTACGCAATAAAATAATAGAGGGCGCACCTTATAGGTGCGCCCTCTGTTAATTAGAAAGAAAAATCATGGCAACGCTTAGTAGCTATATACCTTTATTTGTAGGGCTATTCCTGCTTGTTTTTGAGTAATCTTAGTAGGTTTGTTTTGGTCATTCTTTTCGATTTCGTAGGTATTGGTACCGTCATTTTTAGCGACATTCTTACTATTAATTACAAAAGGACTATCAATAGTAGCGAACTGATAACCTTCGATCCCCCATCTATTGAAGAGCTTTGCAATATTAACCAAATAAATATATTGGTTATTTAGATCATTTACTACAGTAGTATCATATTCGAAATTAGTAGGTACTCCCAAAGAAGGTTCTTGAACTACTCGAGTTGCATTCTCTCCTGTATAGGTAATAGTATACTTAGGCTCTCCTGCTTTCTGTATTTCCACTCCAGTAGCTGTATAGGTAAAGGTAGCTTCCCAGGCTTGTCCATCCCAACCTTCGTTGCCTACATGGGTTTTTTTGGTGATGCGTCCTTGATCATCCAAGGTAATTTGATAGGTATCCTTTGTTCCTTCATCTCCTTCTCGATGACGAGTAACCTTATCCAATTTGTTATTTACGTAAAAGAAGGTATAGATCTCGGTTACACCGTTTGTCTCATCTACTGATTTATAGGTCTTAAGGTTTGCTCCCTCATAGGTAAGGATATGAGTCTGTTTTTTACCAGTAGCCTTTCTAAGTTCTTCCCAGCCTTTAAGAACGTTGTTCTCTACAGTATAAGTAGTGGTTCTCAGCAAGCTACTATCGCTAACTTCTCTTTGATATTCCTTAATTGTTTTTACAAATCCAACCGGTACCGGCGTAGGAGTTGTAGGCTGTGAGGGCTGTCCGCCTCCTTGTTGGCTTTGGCCGGGGTTCTGGGGGTTATTGTTAGACCCTGAATCATCTTTACTGCAAGAAGCCAATACCAAGGCTACACTTGCCAGGAGAAATAGTTTTTTCATTCTGGTTAATTTTTAATTGATTAATACAGTGCAAAAATAGTTGTTTTTTCTTAACAAACAAGCCCTTTTCCTTAAAAAAGACATGAAAGGCTTATATTCGTGCATGAACGGTCAATTTATAACAGAATTTAACAAATAACCCCCACTCAAAAGCGAGCAGGGGTTGTTAGATTTAAGAGAAAGTTCGCTTAGAATCGGTAACCTACTCCAGCCAATACACTGATCGTAGCCGCTGGCATGATCCCTCCCCAAGCTCTGTGGCGGGTAGTGAAATACTTGCGGTTAAGTAGGTTTAGGGCGTTAAGGTTCACATTCCATTGCTTAATGCTATAGTTGGCGGTAGCATTGAGCAAGAAGAACTTAGGAATCAATCCTACATTACCATCGGCAGAACCTTCGAAGGTGTTTTTCTGATCCGAGAACTGAGAGCTTACAAAGTTTCCATAGCCGTTGAGAGTAAGGGTACCCCCTCCAAGTTCCAACTGATATTTAGCCCCTGCGGTAGCTGTATAGCGTGGTGCATAAGGCAGTCTATTACCCTTATACATGCCGTATTCTGTGGTTGCTCTCTGGATAGCACCACTTCCATAAAGTTTCAAGCCTTCTATAGGATAGATAGCTCCACTGACTTCTATTCCTTGGTGCAGTGCCTTACCTCCGTTGTTAAGCAAGCCTCCTTCACGGAATATCTTGTGATCAAAATCCAAAATATAAGCAGCTAATTCCACTTCCAACCAGTCAGTAGGTTGAGTACGTAAGCCCAATTCATAGTTGTTGGATTTTTCCGCATCCAAATCACCATTAGTTACAAAGGCATCACGAATTTGTGGCATTTTATATCCTTTGGAATAACTAAAGTATGCACGATAGTCATCAGAGAACTTGTAGAATAACCCTAAAGAGTAGATAAAGGCATCTTCATTACTATTATCCCACTGATTACGGAAGTAATCCTCTTTGTCATAATTCACGAAGGTATAGCGTAAGCCAGGGTTCACATAGAACTTATCGGTGATATGGAACTCATCAAACACATAACCTTCGGCAACTACTACTGTATTGGCTGAATTAGCATTGGTTTTTCCTTCTTTCACCCCTATTTTATCACCTGCTACAGATACATCATGGGTAATATCAGTATGTAAACGTACTCCTGCCAAGAATTTGTTCTCCTTACCAAAGAGTGTATTGGTACGTTCATAATCGGAGAAGAGTCCCAATGAAGGAATATCTCGTAAAGCAGAGGTGAATTTGCGCTTAGCAGGGTCTGTATTGCGGTTGTCAAGCCACCAGTCACGCTTGAGATAACTTCCATAAATAGAAGTAGTAAGAGAGTTATTCTCATCAAATAGGCGTTTGTAAGAAATAGCTGTGCTAAAGCGTCGAGCTTCAAAGAAGTCATGAGGATTCACTGATTGTTCTGGATCAGCATCCCATTGGGCTTGGCTAAGCCCTCCTGGGGTTTCTGAGTACTCGGTAAAGCCATTAACGAAGAAGCGCCATTCGTTCTTTTCACCTACCTTAGTAGTAACATTTCCGGTAAAGTCGTTCACAGCATAGTAGCTGCGTGATTTTCTAAAGCCATCTCCCTGACGACGATGGAAGCCCGCATAATAGTTCATTGCGCCTTCGTTGGTACTACCTACCGTTTCGACCCCTATATTGAAGGCATTATGGTTTCCATATTGGAGATTAAGGTTCGTATAAGGCTGAGCGGCACCTTTCTTGGTGATGATATTCACCACCCCACCTATACTACCACTTCCATAAAGTGCTGGAGAGGCTCCTTTGATTACCTCTACACTTTCGATAGCGCCTACCGGCATCATATAGTAGCCCCCCATATCAGAATAGCTCTGCCCAATCGGAATTTTCCCATCTATCACTACCAAGGTATTGCTGTTACGAGCCGGGTCTATACCTCGCAAGCCAATACCTGGACGTAGGCCACGGCCATCCTCATCAATATAATTGACCCCAGGCATAAAGCGTACCGCATCCCCTACTGCTGGAATGGCCAATTCTCGAATCTGGGCAGCTGAAACCACATTTACCGTACCAGCAAAATCCTTGATATTTCGCTTGATCCCGGTAGAGGTAACTGTTACCTCAGAGAGTTCCTCTTGAGCAACCTTCAGCTGTACATTAATAGTGCTACGTCCCTGTACCGATACTTCCTGAGTATGGTAGCCTAAGGATCTGAAGACCAGCACATCATTCTCATCCACACGGATAGAATAGTAACCATCTTTGTTGGTAGCAACTCCACGCTGAGAGCCTTTTACAAGAACATTCACTCCAAAGAGTGGCGCTCCTTGAGCATCTACCACACGTCCTTCTACTTGGAGGTCTCGTACCTGTTCTATAGTACTGTAAGGAACTGCAAAATTAGCAGCATTTACCTCAGAAATAGTAAGCGCTACCATCGTTGTCAATAGCAACTTACCAAGCATTTGTGTTTTCTTTTTCATAAAGAACACTTTTATATAACTAAAAACGGCACAAAGATAGCGGTTTATATTTAATCTAAATAGAAGTTTAGCTTTTGTTTATGTTAAATGTTATACTAACCCCTGAAACGTCTACTGTTTATCTTTTGTTCTCTGCTATTAATGCGAATCAATAGTTAATGAACTAGAAATATATACATCTACAAAAGTTGTAAGTAAATCATTGTCAATAATTTATAATTACATCCCCCTAGCCCCCTTCAAAGGGGGAATAGCAGATTGGTATCAATCAGAGTGGTGAAAGTCTAACCTAAATATACTGAAAACCAGCATGATAGTTCAACGGTGTCCAATTCCCCCCTTGAGGGAAGTCCGCGAGAGCGGAGTATGTGAAGGGGATGTAGAAAAAAATATACTGAATATCAATAAATTACTATGTAAAGTATATTATTTTAACTATTGATTAGCGTTATTAATACAAATCAATCGCTAATTACTAATTGACTATTTGCTAAATTATCCTTACCTTTGTCCCTATCCAACTACTCAAAACTCAAAACTTAAAACTCAAAACTTATGAAGTGGTTTTTACTCTTATTAAGCACTGCCCTTTATGCCAATGATGGGGCTTTTTTCGGTTCGGGCAATCACTTAGTCCCTATCATGGAAACCGATATTTCCGTACAAAAGGAGATTCTATATCTCAAGAAGATACAAAACAATTATATAGAAGTCTCCGTCTATTACGAGTTCTTCAACCCCAAGGAGGACAAAGAAATCACCGTAGGCTTTGAGGCGGAAAGCCCCAGTGGCGATGTAGATGGTGCCCCTAAGAACGGACACCACCCTTATATGTTTGATTTTACGGTAAACCTCAACAATGCCTTCCTTCCCTACCAAATCTCCTACGTAACCGATTCCCTCTATGCAAAAGGCGGAAAAATAAAGAGCATAGACCTCAACACCTTCGATGGAAATAAGGACGGTAACGATATTGATTTCAGGTATGTCTACCACTTCAAAGCCAAGTTCAAAAAGGGGGTCAATATCCTCAAGCATACCTACAAATACAACATCTCTGGCGGCATCGCCTACAACTACCACTTTGACTATATCCTTACTGCTGCCAACCGCTGGGCGAACAAGCGTATAGACGACTTTACCCTCATCATTGATATGGGCGCTTTCCAAACCGCCTCCATAGAACATACCTTTTTCAAAAGCGGCAGAGAATGGCTTCTCAGCGGTGTAGGCAAGATCACCGAAACAGCCCACAAAGGCCCAGGAGACGGTACTGACCTGAATACTACCAACTTCTATGTACAACAGGGATTGCTCCTTTTCCAGAAGAAGAACTTTACCCCCAAGGGCGAACTCCATATCTGTGATTGGGCACTATGGGTACATCAGAGTGCGGGCTTCCCTATTGACTACCCCTTTACCATTGACCTACCCAATTTCAAAGATATATCCGAAGGAAAAACAGACGAAGAAAAGCGCCGCCTACGCAACCTCCCCTTCGCCCGCCGCGGCTATATCTTTAAGGACAAAGCGCTACAAGCCTTCTATAACAAACAAGATTGGTACCAGCCTAACCCCAGCTATATCCCTGAAGTAGAACATCTTAGCCAAAAAGAAAAAGAACTGATCAATAGCCTAAAATAAAACCAATGAAGAAAGAAATACTCATAAGTAGCGATAGTAATTATGACAATTTGGTCGCTGAAATCTATATTGATGGCAAATATATCGCGCTTGTTAGCTACGATGAGGATCATAATTTTTTCGTAGAAACGCCTACCACCAATCGAAGCAATGAGGAAATAATAACCCATAAGGTAGAATACAATACCTTTATCGAACTATTAGAAGAAGCTAAAAATAGTTTAAAATGACATAGAATAAATTCTCAAAAATATCATGCACAAAGAAATCCGATTTTATTCACATTACAATGGAGAGGCGCTCGCTTTGTTAGAGGTAAATAATGCCACTAATGAAACTATCTGGCAACTGAAAGAAATAGAGAATCATACCATCAGACTGTGTTTTGAGGCACCTCCCCTACCTGAAAAGCTACAAATATTAGCCGAAGTAGTAGCACTACCTCATAAGTCTGTATTTATACTACAACTTTTAAGAGATAGTAATCAAGAGGCTTGGATAAATATAGAGGATTTCAAAACGGTGTGCCAAGTAGAACAAGTATTTATCAGCAATAGAGACAAGGGATTCGACTCGCTCAAAGGTATCGAACATTTCCAGAATCTGAAAGAATTGGATCTAATGCTTTGTTATGATAAAAATATCAGTCTGGCTCCCTTGCAGGCTTGCCCCCAATTAGAAAGGATTAGCCTAGAGCTTCCACTCACTAAAAAGCAACACCAAGAGCTGTCCCTCTTACAATCTTTAAAGAAAATGAATGTAAGAGACTTGCAAACGGATTTGCTCCAACCCATACCTACTATGGAATCCTTGGAAGTACAAGGCTTACAAAGTACTGACCTTGATAAGAAAATGCCTAATTTGAAAAACCTACTGATACTCAATAGCAATAAGTTGGAGGATATTAGTTTTATATCAGGCTTAAAATACTTGGAAAGTCTTTCGTTTTGTGGAGCCAATAAAGTCACTAAGCTTCCCCATCTTGCCCCTTTGAAAGAACTTAGATACCTTTCATTGATAAATATGAAGCTTCTTACTGATATTCTTAGCATTAGAGAAGCAAACCAATTACAAAGTTTGCGTATCGCTACTAATTCATTTTCATTAGCGGATTTGGCTTGGCTCTCTCCGGAAGCATTCCCTCTGTTGGAGCATATCACCATTAAGCTAAAGACTATGAAAGAGACCAAAACTTTCTTAGAGCGCTTTCCCGAAATAGGGGAAATACAATATTAGAAATCCCCTCACTAGTTCGCTTCTTGCAGCTCGCGCCCATTATAAGCAGCCCCTATGGCTCTAGTCTGAGATAAAACCAAAGGTCTTATTATAATCCGTGGGAGCTTTCGTTATGTCGAACTCACGTTAGTTTAGGAAACAATTCATCAAAATATGTAATGGTCAAAATAGAAAAAATCACAAGAGGACAGATCACCATATCTTACAAAGGTCAGTATTACAATATCTTAGGTGAGGGTCTTTTACTAACTGAGGGAAACGCCTATAGTTACATTATCTATCGTAATTCCATAGATAATACACTTTCCTATGTGGAACAAGAGACTATATTACAGGCTATTATAGAACATTTTTGGAGCAAAGGACAAAAGGTAATCATTGAATAGTTTGTTTCTCAACTTTTAATTTTTAAAGATGAACCATCATTTAGAAAACTATTATTCAGGCGATTGGGCTTGGAATCAGTTTGTAAGTATGCAGCCCCTCTGTCATCACACAGCCTGTGCCTGCTTTAGATAATCTAAGCATTGCCGACTGTATCGCAGCTCCAAATCTCCTACAAAGATTAAAAGAATGCCTTATGAGAATGGAATAGCCCCCATAACTCAAAACTCAAAATTAAAAACTTAAAACTCAAAATTATGTATTGGATTTTACTCATTATAGCAGGCCTTTTTGAGGTCGCTTTTACTTTCTGCCTTGGCAAAGGAAAAGAAACACAAGGTACCACGATGTACCTATGGTACGGAGGTTTTTTGGGCTGCACTTTTGTGAGCATGTCCCTACTGATGAAGGTTTCCCAACACCTTCCCTTAGGTACTGCCTATGCCGTATGGACAGGTATCGGAGCCGTAGGCACTGCTCTTGTGGGAATTTGGATCTTTAAGGAACCCGCTTCCTTCTGGCGCCTCTTCTTCCTCACCACTCTTATAGGCTCAGTCGTAGGACTCAAAGCTGTATCTAGTTAGTTTTGAGTTCATAATTTTGAGTTTATAGTTCTTCTGTTCGTAGAAAACTCTGAATTAAAAACTCAAAACTCAAAACTAACTTGGCATACTTTTTGCTGCAAACCGTCCCTGAAAAACAACTGTAAAATGAAAAAGATATTCATTATCGCCAGTATGCTATGCTTCTTTTCTGAAGCCTTGGCACAGATCAAGCTCCCCCAACCCAGCGTAAAGGGTAGCATAGAACAAATGGTCGGGCTTACCGAAGTGGAAGTAAGCTACACCCGCCCCGCGAAGCGCGGTAGAAAGATCTTCGGAGAACTGGTGCCCTACAATCGTGTATGGCGTACCGGTGCCAATGAGAATACGACCATCTCCTTCAGTGAAGATGTCACCATTGATGGCAAAGTACTCCCCAAGGGGAAATATGCCCTCTATACCAAACCCGAAACCGGCAAGTGGACTTTCTACTTCTACAAGAAAAACGACAACTGGGGACTCCCTCAGCAATGGGACGAAAGCCAAATCGCCCTACAAGCGGAGACCAAGCCTGCTCCTTACTACATGGAAACCGAATATCTTACCATTGAGTTAAACCCTATCAACTATAACGATGGGGAAATAGCCATCCGTTGGGACAAAACGATCGTGAGACTACCCTTCCATACCCAAACCCAAGAGCAGTCCATGGAGAACATCGCTGACAAAATCACTGCCACTTCTTCCGCTCGTGATTACTACGATGCCGCCAACTACCTACTGACCTCCAATGGCGACCTCGACAAAGCTAACGAACTGATTACCAAGTCCCTCAGCATGCAGAAGGATGCACCTTACTATATGTATCGTGCCCAAGCGATCATCCTCTCCCGATTAGGAAAGACCAAAGAAGCCATCAAGGCGGCAGAAACCTCCCTACAAAAAGCCAAAAAAGAAGGCAATGAGGATTATGTAAAAATGAATCAAGATTCCATTTCCCAGTGGAAGAAAAAACGAAAATAGTGACAAGTAACTAATGACAAGTGACTAATGACAAGTGACTAATATTCAGTGTGATATTAGTCACTTGTCATTTGTAATTGGTCACTATTTATACATATCAATATCTATCCAGGCATTAAGCCTATGAAGTAGTTCTAATATTTTGTTATCAAAAACAATGGCAGGGCAGCTCTCCTCAGGGCTCATTTCTACACAAAAAAGTAATTTTGGGTTAGGGGGAAATGCTTCCTTTTTCTACTAACATGTCTTTATAATTTCCTTTCTTTGTATAGAAAGTAAAGACAATAGCCGTCATTACATAATCCTCGCAACCTTCACAACACGCTTTTATAAGATCTTCCCCCAAAATGTCTGCTACAAAAATATGGTCTTCTTGTTTGAACTCAAAAGCCGTATATTCACGATATAGGAAAAATCATCCCCATTAGGATCACAACAATAACGGTCATATACTTTACGCCTCATCTTCTTATCAAGATGTTTGGCTATATATTCATCTATAAAAAACTGGCTTCCCTTAAAGCAACCTCCTATTACTGAGGCTTTAAAAGACTTACGAACATAGGTTACTTTTTCAATTTCTCCAGTAGGAATCTTCTCATCAAAGCAAATCTGCGTTCCATCTACAAAGGTAACACACCGCTGCTGACTATAAGTATTTCCTACCCATAAAATCCCTAAAAGGTAAAATATCCATCTTGTCATAGTAACTATTATTTGATTCCTATCTTGATATACATTCGTTGTTTGTTAAGCTCTCCTTTGCTATCTAAAAAGCTATTCATGGGATTGATAGAAACGTATAAATAACCATTTTTGGAGAAGAAAACATCATTCTCATCTATATTATAAATCTTCCAATTGCTAAGTTCTGCAGTTATAATAGGTTTAGAAACAAAGGGGGTGATACTTTCTACTCTATACAAAGAAAAGCTGTCAGGTTCAGAATAAATTTCTGTTGTTATCATAAAGAGATGTTTCCTATTGGGTGATATAAAGGGCAGATGATCAAAGGTAATTTTTCTTCCCGTTGTTTTATCTATGGTAATCTCACCATAACCATCTCCTACTTGGCTACTTACCACATATTGATTTAAAGTGTCTATTCTTCCTATATATTCATAACTTTCATCTACTCCACTCAGTTCACCAATAGTATCTTTAAATTTAACAACAGCTTCTTCACAAGCAATACTAAGTATTTTGCCTTTCTTTTGAAAAGTAAGTGTATCTCCAATAAAGAAATCTACCTTATTTTTAATAGCTTTTTGATACTCTTCTTTTGTGATAAGACTGATAGATAAATATGTAGAAAGACTTCCAGAAGTAGCGTTTCTTTGGCTACCTTTCAATATGAAATTAGACTCCTCTAATTCCTCCTGAGTAAGTTTTAATTTCTCATAGTTATCGGCATCTTCTTTTAAAATATATTCTTCTTCATTGCCTTCATTACATTTGTAGAAGTGTTCAGAAACACCTACTACCCATAAAGGTTCTCCATAACTATACTGAGATTGAGCCTTAACATTTATGTCAGGAATTTTATATTTGGCAGCTCCTTCCTTAATCACATACAACTCCTTCTCCACAGGCACAAAGACCTCTTCTTGTTGCTGCTTTTCCTCTACTATAGCACTTTCCCCTGCCGGCTGTTGCCCCTGAAAGAGGTTACAGCTGGTAGATAACAATGTTAAAAAGAATATGATAAAATGTTTCATTAGTTGGTTATTTACTGATACCTGTCTTTTATCTTGATTATCAAATACTTACAAGGCTTATCCTCCTCTTTATAATTATATTCATAACTATCTAAAGCATCCATAGCAACATACAAGCTCCCATCTTTGCCAAAGAAGGTAGGTCTATTTTTAGATGCTTCGTAGGCTACCCAATAGGAAATCCAAGCAGATACCACAAATTCGATAGCAAAAGGTTCTTTGTTTAGTACCTTATATAGCGCAATAGCAGTAGCCCCTCCCATCTCTGTCATCCCTAACGTGATGATATATTTTCCATTAGGCGAAAGGTAAGGGTGACTTTCTATTTCTGTCTTATGACCTGTTCTTTTATCTATAAGAAACTTATACCCTGCCTTACCCGCTATAAGATATTGGTGTATGGGCTGCATCTCTCCCTCGTATTCATAGACTTCCAAATCATCTTGAGGCGTCATTTCTACATCCTTAAGCTTAACCACTGTATCGTTACAAGGAAGTGAGAGTATCCCCTCTTTCTTTTTTATGGCAAGTGTATCTTTCACCAAAGGAAAGTATCCATTTTTCCTTGCCTTTTGATATGCTTCATAAGAAATCTGATCAATCGTAAAATATTTGGAAAGGGTCGTTCCCTCTTTTTCATCTACAAAAGTCTCTCCCTCCCATTTGCCTTTAAAATGAACATCTTCTAAGACTTCCTTAGTAAAACGAATATCCTCATAATTTCCCATATCTTCCTTGCGAAGATACCAATCCAAATTGCTTTTTATCTTGTAGAAATGCTCCGATTCCGCTTCTATTCGAAAAGGTCTTCCAAAAGAATACGCTTGCTCATTAGGATTACTATGAATATCAGGCACTGTATATTGCAGTGCTGTAAAATTAGTTACATACAACTCCTTCTCCACGGGTACAAACACTTCATCTTTCCAGAAACTCGCCACACTCTCCCCTGCCGGCTGTTGTTTTTGGAAAAGGTTACAGCCTGCCAATAATAATGTTACGAAGAATATGATAAAATGTCTCATTAGTTATTGTTTATCAGTGTTTTACAATTCATCACCAGTGTGGTGATGAATTGAGGAGTAAGTTACAAATTGGTGCTTGTTAAGACCTATTCATAATAGGTAAAGTTTCTCTCTATAAGATACTCTAAACTATCTCTAAAAAATTTAGCTTCATAGATGCAGTTGTTATACTTATCATATTTGTAAATCCTTTTACCTATAGTTTCTATGGTTCTCTTTCTTATGTTGTAGTATTTGGAAAGTTCCATAGTACAATTCCCTTTTTCATCATAAGAATAATAAACACCTCCTTGTAGCTTTCCATCGGGAAAGAATTCCTCTTGCTGGGTCGTTTTTCCATTTTCTTCTCTCCAGAAAGTAACACTTTTAAGCGCCTCTTGCACATAAGTATAATTTTCTTTCAATTTCTTATCCTCATAGCAATAAGAAGTAACCACTTTGAAATCATCCATACTGATGTATTGGTCTTCTACCAGGTCTCCATTTGCATCATAAGTATAATAAGTGATGGTCTCTTTCCTCTTTTTATCTTTTTCTCCTGAGTAAATTTCGTAAGAAGTTTTCTGCCACACTTTTCCGTTAGAGAGATAGGCAAAGGTATCAAAATAGTGGACAGTTCCAAGTGCTATCCTTTCCTTTATAAGAAGTTGTCCTTTATCATCATAGGTATAATAGGTAGTTGTATGCTCTTCTTTATTGGTCAAATTTTTGTATTCCTCTTGGGTCAGATTTCCTTTGTCATCATAAGTGAAAGTAATTTTTGTCTGTAGTTTATTTCCAGCATACCCTGAAATACTTTCCTTTAGATCTTTGTGATTGAACTTAGTAATATCCTTGAACACATTCGTTTTTTTCTTATCAAAATTCGTATTTAGAACGGTTTCCCTTAAGACTACTTCTTTTCCTTTATAAGCATAAGTCTCCAAAGAATGTGCTACTTGCTTTTTGTCCTGATATTGGAAACTTTCGATATGTGAAGGGAGCCGAAGGTTATTATAAGTAAAAATCTGCTTGTACTTTACATTGCCTAAGATATCAAATGTTTGGAATTCGGTGATATTCCCTTCCCTGTCAAAGCTATATTTGCAATGTTCGTTTGTGCTATTGGATTCATTGTCATTAGGGAACCTTTTCTTTTCTACCCCTTCGGATACTTCTCCGCCTATATAATAGATTCTCTCCACGGATTTTACATGTCCCTGAAGTGTGCCTCCAAAAACTTCTAATTGCTCTTCTGTATATTTGCCTTCATCCTTCTCTTGCGCAGAAAGTGAAAAGCAAAAGCAGAAAAGTAATGTTATAAAATAGGGTTTAAAAGGGTTTATCTCCATTATAAGAGGTCAGCCAATATGCTCATTCTCTAATCTAATGGATATGGCTGTCGTCAGCCATTTTTTGAATAAGTTCCTCTACAATAACTCTTATAGAAGGGGACATCCTAAGTTTCATTGTATTAGCTTTTTCTATCAGCTGCAACCGAAGTGCCTTATCTTGATACTGTTGTATCCTTGCTTTTACAACTTCCTCTGAAGGCAAACGAGCTATATCCCATTGCTGAGCCAAGGTATAGGTAATAAGATGCCTTTCCGCCTGATAGCTGTAAAGATGTATCTTATCTACTGCTTTTTCAGTATATAAGCGATCCAACGAAAGGAGCAAACCCGCTACAGCTTTATCATGGGAAGCTTTGTCGGCTAATCGTCCATATCCTTGGAAGTCTATTTCTTCCTGATAGCGCAAGTAAAAGCCCAATTCTGTAAAAAGAGCAGGTGCTGCAATAGCAAAAGCTTCTATCCTAAAACCTTTTTCTTTGAAAGCCAAGGCTGTACGCAATGGAATATCCGCATT
This sequence comes from Capnocytophaga sp. oral taxon 863 str. F0517, assembly GCF_000466425.1. Lineage (GTDB taxonomy): Bacteria > Bacteroidota > Bacteroidia > Flavobacteriales > Flavobacteriaceae > Capnocytophaga. Next base: position 94,619 of record NZ_KE992164.1, read on the forward strand.
ACGCATAGTTCCTTCTACTATGATATTGTATCGGTGAGTAATAGCTTCTTGTATAAGTGCTTCTGTAAAAAAGTTAGAGAATAGTTGTGTTTCCGCTGAATAACTATCAGGGTGTTTTATAAGTTCTTTTGCCTTTGGGTGAAATTCTCTGTAGATATCCCCATTGACAAAGAGAAAGTCTTTATCAGGAAATTGTCGTAAAATAGCCCTTGCTAACCCACTTTTCCCCGAAGCAGGTTGCCCTCCTAAGATAAAAGCAATAGGGCTTTCTTGTGAAAATTTTCCTCTAAGTAATTTATCTCTTTTAAGAAGATAAATAGCTTCAATTTCATTCAACTTCATTCATTTTCTTTATTAAGGGACTATAATAATGTACTATTTTATCCATTACAGAAAGGCGAGCCATATCATCAGTACCATATAGCATTTTTTCTTCCTGTGAATACATATCTATTTTTTGGCTAAGTAACTCTTTTTCATAAGGATCACCTACTTGATCTATTTCCTTAATAGCCCTTACTTTTAAGGAGCCTACAATCTGTAAGGCGGTATCTAAACTAATGGGTTCTTTCATAATTGAGGTCTTTAACAAATATGGTTTATTCTTCTTTGTCATCAAAAAGTTATACGCTATTTTTTATAATAGGTACAAGCCAAACGCTCACACCAGCGAGGGCTTTTATTTTTCTGCAAATATACAAAATTAATACCTAAATAGGCGGATTACTCCCCCCACTCCTTGATCAGAGTATTTCGATATTTTGGGATAATGTATTAAAACCCTACCACACCATTGATTCCTTACCAACTGGTAATAGGTCGGCGTATTTCGATATGAATCATAGTTTTTTGATAGTATAGTACTTGCGGTATTTTTGACAATATAGACACGAGCTACAAGCTTACTAGTTTACGTTCCAAGTAATCCAAGTTTTTCAATTGCTCATAATCAGGGTATAGTATCTTAAAGTCGTTGTATAATTTTTGTTTTACAGCTTCTATTTTATGCAGTAATTTTTTGATGCTGAACAACGACTTTCTTTGTCCATTGAATAGGATACGAACATACGCTTCATCCTCTCTTCTGAGGGAAAAATGATAATCATCATACACACTAAACACCTCATTTTTTGTTTCTTCTCCCGAAGCTATTTTCCCTAAATCATCAGCAAAAACAATGAAGAATTTAAGCAAATCAGCCTGAAAATGAAAAAGAGTTTTATCATCATTTAAAATTAAAACCTCTCCCCATAGCATTTTCTCAACGATTTCAGATTTAGAAAAATGATAGTATTTTTCCTTTCTTACTTTTTTATATATTTCTAAATCAATCTGATATAGGATTATTATATTACCTTTTTTCATAGTCATTTAGTTTTCTCAAAAGTGCTATCTTTTCACAAAGGGCTTTTGTATTATGCTGATTAGGAAGGTATTGAATATTTAACAACACATCTGGAACATTACCTCATTATAACAATGATTCTGTATACAGAATTTATTGGTGAAAATTACAGAATTACGCTTAGTTGTATCATTTTCTCCGTGAAAATCTGTGGAATCCGTGGGAGAAAAAATATAATTTTGCTTACGTCGAACTCACATTAGTTGTTAGCTATCAGTGTTTTACAATTCATCACCAGCGTGGTGATGAATTGAGGTTCCTAATTGGGGCTAGTTTTTTTCTCTATGAGATAATACTTTTCAAGGCCTCTGTTTTACTGCCTGTAGCAATAAGAGCATCATGATGATTGATAGCTATAAGCCATTCGTATTTCTTAGAAACAAAATAAAACTCATCATAATGACGAAGTTCTCCTATAAGTGAAAGTACTGGGGTTATCCTCCCTTCATAAAACCAAAACTTATCATTCTGAGATTCCGTAAAGATAAAGAATATCTCTTCCTGTGCATCAATAAGTTCAGTAAGATAATTTTCAGGATTATGGGGCGGAACAAAAGCAACCACTTCTTGAGAGAAATCCTCCCAAAGCCAATAGTACCTACCTCTTTGATGCTTACAGAATGTCTTATAAATCTGAGTCTCTACAACTTTCCATTCATCTATCCCTAATGGGCGAAAATCCTCTGAAGAAATCTGCAATTGAACCACTAATTGTGCTATTTCTGTTCTAAGACTTGTCCAGGTTCGTTTTTTCTTTGCCATCAGTCATTTCATTTGTTTGTCTCTGAATGAGTTGAATTATAAACCTCTGCCAAACTGCCTTTTTTGGTAGCATTCAGTCTCTGACTTCTGACCACTGACTACTGATCCAAACCACTAAAAAGGTCTGGTTGTGTTGCCTCTGGTGCTGTGGTTTCGTCGTCTTCGTTGGCTTCTTCCTCAGCTTGAGGTTCTTCGTAAGGAAGTGGCTCCAAAGGAATAATCTCCTTGATACGCTCGGTGGTGAGTTGGTTACCAATAGCCTTGATTCCCTTGATAGCAATAAACGTTTCTATATTGACCGTTTGGTTTTCGGCACGTTCTCTGCCTGTCTTGGTAAATACAACCTCGGCCATAGGACGCCACTGGGTGGAGACAAAAAGCAGCTGTGACTTAGGGTGGTCGGAGATGACAAGTTCCTCACGGTTAGGGTTTTCCACTAAGAAGCGTTTGACAAAGTAGCGCTCCTTTTCTCCTTCGTAGTGAATGACCGAAATCGGCTTTTCAGGGTTCCACTTTTCTATAATCAGCAGGTTCGGGTCAAAGTGTAGGGAGAGGTCAGGGATGACCGTCTTGACGATAGCATCTTTGCCAATGAGCAGCAACCTATCTTCCCCCTTGAAGGAGCCCAATAGCTCGCCACGGCCTTCGGTATTGAGGCGGTGCACGATAGGGTCATACCATATCTTGCGTGGCTTGAGGGTGGATACCCCCTTTTCCTTGAGTTCGATACGCTTGATAGCGTATTTGGTGACAATATTTCCGCGTACGCTACGGCCTTTGATCAAGATATCAGCGAAATTGATATCCCACTTGAGCTTCTTCACACTACCTGCTTGGCGAAGGATCACCGTTACTACCTCTGCCTCTCCATTGGGGTTGGCCGAGAAGTAGAGTACTTGGGAGTCGGGGTGCGGTTCTACTACATCATATTCCTTGTCTCGGATAATACCGGTGACGGTAAAGCGCTTGATATAGGAGATCTTGTCATTGCCATTGCGGTAGATGAGGTTGTACACTGTACGAGTGTCATTCTTCTTGAAGACTGCCACATGGAGGATATGCTTACCGATATAGCTCTTCTCGGTTACCTTGGTGATGATCATTTTCCCCTGAGCGGTAAAGACAATCATATCGTCTATATCGCTACAGTCGCCCACATATTCGTCCTTCTTGAGAGAGGTTCCTACAAAGCCCTCTTCTCGATTGACATAGAGCTTAAGGTTGCGTACCACTACCTTGGTAGCCTCGATAGTGTCGAAGGGGCGCATCTCGGTTTTGCGCTCTTTGCCTTTGCCATATTTCTTTTGTAGGTTCTTGAAATAATCAATGGCAAAGTCAATCAGGTGGGAGAGGTGGTCTTTGAGCTCTACTATACTTTCTTCTATCTTTAGAAGGGTTTCTTCGGCCTTGTAGGTGTCGTATCGGGTGATGCGAATCATCGGGATTTGGGTAAGGCGTTCCAAATCCTCCTCTACAATAGGGCGCAGGAGTTGCTCCTTGAAGGGCTCAAAGCGCTTGTTGAGGTAGGTATAGAGTGCTTCTTTGTTGTCATACTTTTTGAAGTCGATATACATCTCTTCTCGGATAAAAATCTTTTCCAAGGAAGCGCTGTGCCATTTTTGTTCCAGTTCATCGAGCTTGATTTCCAGCTCTTTTTTAAGAATTTCTACCGTACGGTCGGTACTCTTGCGCAGAATATCGCTTACTCCGATAAAGTGAGGCTTGTTATTCTCAATCACACAGCAAAGCGGGGAGATGGACAGCTCGCAATCGGTAAAGGCATAGAGGGCATCGATGGTCTTATCCGGAGAAATTCCCTTAGGAAGGTGTACTAATATTTCCACATGAGCAGCGGTATTGTCATCTACCTTTGCGATTTTGATTTTTCCTTTCTCATTGGCCTTAAGGATGGATTCGATCAGAGAGGCCGTAGTGGTACCGAAAGGTATCTCTGAGATGACCAAGGTGGATTTGTCCCTTTGGGCGATACGGGCGCGTACCCTAATACGCCCTCCGCGCATGCCATCGTTATAGGCGGCAGCATCCATGATACCAGCGGTAGGGAAATCGGGATATAGCTCAAAGGGCTTGCCCTCCAAGTACTGTATGGAGGCATCGATGAGTTCGTTGAAGTTATGGGGCAATATTTTGGTCGATAGCCCCACGGCAATCCCCTCGGCACCCTGAGCCAAGAGCAAGGGAAACTTTACGGGGAGGTGTACCGGCTCGTCATTACGGCCATCGTAGCTCTTCTGCCATTGGGTCACCTTAGGGCTGAAGACCACCTCAAGGGCAAACTTGGAAAGGCGTGCTTCTATATAACGAGGGGCCGCCGCCTCGGTGCCTAAGATAACGTTCCCCCAGTTTCCTTGCTTATCGATGAGCAAATCTTTCTGTCCTAATTGGATAATGGCATCGCCTATGGCAGCATCCCCATGGGGGTGGTACTTCATGGTATTCCCTACAATATTGGCCACCTTATTAAGGCGACCATCTTCTATTTCGTCCATGGAGTGCATGATACGGCGTTGCACAGGCTTAAAACCATCCTCCAAGGCGGGGACAGCTCGCTCTAGAATTACATAAGAGGCGTAATCCAAGAACCAATTTTGATACATGCCACTAAGGCGCAAGATACTCTCTTGGCCTTCTGTTTGAGGTGTTTCTTCCATAGTGAAAAGTGAATAACGAATAGTGAAAAGTG
>NZ_KE992164.1:99589-129469 GCF_000466425.1 Capnocytophaga sp. oral taxon 863 str. F0517
AGTGAAAAGTGAATAACGAATAGTGAAAAGTGAAAAGTAATCAATCTCTTGTAGATATCAATCACTATTCACTTTTCACTATTTACTTTTCACTTTATTTAGAATTGTTGTCCTAAGATAAAGTGAGTTTCCCAACCGTGTGGGGTGGTGCGACCATTGATACCGTCGTAACCATAACCGAAGTCAAACCCTAAGAGACCGAGCATTGGCATAAAGATACGTATCCCGAATCCGGCAGAGCGCTTGATGTCGAAGGGGTTGAACTGAGAGAAGCTCCCAAAGGAATTGGCACCTTCGGCAAATACCAAGCCGTAGATAGAAGCCATCGGCTTGAGGGTGATCGGATAGCGCAATTCCAAAGAGTATTTGTTATAGACCACGTCCCCATCACGAGCGGAAAGGGACTGGTTGGGGTATCCTCTCATCTGTACATATTCACGTCCTTCGAGGGAGTTGTAGGTCATCCCGTCTCCCCCTACCATGAAGCGTTCGAAAGGTACGGTACCCCTATCTGCATTATAATAGCCTAAGTAACCAAAATCCACCGCAGGGCGTAGCACGAGCTTGTCCACCAGGTTCAGGTACCAGTTGCCTTGTAGGCGTAACTTATAGTATTCGAGCCACTTGAAGCGTTCTTGGTCAATCTCCCCTATGCGGTTGGTATTGCTAACGGCCTCGGCCTGCGCACGTTGCTCCATCAGGGACTTATAATCCACCCCATTGAATAAGGAATAAGGCGGGGTGAGCTTGGCGGTAAGGGTAAAGTCACTTCCTCCCATCGGGAAGATAGGGTTCGGCCCACTGGAACGCCTGCTTAGGGAGGCAGTATAGGAAAGCGCATTGGCGTGTCCGTTCCCGAAGGTAAAGAGGGTGGTGTTATAATTTCTTAGATCGTAATAGTTATAGCTTAGGTACTGTGCCAGCTGGAAATAGTCGTCGGGCACTTGGAGGCGCTTGGCCAATCCTAAGGTGAGACCGGTGATATAGAAACGTCTGTTCTTATCTACATCATAGGTATAATAGTTGTAATCATAGTTGACCGAATAGTTGAAGCTCACGGAGAACTGTACCGGCCTTTCGCCACCCCACCAGGGTTCCATAAAGGAGAAGCTACCCACTCTGTAGTATTTCCCTACACTGACATTCAGGGCGAGCTTCTGAGCATCTCCCATAGGAAGCGGCTTGTAGGACTTCTTGTCAAATATATTCTGTAGGGAGAAGTTATTGAAGTTCAGCCCCAGGGTTCCCATGAAGCCTCCTCCTCCAATACCTCCTTGTAGCTGTATTTGGCTGGAGGAGTTGTTGTCACTCAATCCATATTCCAAATCCACCGTTCCAGAGTTGGGGTCGGGGTTCTTGATCTGCGGGTTGATACTCTGCGGGTCAAAGATACCCAACTGGGAAAGCTCTCTTACGGTACGGATCACATCATCCTTGGAATAGAGGTAACCAGGGCGGGTACGCATCTCTCGGTAGATGACCCTATCGTTGGTGGTATTGTTACCGGTGACTGTTACATTATTAAAATGTGCCTGCTTGCCCTCATGGATACGGATCTCAAAGTTGATGGTATCATTGACCACCGAGGTCTCCACGGGATTGATTTGAGAGAAGAGGTAACCGGTATTTTGGTATAGGTTGGAGATACTGTTGGCATCGGGATTCTTAGGATCGTTGATACGGTTGCGCAATTGTACCCCATTGTAGACCTCTCCTTTCTTGAGTCCCAAGAGGTGGGCGAGCATTTGGTTGCTATAGATAGTGTTGCCCAAGAACTTGATGTCTCCGAAGTAGTACTTACGGCCTTCCTCCAAGGAGATCTTCAGGTCGATGTTTTCCTTACCATCATAGAGGGTATCGCTTTTGATACGGGCATCGCGATAACCATTCTCCTTATAGAAGTCAATGAGAGAGACGAGGTCTTCATTATACTTATCCTGCACATATTTGGAGCGCTTCCAGAAACGACCGAAGAAGCGTTGCTTGGTTTTCTTGAGCTGCTTGCGAAGCTTTCTCTCGGTGAATTTATCATTTCCCTCGAAGGCAATATGATTGATCTTCACCTTGTTACCTCGGTCAATACGGATAAGCATGCGTTCTTTGGTACCGAGAGAATCCACCGCTTGGGAGGTAATGTGTACCTTGGTATTGAGGAAGCCCTCCTTGCGATACTTATCCGTGATATAGGATTTGGTCTTGGCAATGAGGCTCTCGTTGAGTTTTTTTGTTACCTTGAGGTGTTCCTTGTCCAATTCTATTTTTTTGAGTAGCTCCTCTGCCTTTCTCTTTCGGATACCGTCGATTTTAACTTCAGTGAGTTCGGGCATTTCCTGAATAACGAACTCCAAGAACACCTTATTCCCTTCTGTTTTGGCGATATAGATATCAATATCGTTGAATACCTGATAGTTCCACAGCTTATGAATGATTTTGGTAAAACGTTCGCTGGGGATGGTAATCTTGTCCCCTACCTTCAGGCCAGAGGCTACAATGATTGTCTGTGCGTTGTAGTGCTTAGCTCCTTTGACCTCGATTCCCCCTATGATGAAGTCCTGCCCTCTTTCTAAGGCAGTGGGCTCCGTTGCTGCAATGGAGTCGGTGACCGCTAAGGTCTCAGGTGTTTCTTGGGCATAAGAGAGGTGGAGAAAGAGTATCCCAAAAATATATAGAAAATTTCTCATGTTAAAGTTGTTCGCTGGTTTTTCCAAATCTTCGTTCTCTGTTTTGATAGTTAGCCAAGGCTTTGCGCAACTCCTCTGGGGAGAAGTCCGGCCAAAGGATGTCGGTGAAGTAGAGTTCTGCATAGGCGATTTGCCAGAGCAGGAAGTTACTGATACGGCATTCGCCACTGGTACGAATCAGCAAGTCCACGGGGGGGATATTCTGGGTATAGAGTGTTTGCTGTATCAGCTCAGGGGTAATTTGTTGGGGGATGAGCAGGCCTTGCTGTACGCGCTGGGCAAGCTGCTGGGTCATCTGAAGGAGTTCCTGCTGTCCGCCATAGGCCAAGGCAAGGCTTACGGTAGTGCTGGTGTTGTTTTGGGTTTGCTCCATGGCTTTGTAGAGTTCCTTTCTCACCTTGGCGGGAAGGCTTTCTAGGTCACCAATGGCATTGAGGCGGATATTATTTTCCTGCATGATAGCCACCTCTTTCTTCAGGTAGCGTGACAATAAGTGCATGAGCGCCTCCACTTCGAGCTTGGGACGCTTCCAATTCTCAGTAGAAAAAGCATAAAGGGTAAGGTAGGGGATCCCTATTTCGGAGACCTCCTGAATGATTTCCCTAACTGTTTTAGCTCCTTTCTCATGGCCGAAGATACGGGGCTTGCCTTGTTGCTTGGCCCAGCGACCGTTACCGTCCATGATGATTGCCAAATGCTTAGGGAGCATTTCTTTATCTAAATTCATTGGCGTATATGCAAGTTACTATCAAGTGGCAAAGATATAATTTTTTTAGCACACCTGAAAAAGATTTATATCTTATTTGGCAAATTCAAAACAGTTACATTTCTTTGCTCCAAAGGTATAGGTCACATAAGCGGCTGAGATCATATACCAGTCGGAGGTATTGAGGTTACCAAACCAAAGCCCCTTACCGGACTTACTCCCATCGATATTGTTGGTAAAGGTATAGCGCATGCTCACCTCCGCTCCTATAAGGAAGCGCGAACCCCACAAGCGGGTCTTAAGCCCTACGGTGAAGGGGATTGCCCAGGATTCATCACGTTCAGGATAGCCCTGGTGCTTGGCCGCTTGCCCTGGAGAGAGATCATCAAAATAGAGGCGATCCATCTTGAAGAAATAGAAACCAGTATGTACATAAGGGGTAAAAAGAAGCTTGAAGGGGTCATGGGTATCAAAATGGAGAAAATCGTACTCCACTCCGGCGCCCATCTCCACCATGTTATTCTGGAATGAGAAGTCCCGGTACTCCCTGGCAGGGGTAGTAGCACGCTCGTCCTTATCCCAAAGCTGAAACCACTTGATGTCCGCACGCAGGGAAAGCTGCTTGCGCAAGTTCCGCTTATAGATAAGCCCCAAGGCTGGCTTGGTAGGATAGATATAATAGGTCGCTCCTATATCTGAAATAGGATTGGCCCCTCCAAAGACCACTCCTATTTCATTATATTGAGCGCTAACCTTGGTCAAGGCCAGCCATCCTATGATGAACCCCAATAGATACTTGTTCATTCCTTAGTTTTCATTAGAATAAGTCATTCGCTGTGATACTCTTATCATGCTTGGTATAGGCGGTAGGTCGCTTAGCGAAGAAGTCGTCCAATTCATTGACAAACACTTCCTCTTCGAACCATAGCATAGGAGCGGCCTCCTGAGCGGTGATGCCAAAAGGCTTGCCTAAATCGAGCTGAGTGAGGGCATCGTCCAGGCGGTAACGCATATAGTTGGCCAAGTCTTTCTTGGTGAAGAAAGAGAGTTCGCCTTCTTCGAAAATCCAGTCGAGCATCTTGTCCTCCAAGAGGATATAGTCGCGGATAAACTGGGTGGCTTCTTCTCTGGCTTTGGCACGGAAGTCAGGGTTTTCTTCAAAGATGGTCTTGAGGATGTAGATACCCGCATTGGCATGCACCTGCTCATCGATAGAAGTCCAAGCGATGATATTGGCGACATTCTTCATATACCCTTTGAAGCGAGTGAAAGAGAGAATGGTAGCAAACTGGCTAAATAGAGAGGCGTTCTCAATGATAAGGGTAAAGAACAAGATACGCTCCATGGCGTTTTCTCTGTTCTTAGCCAAGTATTCCTTAAGGATGCCATTTCTTTCCTTGAAAATCGGCACTTCTAAAAGGGTCTCGAACTCATTATTGTAGCCAAGTACCTCCAAAAGGCGTGAATAGGCCTCGGAGTGGCGGAACTCACATTCGGCAAAGGTAGCCCCTAAGCCATTGAACTCCGGCTTGGGAAAGATGTCATAGAGGTCGCCCCAAAAGGTCTTGACCGCTACTTCTACCTGTGCAATTCCCAAGAGAGCACGCTTAACGGCTTCTTTTTCTACCAAACTGAGATTGGACTTGAAGTCCTGTATATCAGCGGTAAATTCTACTTCTGAGTGCACCCAAAAGGTCTGGTGCATCATATCCACGAATTTCATTACTTCTGGATACTCAAAGGGCTTGTAATTCTCCCTTTTATCAAATATTCCCATCTTTTTTAATTGTTAATTGTCAATTGTTAATGATTAGTCACTGGTCACTAGTCATTGGTCACTAATCACTAGTCATTGGTCACTAAATAAAGGATATAGACTATAGCAGCGGCAATAAAGAGGTAAAAATACCATTTGAGAAAGTCAAGGGGACTTTTTTTAATAAACAGCGTATCTCTCTTGTCGCTGGCTTGTCCTTTTCTGTAGGTGGTTTGAGCTCCTTTTTTAGGGGTGTAGCCTGCTTTGGCTTCCATCTCTTCTATAGCTTTGGCATAGTTCTCTCTCATACGTGCTATATCAGCAGGGAGACCTTCAATAGGAGCAAAAACAGTTTTAATCCTCTCCCACATAGGATGGCCAGGGGTTACCTCTTCCTTTATACTTCCCTTGTGGTAGAAGAAGTGAGGATTCTCTCCATTGGGGTCAGCCTCAGCGGTGAAGCGTTCGGCAGTATCTGAGTAAGAAACACGCTTTACACGCTCGTTAATATCTGTCTCTTTTCCGAGAAAAAAATCATCAATGATGTCCTTGGCATCCTTCAGACCAATATGAGCGGTGTCCATCAGGAGCTTTACTGCGGCCAGCTTGTTGCCCTCATGGACAAGGGTCTTTATTTGTTCTATATCGGCAGGGGTCATAGTAAAAAATGAATGTGCAAAGTTAAAATATTTAGCAGGATCACACAAGAAAAAAGTGACTTTCTTATATCGAACTCACGTTAATTTAATGGTCAATGATTAATAGGGCTAATTGCCATTAGCCCCTACAAGGCACTTCAACACTGTTCACTGTTCATTGTTCACTATTCACTATTCATTGTTCACTGTTCACTGTTCACTAAAACTGTAGTCCCAATTCCCGAACGAAGGTTTCCAAGAAGGGGTTTTCCTCCTTCAGGGCGTTGTACTTCTCTTCCAAGGTATAAGGAATGGCCGCGGAGGCTGCTTCCTTGTTCAGGGTGATTTCCATGGTGACATGATAGTTCTTGAGCTGCTTGCGGATATAGTTCAGTAGCCTATCCTGCTGGGTGCGGATCTCTATATCGGCGATATTGGTACCCACCTCTATGGAGATGACATGGTCTTTTATAGGGGGAACCTTCTTCCCCAGATGGCTGATTAGCAGGTGTTCGCCTCGCTTGTCCAAGATGGCCAACATGCTGCTCCATACCCGCTCGAAATCCTCCAAGGAGTAGTCCTCCGCAGGGAGCTGCTGGCCTGCTGCTCCATGTCCGTCACGCAGCACAGCGGCTTCGCGCTTGAGCTGGATACTCTTGAGCGAGGTGGCCGAAACACTATGGGCTGGAGGAGGTGCCGTAGCAGCGGGGGCTGCTGCGGGGCTAACTTGCTGGGGAGTACCCACTTGGGCAACTTCTTGCTTGGGAGGCGCTTTGCGGAAAACCGTCGGAGGGATTATATATCCATCATTTTTTTTTTATCCCCTTCGTAGGTCAACGAGGCTAATTGCATCAGGGCGAGCTCTACCAAGAGGCGCGGGGTGCGGCTGGTCTTGTACTTGAGGTCGCAGTCGGAGGCGATCTCCAAGGCACGTACCAAGAAAGGAAAATCACACTTGGCCGTCTGCTCGGCATACTTCTTTTGGGTCTCTTCCCCGACCTCCATCAGGGCGATGGTCTTGTTGTTCTTGCAGACCATCAGGTCGCGGAAGTGCCCCGCCAGTCCTGAGATAAAGTGCTGTCCGTCAAAGCCATGGGCAAGGATACTATTGAACTCTACCAAGAGCTGAGGAATCTGGTTGGTTACTATTAGGTCGGTGATTTTAAAATAAGTATCGTAGTCCAAGACATTGAGAATCTCGGAGACCGCCTGTCGGGTGATATTTTTTCCACAGAAACTCACCACTCGGTCGAAGATAGAGAGCGCATCACGCATGGCGCCATCGGCCTTTTGAGCGATGATCTGAAGGGCTTCGTCTTCAGCCTCGAGGCCTTGCTCACCTGCGATATACTTGAGATACTCACGGGCATCACTGATGGTAATACGCTTGAAGTCAAAGATTTGGCAACGCGAGAGAATGGTCGGTATCACCTTGTGCTTCTCGGTGGTAGCCAGGATAAAGATGGCATGAGCGGGGGGTTCCTCCAAGGTCTTAAGGAAGGCGTTGAAGGCTGCATTGGAGAGCATATGCACCTCATCGATGATATAGACTTTATATTTGCCTATCTGGGGGGGGATACGTACCTGCTCGATGAGAGAACGGATTCCCTCCACACTATTGTTGGAGGCTGCATCCAGCTCAAAGATATTGAAAGCAAAGTCATTGTCCTTTTCGGAAGGGGTGTTCTTCTCATTGATTTTCTTGGCCAAGATACGGGCACAAGTAGTCTTGCCCACCCCTCTGGGGCCGGTAAAAAGCAAGGCCTGCGCCAGGTGGTCATTGGCGATAGCATTCTCCAAGGTATCGGTGATAGCCTTTTGTCCCACGACATCTCGAAAGGTCTGCGGACGGTATTTGCGAGCGGAAACGATGAAATTCATAATTAAGTGAAAAGTGAATAGTGAAAAGTGAATAGCTATTTGAGTGAACAGTGAATAGCAATATATTTACTATCCACTGTTCGTTCTTCACTGTTCACTAACCACTGTTATTATTTTCTCCCATTCCTCCATAAGGGCGTCAAGGGCGGCCTTCTTCTGGCCATATTGCTCCATAAGGGAGGGGGTGGGGTTTTGCTGTATTTGACTATCCATTTGGGCAATTTCTTTCTCTAAGTCAGCAATCTGGCGCTCTACCTTACTGAGCTGATTGGTGAGCTTCTTGCGCTCTTTCTGCTCCTCATAGGATAGAGGCTTTTCTTTCTCCAGGACGACCTCTTTCTTCTGCGGCTCTCCTTTTTCTATTTCTCGGAAGGAGGAGACAGCGCGCTGCTCTAAGTAGAAGTCAATATCACCGAGGTATTCCTTGATGGTATGATTCTTGAACTCATAGACCTTATCGGTAAGGCCGGTGAGGAAGTCACGGTCGTGGGAGACGATAATAAGGGTTCCCTCGAAGCGCTGGAGTGCCTGCTTGAGGACATTCTTGGAGGCGATGTCCAAGTGGTTCGTCGGCTCGTCCATCACCAACACGTTGAAGGAGGAAAGCAGCATCTTGGCCAGCGCCAAGCGGTTGCGTTCGCCTCCGGAGAGTACTTTTACTTTCTTCTCTACCTCATCACCACGGAAGAGGAAGGCGCCGAGGATATCGCGTACCTTGGTACGGTTGGAATCGTTGGCCGCATCCAGCATCGTGTCCAAGAGGGTGCGCTCTCCATCTAAGTAATGAGCTTGGTTTTGGGCGAAATAGCCTATTTCTACATTGTGCCCCAGGCGGATGGTACCCTCATAGGGGATCTCTCCTATGATCATCTTGGCCAAGGTGGTCTTCCCTTGTCCGTTCTGCCCCACAAAGGCAATCTTGGAACCACGCTCCACCAACAGGCTCACATCCTTGAGAATCAGCTTGTTATCATAACTCTTGCTCACATGGTCTATCTCCAAGACGACCTTACCGGGCTGTTGGGAGAGCGGAAAGCGTACGGACATGACCGCCGTTTCCTGCTCATCTACCTCGATGCGCTCTATACGGTCTAATTTCTTTATCAAAGACTGTGCCATAGAAGCCTTGGAAGCCTTGGCTCGGAACTTGTCGATGAGCTTTTCCGTTTGCTGAATCATCTTCTCCTGATTCTTTTGGGCAGCCAGCTGCTGGGTAATCATCTCCTTGCGAAGTTCCAAGAAAGCGGAATAAGGCTTAGGATAGTCGTAGATACGCCCTGCAACAATCTCGATGGTGCGGTTGGTGACATTGTCCAAGAACATCTTGTCGTGGGAGATGATCACCACCGCTCCGGGGAAGGTCTTGAGGAAGCCCTCGAACCAGATGATAGACTCTATATCAAGGTGGTTGGTAGGCTCATCCAGAAGGAGAATATCGTTCTTCTCCAAGAGGAGCTTGGCCAGCTCGATACGCATACGCCAGCCTCCGGAGAAGCTATCTGTCAGACGAGAGAAGTCCTCCCGAGAGAAGCCTAATCCTGATAGAATGCGCTCGGTATCTCCCTTATAGGTATAGCCCCCATGGATCTCATACTCATGGGTGAGGTCGTGCAAGCGGATAAGCAAGTCATTATAGCCCTCACTCTCATAGTCGGTACGGGTAGCCAGCTCATGGTGGATGCTATCGAGCTCCTCCTCCAAGCGCATAAGGGTCGTGAAGGCCTGATAAGCCTCTTGCAAAACGGTACGGCCAGCGACAAAGTCAATATCCTGCTTGAGGTAGCCAATCTTTGCATTTCGCTCCAGGGCAATGGTACCCGTATCAGGCGCTAATTCGCCCGAGAGCATCTTGAGCAAAGTGGATTTTCCTGCCCCATTTTTGCCAATAATACCTACCCTATCTCCCCCAACGAGCATAAAGGCCACCTCAGAGAAGAGCGTTTCTCCCTGAAAGGAGATGGATAAATCACTAACATTCAGCATAGTTGTATGATGTATAAGAGAGAGGGCAAAGGTAAAAATAATTTACCAAATAGCCAAAGAGTTGACAAGACGATTTCGTGCGAGACCTCTCGGGAGTGTCTTCTAAACTAAAGAATAACCGTTGTCTTTCTCTTCTTAGGGGTGCGGTCGGGTTGGTTGGAGTCTTCGGGATCACGATAACCGATAGCCACAGCAAAGAGGGTGTGGTAACCGTCCTGGGGTAGGTGCTTGTCGTATTCGGCAGGGAGGATACCCTCCATCGGAGTGGAATCGACTCCCATCGCGGCACAAGCTGCCAAGAAGTAGCCCAAGGCTACATATACTTGGTGTTCCATCCAGGATTGTACATGGCCTTCGCCTTGGCTTTTGATGTATTTGCTATAGAAAGCACGCCTTCCTTCAGAGACGTAAGAGGGGGCTTGCTCCTCGAAGCGCTCTACACTGTCCAATACTCGGAAAATAACGACATGGCTGGCCTGCCTCACCCGAGCCTCATTGATCAGAGAAAGGGGGGCAAAGACTTCATCCTTGCGCTGCCCATCCTCAAAGACAAACTCCCAAGGCTGACTATTGATAGAAGAAGGTGCCAAGCGAAGGATCTCCTTAAGCTGGTCAAGGGTCGGCTCGGCAATACGCGCTCCATTATACGCCTTGGTGGTATAACGGGTTTGGGCTATCTCAAAAAAATTCATAAAACAGGTGTTTTTTATCAGGCAAATATACGAATTTTATAGTATAAAACAAAAATAAGAGGTAAAACCTCTCGGTTTACCTCCTATTTCTTTCTTATTTACTTACTCTTTATTTCTGAAGACCAATCCATCATCGAAGGAGTCTATCAGGATAACGCTACCGGCCTTGATATTCCCCTTGAGGATTTCCTTGGAAAGGGCGTTCATCACCTCTTTCTGGAGGACACGCTTGACAGGACGAGCCCCAAATTGTGGGTCGTAACCGCGTTTGGCTAAGTAATCGATAGCCTCTGGGGTGGCCTCCAAAAGGATGTTCTCACGAGCTACCAAGCGGATAATGCTATTGAGTTGCAAACGTACAATCTGCTTAATATCTGCCTGGGTAAGTGGGGCAAACATCACTATATCATCTATACGGTTGATGAACTCCGGACGTACGGTCTCTTTGAGCAGTTGTAGTACCTCTTCTTTAGCCTTTTCGGTGGCTTCTTCTACATTCTTAATTTTCTCAAAACTTTCCTGAATAAGATGGCTACCCATATTGGAAGTCATGATGATAATCGTATTCTTGAAGTCGGCAGTACGACCTTTGTTATCGGTCAATCGGCCTTCGTCCAAGACCTGTAAGAGAATGTTGAAGGTATCAGGGTGCGCCTTTTCGATCTCATCGAGCAAGACCACAGAGTAAGGGCGACGACGTACCGCCTCGGTAAGCTGGCCGCCTTCGTCATAGCCCACATATCCCGGAGGTGCTCCCACAAGTCGGCTCACGGCATGCTTTTCCTGATATTCACTCATATCGATACGGGTCATCGCATTCTCATCATCGAAGAGGTATTCGGCTAAGGCCTTGGCCAATTCGGTTTTTCCGACCCCAGTGGTTCCCAAGAATAGGAAGGAGCCAATAGGTTTTTTAGGATCCTGCAAGCCCGCACGACTACGGCGAATCGCATCGGAAACGGCTGCAATGGCTTCCTCTTGGCCTACCACACGTTTGTGCAACTCTTCTTCCAAGAGCAAGAGCTTTTCGCGCTCACCTTGCATCATCTTGGTCACAGGCACCCCTGTCCACTTGGCAATCACCTCGGCGATGTCCTCGCGGGTAACCTCCTCTTTGATCATGGACATCTCATGGCCTTCCACTTCTTTTTGAAGACTTTCGAGCTTGGCCTCTTCTTGCTTGATCTTACCATAACGGAGCTCGGCTACCTTACCATAATTACCTTCACGTTCGGCACGTTCCGCATCTAATTTGTATTGTTCAATATTGTTCTTAACCGCCTGTATCTCATCCACTAAGGTCTTTTCTCCCTGCCACTTGGTAAAGAGTGCATTGCGTTCCTCCTTGAGGTTGGCCAAATCGGCATTGAGCGAGCGGAGTTTTTCGTCATCATTCTCCCGCTTGATAGCCTCTATCTCAATCTCCAACTGCATGATCTTACGATCCAGTACGTCCAATTCCTCTGGCTTAGAGTTGATTTCCATACGGAGCTTAGCAGCCGCTTCGTCCATCAGGTCAATCGCCTTATCGGGCAAGTAACGGTTCGGGATATAGCGCTGAGAGAGTTCCACCGCAGCGATAATGGCTTCGTCCTTGATACGCACCTTGTGGTGTGCCTCATATTTCTCCTTAATACCACGGAGGATAGAGATAGCACTCTCGGTATCAGGCTCTTCCACCATCACCTTTTGGAAACGACGCTCAAGCGCCTTGTCCTTTTCAAAATACTTCTGATACTCATCCAAGGTAGTAGCCCCAATGGCACGGAGTTCGCCACGTGCCAAGGCTGGCTTGAGGATATTGGCCGCATCCATAGCGCCTTCGCCTCCACCAGCACCTACCAAGGTATGGATCTCATCGATGAACAAGATAATATTCCCATCGGAGGAAGTCACTTCCTTCACTACTGATTTAAGTCGTTCCTCGAACTCCCCTTTGTATTTAGCTCCAGCGATAAGCGCTCCCATATCCAAGGAGTAGATGGTCTTATCTTTTAGGTTTTCAGGCACGTCTCCATTGACGATACGGTGTGCCAAGCCCTCGGCTATAGCGGTCTTACCGACCCCAGGCTCCCCTACCAACATAGGGTTGTTTTTGGTACGACGGGAAAGAATCTGAAGCACACGGCGAATTTCATCATCACGACCTATGACCGGATCCAGTTTGCCACTATGGGCGAGTTGGGTAAGGTTCTTCGCATATTTGTTGAGCGAGTTATAAGTATCCTCTGCTGAAGCGGAGGTTACACGCTCGCCCTTGCGGAGTTCGGCGATGACCTTTTCAAATTCTTTTTCAGTAACCCCTTGTTCCTTAAGGGCTTGCCCTACTTGGTTTTTGATTTTGAAGATTGCCAAGAGCAAATGTTCTACAGAGACATACTCATCGTTCATCTTCTTAGCGATATTGCTCGCTTCGGTGAGCACCTCCCCAGCGACACGGGAGAGGGACATCTGTCCACCTTGTACCTTAGGATAGGAAGCCAAGGCTTTTTCTACCACCTGATTAAGAGTAGTGGTATTGACTTGCAACTTTTTAAGGATAAAAGGCAGTACATTGTTGTCCACCTCTTGTATTCCCTTGAAGATATGTTCCACTTGGATATCTTGCTGACCGAGACCCTGAGCCAGTTGCTGCGCCCTCTGAATGGCCTCTTGGGACTTAATGGTATAGTTATTAAAATTCATTTTCTTTAATTGTTAATGGTTAATGGTTAATACTTAACGATTAATGACAAGTGACGAATGACGAATCACTGTTCATTTTTCACTCTTCATTCAACAACTGTTCCAAAGTTAAAAATATGACAAATTGTCAGGTTTTGAGATGGATTTTTGAGCGATAATAGTTATTAATATTGGTTATTAAGATGTTACAGAGTGAAAAAATGACAGGATAAGTAAAAACCTAAAAAACACCGACTATCATTTGCTTTCTTCAGAAATATGAATTATTTTTGCATCCATAATCAGTAAGTGTAAAACAATACGCTTTTGAAAAAATTAAAATCCATACAGCCTATTGCCAAAAGATATGCCACTTATGGAAGTAGCCCTATTCTGATATTAGGAAGTGATTTGAATTATTGGGTTTGTAAATACAAAGATGTGAATAAACTCTTTAATGAATTATTGGCCTATCATTTTGCTTGCCTTTGGCATATAAATATCCCTGAAAGCGCTCTCATTGAAATTGATTATGAAAAACATGTACTCCCTTTTGAAGATAGACAGGGGTTAGTGCGCCTATTCTTTGAAAGAGAGTGTTTCGGTTCTTCTTTTTTAGAAAAGGCCTTTGATATCCATCAATTTATACTTACCAATGCAGATGTTACGAGAAAAATTAAAAACAAAGAAGATTTTTTGAAAATCGCATTATTTGATATTTGGTTATCTAATGAGGACAGAAATCAGGGAAACTATAATCTTTTGCTACAAAGTGTAAAAGGTGGGTATATGTTGTTATATATCATTGATAATACAGATATTTTTAACTCCTCAATGGCTTATGGAAATACTATCACCGAACTTACTCAAGAAGATAGTCTCCTAAATTCAGCCTTAGCAACCCTCTTATTTGGGGAAGATAGCAGACTTAGCCAGAAAGTAGATCTCTTACTCAAAGATTTTTACCTGTTCGTAGAAGAGTGTCAAAGAAATCTCCCCTCTATATTGGATGCTGTCCCTCAAAAATGGAAAATAGACATAGCAAATTATCATACTAAAATAAATATGATATTTTCTCCCCAATGGCTTGAAATTTGTGAGCATACATTTAGAGAATATGTACAAACCTTTATAATTTCTAAATAATGGAAACATTGCTTTGCCCTATCTATCTATCAACCAATGCTTTATCCAATGATAGATTTAGCATTGGGCTTATTATGGCTTGTCAAAATACTTTATTCTTCAACTATTCTGAAGAGAAGCTAAACAAAATCAAGCACTTATTCCCTTCAGAGACCTATAGTGTGATCAAGCTCTATCTAAAATCTATATATAAGAGCCTTTATGCTGATGATACCGCTTCTCTTTTAAATAGAGAGGAATTGCTACAACAATGGGTAAATGAGGGCTATTTGTCCTATTTAGAAAGATATAGTAATAATTCTGTTCTTTTTGGAAAAACAACAAAGGTTGCCATACCGCTCTCAGAGGAAGTCTTTAAGAAATTCTTTGAAATGTATGTCTTCCATTATCCTATTTCTGTAGAAAAAGAGGCTTTTATGGATATTACAAAAAAACCTATGGCTGTTACTTTCTACAAAGAGATAGAGGAGAAAGTCAATTTGGATAAAGAACTAACACCCTTGGATATAGAAAATTTACTTGTCAATACAAAAGTTAATTTCATAGGAAAAAATACCGTCCCCACAGCAGGAAATATGCTCAATCTACAGAAAGGTATTCAGCATATTGGGCATAGTATCAATAGTTTTATTTCCTTAACAAAAGTCTTGGACAGCAATGAAAATACAAAGGGGGTATATTACCTCATTGGGGAAGAACCTAACAAGGCTCTTACTGCAAATCATAGACTATGGCAGGAACTACGAAATACTAAAATCGTAAAGTATGTTGAACTTAAGGATATTGGAGAGATAAGCGCATACCTAACCCAACATGAAGTTTCGCCTTACTTCCTTCCCACTTCGTGCTGAAACTCCCGCACCACTTCCCTAAACTCCTTAGGCAGGTAAGTCAGAGCTTGGGCTTCTATATCGGCAGGAATACCATAATAAGCCTCTGCAATACCGCCGGTGATGGCGGCCAAAGTATCACTATCGCCCCCTATGGAGACCGCTAAGCGTAGAGCACTCTCAAAGTCATGGCTTTCTAAAAAGCAGATAAAGGCTTGGGGAACCGTGCCTTGGCAGGTCTCATCGAAGGAATAGCTAGCTCGTAAGGCCTCACAGCTGTTGGAGAGGTCATAGCCATAGGTTTGGGTAGCGATTTGCCTAATCTCTTCCTTGCTGCTACCACCAAGCGCCAAAGCGATCGCATGGGCGACACACTGGGCGCCCTTGATCCCTTCAGGGTGGTCATGGGTACAAGCAGCACTCTTCTGAGCGGCCTCAAGTACCTCATCCAAACTACCGAGCCAACCGCAGGGGGCTACTCGCATGGCGGAGCCATTGCCAAAACTGTGATACGGCTGCGGGTCTGCACTATGCACCCACTGGGCAAAGCGCGCCCCATAGGCTCCCATAGGGCTGGGGTACTTCCTACACCAATAGAGCAGACTATCCTTAAAAGATTCTTTTAGAAGAAGGGCATCGGCTACTGCGATGGTACATATCGTATCATCGGTAAAGTTGTTATAAGGAGTAAATAACTCAAAATCAGTAGTATGAATATTGGCAAACTCATAGCGGGAGCCTACAATATCACCTATAATAGCACCTAACATAGCGGATAATGATTAATGAATAGTGAATAATAATTAATGACCAATAACTAATCCTCTTTGGTATTAGTTATTGGCCATCAAGACTGAAGTGGAGAATACGGGATTCGAACCCGTGACCTTTTGCATGCCATGCAAACGCGCTAGCCAGCTGCGCCAATCCCCCATTATTTTCAGCGGCAAAGGTACAACCTTTTTTTGAAACTACCTAATGTTTTTTTAAAATATTTTTCTTATTCCTTATTGAAGGAGAATTAGTCATTTGTCGTTTGTCGTTTGTCGTTATTTTCGTATTTTTGTCCCTGAAAAAGCAGCTGCTATGTTACTGATTTATACAGAAAAGAAAAGCCCTCGCTTTATGTACATCTGTCAGCATATCTTCGTGAAGATGTTGGGGCTTCGCATTGAGATTACTACCGATTTGGAGACTTTCGTCCGCTCGGACGAGAGTAAGCTCTCCTATGCCAAGTCTCCTATCGGCAACGAGCTGTTTATCAAAAACTTCGGACTGCTTTATGAAAAGGGAATACAGTCTATCGAACTCTTGGTGGAGCAGTGGGATGGGGTGCCTTACTTCTTTGCAACCAAGAAGGGACAGCTACCTTTTGATATTCTCTCGGCCTCCTTCTATCTGCTAAGCCGTTATGAGGAATACCTACACCACGAGGCACATCCTACGATTCCTTTTTCGGCTACCCATAGCGTGGCGTACCAACATCATTTCTTAGAGATTCCTATTGTGGATATATGGGTAGCTCGGCTTAGGAAAGCCTTGCAGGAGAAGTACCCCATGCTGGAGTTCGCCCCTCGCGAGAGTTCCATCGTATCGGTCGTTGAGGTGCCTAAAGCCTTCAAATACAAGCACAAAGGAATCTTACGTACTATCCTAAGAGGGCTTACCTACCTCTTCACCCTCCAGTGGTCACAGCTCTCACAGCTTTTCCGTGTGACAACAGGCTTGGAGAAGGATCCTTATGATTTGTACGAAGCCCTCATTGCTTATTTCCAAGAACATAAGCGCTATCCTACTTTTTTCTTCCTCTTGGGGGATTACAATTATTACGACCGAGGACTCTCGTATAACAATTTGAAATACAAACACTTGATCAAGTATATGGCCGATTATGCCATCGTCTCTATCTTGGGCTCGCACGATGCCATCAGCCAACCTGAAATCCTTCTAAAGGAACGCGAACGCATGGTCAATATCATCAACCGCCCCGTTAGGCGTTTCCGCGCCAATAACAACCTGCTACCCCTACCGGAGCTTTACCGCAACTTGGCCGACACAGAGTTCAAGGAGGACTACACCATGGGCTTCCCCTCTCATATGGGCTTCCGCTCCGGCACCTGTACCCCCTATGCCTTCTATGACCTGCGCTTGGAGGTGCAGATTCCTATCATCGTGCATACCTACGCCCTACATTGGCAGCAATTAGAGAAGTGCTGTACCAAAGAAACCCTTTACCAAATAGCCACCATAAAGCGACATACTCAGGAGGTAGCCGGCGACTTCATCTCTATCTTTTCCCCCGAATACCTCTCAAAAACCCCTAACCGCATCGCTATCTATAAAAAAGTAAATGACTAATTTAGGGGTTGGATTAGTGGTTAGTACTAAAAACTAATCCCTAAAAATTCTTGACTTTCGCTTTTTAAAATCGTATATTTGCAGTCTGAATCACTTTTCACTTAAATAAATAGACTTATGAAGACGATCACTATAGAATTTAATAATGCCACCAAAAAAAAGAAAAGGGACTTGCCCATAGAAACTGCTACTCCTAATGAGGAAACTCATAAGGCCTTTGTAGAAATGCAAGAAAACCGGCATGCCCTAAAAGGATATACCGATGTAAATCAGATGATTAAAGATATTTTGGAAGATGAATAATGAAGAAGAAAAAGAAATATCTTTACTCCGTTTAGGCTCTCATGCTGAACTATTCGGATAAAACAGCAATCCGTAGGCATTAACAATTAACCATTGATCATTAAAAAAGTGTCCATCTTATACGAAAAATTCAAAGAATGTGCGGGAGTTGCCACTGATACCCGCAAGGATTTGCAAAATAAGCTCTTCTTCTGCCTCAAGGGAGAAACCTTTGATGGCAATCAGTTCGCTCCTTTGGCTATAGAAAAGGGAGCTAAATATGTGGTAGTTGACAATGAAAAATTTGCTTACCTCCCTCAGGCTATCTTGGTGGAGGATACCCTCAAGGCCTTGCAGGACTTGGCACAGCAGCACCGAAAGCAGCTGGCTACCCCTGTGATAGCCCTCACTGGAAGTAATGGGAAGACAACCACCAAGGAGCTGATATACAGCGTGCTGAACCAGTCCTTTCGCGCACTCAAGACAGAAGGCAACCTCAACAACCACATCGGGGTACCGCTCACGCTCTTGCGCCTGACCCCCGATACCGATATCGCCATTGTGGAGATGGGCGCCAATCACCCTGGGGAAATCGCGGCACTTTGCCAGATAGCCGACCCCGACTTTGGCTATATCACCAACTTCGGAAGGGCACACCTAGAGGGCTTCGGCTCCTTTGAAGGGGTCGTCAAGGCCAAAAGCGAGCTCTATGACTATCTGAAAAAGGCCGACAAGCGGATTTTCTTCTGTCAGGACAATGCCCTACAGGCGGATTTGCTCGAAGGGTACAGTCAGACCTATTCTTTTTCCTTGGAGGGCAATGAAAAAGCACTTCTACAGCTGGCTCTAAGGGAAAGTATCCCCTTTGTCAAGCTCGCTTGGGGTGAAAAGGAAATCCCAACCCACCTTATAGGTCGGTACAATGCCATGAATGCAGCAGCAGCCATCTGCATAGGTCACTATTTCAAGCTCTCCAAGGAGGCGATCACTCGTGGGATAGCGGATTATGTGCCGAGCAATAACCGCTCCCAGTGGATCCAAAAAGACCGAGGCAACCAAGTGCTTATGGATGCCTACAATGCCAACCCAACCAGCATGCACGCGGCCATTGAGGCCTTTGGAGAGCTTAAGGTCGCCCATAAAGTGCTTATCTTGGGCGACATGAAGGAGTTAGGCGCTTATAGCCAAAAGGAACACCAGCAATTGGTGGAGGATATAGCTGCCCGC
The DNA here is from genome assembly GCF_000466425.1 of Capnocytophaga sp. oral taxon 863 str. F0517. Lineage (GTDB taxonomy): Bacteria > Bacteroidota > Bacteroidia > Flavobacteriales > Flavobacteriaceae > Capnocytophaga. The sequence continues at coordinate 118,434 of NZ_KE992164.1, forward strand.
TCTCTATGGGATGCGGTACTGCTCTTGGGAGAAAATTTCTACCAAACTCGTACAGACTTTATGAAGTTCAGAACCTTGGCCGAGCTGAACCACTACCTAAGGCTACATCCTTTCTCCGATACCTCTTTCCTTATCAAGGGTTCCCGCTCTATGACTATGGAAAAAATAGAACTCTAAAACCTGAACCGTGAAGATTTTACTTCTATCCGACACCCATAGCTATATGGACGAGGCGATCCTAAAGCACGCCAAAGAGGCTGATGAGGTATGGCATGCCGGAGATTTTGGCTCCCTTTCAGTAGCGGAGGCCATCCAAGCTGTCAAGCCCTTACGTGGGGTCTATGGCAATATCGACGGCAGCGAGCTACGTATCCTTTTTCCTGAAAAGCAAGTCTTTGACTGTGAGGGTATGCGGGTACTGATGATCCATATCGGGGGCTACCCCTCCCACTACGCCAAGGGTATCCCCGAGCTGCTCCGCACTGTAAAGCCCCAACTCTTCGTCTGTGGGCATTCCCATATCCTCAAGGTCATCTACGACCCTAAATATGAGCTTCTACACCTCAACCCAGGGGCTATCGGCACCTATGGCCAACAGAAAAGCCGTACCATGCTCCGCTTTGAGATCAACGAAGGTAATATCTCCCAAATGGAGGTGATAGAATACAAAATTAATTGTTAATTGTTAATTGTTAATTGTTAGTAATATAAACAATTTAAGTTTCGAAAGCTCTATAACTTACTGATTCTCAAAACATCCCCCCCTCAAGGATAGTCTGCGAATACTTGGAGCAGAGTATGTGGATTGTGTAAGCGAGTATGTGAAAGTAAGTAGTAGAGGATCAATAAGTTATAGAAGAATCTTTCCAATATGACAAACAAATTAGGCTATTTCAATAATTGATTTTTATTAACAATTGATAATTAATAATTGACAATTATTTAGATATCCACATTATAAGAAACCTGTACAGCTCGAAAAGCAGCCACAGAGAAAAAACGCTGTTCTACCCGTAGGATATATTCCTTGACCCAGCTCAGGAGCTTGGGGGGAATTTTCAGTAGTATATGCTTGATATATTCGTTGCGAATACGAGAGATAGGCGGATATTCCGCTCCTAAGACCTCCACTCCTTGGGAGATAAGCCCCAAGCGCAGGGACTCGGCAAACCAATGGCTACTCTCGTCTATTCGTTGTTGCTCCTTATGCTTGAAGGTAATCCTAATCAATCGGTAAAAGGGCGGATAGTGGAAGTCACGGCGCTCTTGTAGTTGTCGGCCAATCATCTGCTCGTAGGCACCGTCCTTGACCTGTTGCAAGACCTCTTGGAACGGATTGTAGGTCTGTATCACCACTTGCCCCACGCTATCTTTGCGCCCGGCACGTCCTGCGATATGTGCCAAGAGCTGATAGCCTCGCTCTAAGGCACGGAAATCCTGCTGATAGAGCAATAGATCGGCATTCATAATCCCAACCAAGCCCACACGAGGAAAGTCCATCCCCTTGCTCACCATTTGGGTACCGACCAATATATCCGTCTCCCCTTTTTCCAAGCGATGGATAATTTTCTCAAAGCCGTATTTGCCCTTAGTGGTATCCATATCCATACGGTCGATACGTGCCTTAGGGAAGAATTGTAGGAGCTCCTCCTCTACCTTTTCAGTACCCAAACCTTTGGTTTGCAAGGTGTTGTAACTCTGGCAAGCTGGACAACTCGTTGGCTTGGGGATGCTATAGCCACAGTAGTGACAACGGAGCTGGTTTTGTAGCTGGTGATAGGTCAGCGAGACATCACAGTTGGGGCATTGGGGAATGGTATCACAGTGCTCGCATTGCAGATAGGGTGAGTAGCCGCGTCGGTTCTGTAGCAATATCACCTGCTTGCCCTGAGCGAGGGTCTGTGTCATGGCCTCTAAGAGGGTGTCGGAGAAGTGGCCTTGGGTTTCCTTTTTTTTGGTCTTTTCCTTCAGGTCTATCAGCGCTATCTGAGGGGGTTGGGTATTGGCAAAGCGCTCCGTAAGCCTTACCATGCCGTACTTTCCTATTTGAGCATTGTAATAGCTCTCTGCCGAAGGGGTCGCCGAACCCAAGAGCGTTTTCGCTCCATGTAGGTGTGCCAACATCAAGGCTACATCGCGTACCTGATAACCACCCTGTCCCTCGGCTTGTTTATAGGAGAGGTCATGTTCCTCATCTACAATCACCAGGCCTAAGTTATGGAAAGGCAAGAAGACCGCCGTACGCACCCCAAGGACAAATTGGGCTTTCTCTTTTTGAGCCAATACGTTATTCCATACCTCTACCCGTTCATGGGTGGTATATTTGTTGTGATAGACACTCATCTGGTCTCCGAAGAAGTGCTCCAAACGGCTTGTTAGCTGTACACTGATGCCTATCTCCGGCAGCAAATAGAGTACTTGCTTGCCCTGGGCAAGGGTTTGCGCTATGAGTTTGCTATAGATTAGGGTCTTACCCGACGAGGCCACTCCATGTAGCAAGACCGTGTTTTTTTCCGCAAATGATGTTTCTATCTCCGCCAATACCTCTTCTTGAGCCGCACTTAAGGGGTAGGTATCACTATCAGAGGCAAAGGACACGCGATCTACCGCCTCGGTATAGACTTCCAATACGCCATAGTCTATGACTTTTTTGAGCACCGAAGTCCCCACTTCTGCCTTTTCCAAGAGCATATCGGCGGTGATAAGGGATTGTTTTTGGGCTCGTAAGGCTACAAAAGCCCATAGGAGTTGCTGTTGGGCTTTGGTTTTAAGGATAGTACCTTCCAAAAGGGCATTCAGTGCCTCTTTCTCCTGATAAGCAGGCGCAAGTCGAAGGTATTTTTGGAGTTTGGGCTGGTATTTCTCAAAGATTTTCTCACTAAGGCGTACCACTCCCTTCTCTATCAGGGTCTTAAGCACGCCTATCGGGTTTTTCTTTTGGAGAATTTTACCCACCTCTCGGGTGGATAGGCAGGAGGTATGTCCCAAGGCTTCGAAGACTAAGAACTCATCATCGGAGAGGGTATCGGCCACCACGGGCTGCTCGGTTCGCTCCACCATGGTTTCACTCTCCAAAAGCAGCACAGAGGGCATCCCTAACTTGAGCAGCTCCCCAAAGCTGTCCAGATAATAGCTACTTGCCCAGGCAAAGAGCTGTAGCTGCCGTGGGGTCAGCACTGGGGTTTCATCTAAGATAAACTCAATAGGCTTGGTCGGGTACGAAGGGCTATGCTCATGTACCTTAAGGGTAATAGCCGTATGGATTTTAGATTTCCCAAAAGGCACCACCACCCGCATTCCTGCTTGTAGGAATGCGGCTTGCTCCTGATTGACCTCATAGGTGAAGGCCGGGCGCAGTGGCAAAGGCAAAACGACATCTACATAGGGCATAGCTATGCTTTTTGCTCATTCCAATAGTAGCTATCCGGATAGATGCGCTGCCCAAAGATGGCCGTACCCACTCGCACGATAGTAGCCCCCTCGGCGATGGCGATTTCCAAGTCGCCACTCATCCCCATAGAGAGCTCATAGGGCGCCACATCAGGGAGGTTAAGGGCAATGATCTCTTGCTGAATACCCTTGAGCAGCTGGAAGCACTTGCGCACCTTTTGCTCTTCGGCACTGAAAAGGCCTATGGTCATCATCCCTCGGATATGTAGGGTAGGTAGCTGTGCTACTTGCTTGACAAGTTCCAAGGCTGCTTCAGGTGCCACGCCGAACTTACTCTCCTCACCCGAGGTATTCACTTGGATAAAGACATCCATCTCTCGCCCTGCTTGGGTGAGCTTCTGGTGGAGCTTCTCGGCCAAGTCGTAACGGTCAAGGGACTCCACACAGCTGACCTCGCAGCGGAGAATGTCCTTGATCTTGTTGGTCTGTAAGTGACCGATAAAGTGGTTGGTATGCGGAATTGCCTTCAGGGCTTCGTATTTTTCCTTAAGCTCCTGTACTTTGTTCTCCGCAATGAGGGTATAGCCAGCGGACAAGGCCTGTGCTATACGTTCAGGAGTCACCGTCTTGGTAGCCAGTAGTAGCTTGACCTCCTTGGGGTCTCTGCCTGCTGCCTGACAAGCCTTATCGATACGGGCTTGTACTTGTTGTAAGTTATGTAGAATCGTATCCATTTTTAGGATTTAGGGTTTAAGGGTTAAAGGGCTTTAGAGATTAAGAGTTGCACCCATCCTAAAGCTATGAAATACAGACTGATTGTCACGCCTATCCACCGTGATGATGTCTGTTGCTTCAAAGTTGGACACCAAGGCTACCGACTGAGTGGAGATAATGATCTGACTTCGAGCTGACACCTTGCGGATAAGCCCTGCCAAGACATTAATGGCAAAAGGGTGTAGCCCCAATTCTGGTTCATCAATGATAATTACCTCTGGTGGGAAGGGCTGCATAAGCAGCGTAGCCAAAGCCATAAATCGCAAAGTTCCATCAGAGAGATGGGTGCTATTAAGCGGTATATCAGGATGTTGCTCCGTAAGCCATTCTAACTTAATAATGCTATCATTGAACCTATCCGGATGCAAATCAAATCTTTCGAAGTAGGGGGCTACCATTCTTACAACTGCCTCTATCTGATCGAAGTGGAAGGGATGTTTCTCTTGCAAATAATACAAAAAGGAAGCCAAGTTCCCTCCATCTTCTCGTAACACAATATTGTCTGTAAGTTGAGAAGACTTCCGTAAAGGGGCATTCTCGCTGGTATCGTGAAAATGATAGTTCTTAAAGGAGCGCATATAGGCTCCTATACGCTGTGCGACCCCTCTTTGATGATCCTTTAGGGTACTTTCTCGGCTATTAGCGCTCAAATGGGTCTGTTGCCCATTGAAAACATTCTCATAATCGACAAAGAGGGTTCCCTTAGCAGTAGGGGACAACTGACACTCATAAGCCTCCTGTCCAAAGCTTATTTTGAAGTAGATATGAGGGGTCGTCTTGCTCCCAAAGTAGAGTAGATTTTCGACCTCTTTCCTAAGGGAGTAGTTCTCCAAACGCTTTTCATAGAGATGATTTAGAAGCTTAAAGAAAGAAATAAAATTAGATTTCCCTGCTCCATTAGCTCCTATGAGTATATTGATAGCTCTCAGAGGCAATGTCATCTCTCGGATGGATTTGAACCCTTCTATGTGTATATTACTGATCATAAACGCTTTGAATCATCATGCTTCAAACGGCAAAGATACAAAAGATAATGATTAATGAATAACGCTTATTTGTTAATTTTTACTCGAAAAGACGGAAAAACAACCCACTCTGATTAATTAACAATGAATCCTTGATAATTAACAATTAAATTTGTATTTTTGCCCTTTAAAAAATTTTTTATCATGAGTACAAATTACCATTCTAGCTATAACAAAGATAGCTACAATACTTCCTACTCCTCCGCCCCTGAGCTGGTTTCTTATGCCTCTGAGAGTGAGCGAGCCATTTTCTATCGCAAGACTTACACCCATGTTGCCTTAGCGCTATTGGCCTTTATCATTGCCGAGACGGCCTTGACTCGTTTTGTCCCCGAAGAGCTGATTCTATCTATGTTCGGGGGTAAGTATATTTGGCTCTTTATCATCGGCGGCTTTTGGCTGGGCTCTATGCTGGCGCAGAAGTGGGCACATTCGCTTAACCGAACCACTCAGTATGTAGGCTTAGGGCTTTATGTGCTTTTGGAGTCCATTATCTTCCTGCCTTTGATCTATATTGCCTTAGCCTATACCGGTACGGAGGTGATCTCTCAGGCTGCTATTGTTACCTTGGCCTTGTTTGCCGGACTTACCGCTGTGGTCTTCATGACGCGTTTGGACTTTTCTTTCCTTAGAACGGTATTAGTCATAGGGAGCTTCCTCTCCTTAGGCCTTATCGTCGCTGGAGCACTCTTTGGCTTTGAGTTAGGCCTTTGGTTCTCCGTGGGGATGGTTGTTTTGGCTGCCGGAGGGATCCTCTACCAGACCTACAACATCAAGAACGAATACACCACCGACCAATACGTAGGGGCTGCCCTGCTGCTCTTCTCCTCTGTGATGCTACTCTTCTGGTATATCCTAAGAATTTTGCTCTCAAGAAGAGACTAATCCCCAACCATTATGCTGAAATAACTTATGAATACTACTGCTACCCTAATCAAACATATTATCAAAGCCCGCAAGAGTACATTTCCGGCGGACTATACCTCCGAGCCTATCCCTCAGGAGGTCATTGACGACATCTTGGACATCGCCACTTATGCCCCCAACCATAAGAAAACACAGCCTTGGCGCCTGAAAGCCTTCCGCGGCGAGGAGAAAGCAGCCCTCGGGGCTGAGCTACAACGCCTCTACAAAGAGCATGTCCCTGCGGAAAAGTTCTCTCAGGAGACCTTCGATACAATCGGCCAAAAAGCCGCCAAGTCCGATACGATTATTTCCATCAGTGTGGCTTTCTCCCAAAAGGTTCCCCAATGGGAAGAGGTCGCCGCCGTAGCGATGGCCGTGCAAAATATGTACCTGCTATGCACCGCTTATGAGCTGGGCTGCTATTGGGGCTCCCCTGCCTTCGCACCCAAGCTCAAGGACTTCTTACACTTAGAAGAAAACGAAGAAAACTACGGTATATTTTTTATAGGAAACCTTCAATAATGACTAATGACAAGAGACTAATTACCAATCATTAGTCACTTGTCACTAGTCACTTGTCATTAATCATTGAATTCGTGTTACAATCATTAGCTATTAAGAACTTCGCCCTTATTGAGGATATGAAGGTACCCTTCTCTAAGGGCTTTACCATTATCACTGGGGAGACCGGCTCCGGTAAGTCCATCCTACTCGATGCCCTCGCCTTGGTCTTAGGCCGCCGAGCAGACCTCTCTGCCTTGAGAAACAAGGAGGAAAAATGTGTGGTGGAGGCCGAGTTCGCCATAGAGAACTATGCCTTGGCCGACTTCTTCCACCAGGAAGAGCTGGACTATGAGCCGCTGACAATCATCCGCCGGGAGATCCTCCCTTCGGGCAAGTCCCGCGCCTTTGTCAACGACAGCCCCGTAACCCTCGATGTGCTCTCTCGCCTATCCAAAGCGCTAATCGACATCCACTCCCAGCACGATACCCAGCAACTAAGCGAGGAGGACTTCCAGTTCTTCCTCATCGATGCCTTAGCCGAAAACACGCCCCTGCTCCAGGAGTATCAGGCTGCCCTGAAGGTGTATAAGCAGCAAAGCAAAAAGCTACAGGAGCTAAAGGACTTTCAGGAAAACACCCAAAAGGAACACGACTATAACACCTTCGTCTTGGGCGAACTCCAAGAGATCGACCTGGAGGAAGGCATGCAGGAGGAGCTGGAGGCTTTCTATACCCAGGCCTCCAATAGCGAAACCATTCGGGACAACCTCACCGAGGCGGCTAACCTGCTGGCCGAGGAGGAGCAGGGCATCATGACCCAAGTGCGTGAGCTCTCCTCTCTTTTCTCCTCTCTTAGCAGCTATTCGCCTCAATACAACGAACTCTATGAGCGTATCGATGCCGTCTTTATAGAGCTGGACGACCTCTCCCGAGAGGTGTATGACCTGGCTGAAAATGTGGAATTCGACCCCAAGAAGCTCGCCCGTGTCCAGAAAAAACTCCAAAAAATATACGACCTTCAGAAAAAACACAAGGTGGCTACCGTCGCCGAACTCATCGCAATCGAAGAGGCCTTGGAGGCCAAAGTAGCCCAAATGGAAAACATAGAAGGGGATATCGAAATCGCTCAGAAAGAAGCCGACCTGGCCTTGCAAACCCTCAGTGCCCTCGCCCAAAAGCTCCACAAGGCTCGCGAGAAGGTCATCCCTACCCTTACCAAAAGCCTACAGACCTCCCTCAAGGACTTGGGTATGCCCAATGCGCAATTCCAGATCTCCCTCTCCCCTACCGACCACTATCAGGCCAAGGGCAACGATACACTCTCTTTCCTATTCTCGGCCAATAAGGGGGGCAACTTCGGCCTGCTGAAGAAAACCGCTTCCGGCGGGGAGCTATCCCGTATCATGCTCACCATCAAGTCCCTACTGGCTACCAAAATAGCGCTCCCCACCATCATCTTTGACGAGATAGACACTGGGGTCTCCGGAGAAATCGCCCACAAAATGGGAGAAATCATGAAGCAGATGAGCCAAAGCCGACAGGTATTTGCCATCTCTCACCTACCCCAAGTGGCCAGCAAGGGCGATGCCCATATCAAGATATACAAAACCGATATCGAAGGACGTACCACCACCCAGTTCCAAGCGCTCTCCCAAGAGCAACGCATCGAAGAAATCGCCCAAATGCTCGGCGGAAAGGACATCACCGACTCCGCCCGTGCCCATGCCAAAGAACTTTTAAAAAGTGAATAACGAAGAGTGAAGTGTGAAAAGTTCTCTTCAGACACTCACGCTTCACTGTTCTTTGTTCACTGTTCACTATTCACTTAATCCATGAACTATCTTTCTGTAGAAAACATATCCAAAGCCTATGGGGAGCGGGTGCTCTTCGAAAATGTGTCTTTCGGGATCAACAAAGACCAAAAAATAGCCCTCATCGCCAAAAATGGGGCAGGGAAAAGCTCCCTCTTGAAAATCCTCATTGGGGAGGACACTCCCGATACAGGGCAAGTAGTCTCCCGAAAAGGCCTCAAAATCGCCTTCCTCTCTCAGGAGCCTGCCCTGCCGGAGGAGCTATCTATTGAGGACTATATCTTCCAGGAGGACAACCCCATCCTAAGGGTTATCCAGCAGTACGAACATGCCTTGGAAAAGCCCGAAGACGAAGCCGCCTACCAAAAGGCCTTCGAGGCCATGGAACGCCTACAGGCTTGGGACTTCGAGAACCAATACAAGCAGATTCTCTTCCAGCTGAAACTCACCGACCTACACCTGCCTATCAGAAACCTCTCCGGAGGCCAGCGCAAGCGCCTTGCCTTGGCCAATGTCCTCATTAGCAAGCCTGACCTGATTTTCCTCGATGAGCCGACCAACCACCTCGACCTGGAGATGATCGAGTGGTTGGAGAACTTCTTCGCCAAGGAGAAAATGACCCTCTTCATGGTCACCCACGATCGCTATTTCCTCGAACGTGTTTGCAACGAGATCGTAGAGTTAGACCAAGGCACCCTCTATAGCTACAAGGGTAATTACAGCTATTTTTTGGAGAAAAAACAGCAGCGTATACAACAAGAGCAAGCCTCTCAAGAAAAGGCAAAAAACCTCTATGTACGCGAACTGGACTGGATACGCCGCCAGCCCAAGGCTCGTACCACCAAAAGCAAGTCCCGTATCGATGACTTTGCCCTAATCAAAGAACAAGCCCTAAAGCGCCGAAAGGAACACGTGGTAGAGCTGGAAATCGCCATGCAGCGCCTCGGAAGCAAAATCATCGAACTACACAACGTGGTGAAGAAATTCCCGGAGAAGACCATCCTCGACCACTTCTCCTATGTCTTCAAGCGGGGCGAACGTGTGGGTATCGTGGGTAAAAACGGCACTGGAAAGAGTACCTTCCTGAACCTGCTCACCGGCAAAATCGCCCCTGATGCAGGCAAAATTATCATCGGGGAGACCATACAATTCGGCTACTATACCCAGCAGGGCATTGAAATCAACCCTCAAGAGAAGGTCATCGATGTCATCAAAAAATATGGCGAATACATCCCCTTGCTCAAGGGGCGAACCCTCTCGGCCGCTCAGCTGCTCGAGCGCTTCCTCTTCGACCGAAAAAAGCAATATGACTATGTGGAAAAACTCAGCGGTGGCGAGCGAAAGCGCCTCTACCTATGTACCGTCCTGATCCAGAACCCTAACTTCCTGATCTTGGACGAGCCGACCAACGACCTGGACATCGTCACCCTCAACGTCCTCGAGGAGTTCCTGCTCGACTACGAAGGCTGCTTGGTGATCGTCTCTCACGACCGCTACTTCATGGACAAGATCGTAGACCACCTCTTCGTCTTCAAGGGAGATGGCCAAATTCAGGACTTCCCTGGCAACTATTCTGACTATTTTGCCTACGAGCAATCCTCCCCCAAGGAAACGGCTAAAGTAGAAGAAAAAGCCCCCACAGCAAAAAACTCCTGGCGTGGCGCCAACAACCCCCTCTCCCAAAGCGAACAACGTGAGTTTGCCCGCTTAGAGAAGGATATTGCCCAGCTCGAAGCCCAAAAACAAGCCATCGAAGCGCGCTTCACCGAGGCCTCCCTCTCCCCCGAGGAGCTACAAGAACAATCCCAAACCCTCAGCCAAGTCCTCTCCCTCCTAGAGGAAAAAAGCGACCGCTGGCTCGAACTCTCTATCAAAATCAGCGGCTAATCCAATATCGCCAATGCTAAATGATAAATGGTTAATGGTCAAAACACTTAAGAATCGACCATTAACCATTCTTTTTATTGTACAAATTCTTACTTCTCCCCCCTCTTTTCCTTGACTTCACCCCCTCGAATGTTGTAATTTTGCAGAGTCAGTTATTAGTGGTTAGTGGCTAGTTATTAGTGGTTAGTGGCTAGTTGTTAGGGGTTAGTGGCTAGTTGTTAGGGGTTAGTTTTTAGGGGGCATCATTAACCATTGACAATTAACAATTAATCATTGACCATTAATTTTTCACTATTCACTCAAACTATGGAAGAGGCTATAGAAATACTTTGGAGCTACGCACGCCGCGAACCCTTGGATAGCAACGGAGAGACCATCGTCCCTACCATCAATAATAGTATTGCCGCTATCCGTATCCTCTCTCGCTTGGAAGGATGGGAGAAGGGAAATAGTGAAGAACGAAAAATGAAGAGTGAAAAGCGAAATGCCGCTCCATGCTGGCGCGAGCTTGTAGCTCGTGCCGAAGATACCGAAGCTAACAAAGTAGAAAATACCCCATACTGCCGCGAGCTTGCAGTTCGTGCCGAAGATACCGAGGTTTTCAAATTGGAAAACGCAGCTCATCAGCAAGATAGTTCATCCGTTTTTCCCCCTTCGGGGGAAAGGGGGACTCTCCTCTCTTTCACACGCACCACGCTCCCAACCTTTACCCCAGCCCCCTTCCACGAGGCCTATTACG
>NZ_KE992164.1:129569-129800 GCF_000466425.1 Capnocytophaga sp. oral taxon 863 str. F0517
GTCTCCCTGCCTTTATCTTAGGCCACCAACCAGACAAGCGTATCGCGATTGTCTCTTATAATGCCATTAAGGCAAGAAAGTTCAACCGCGAACTCCAACGTATCATCGACGACGATACCTATCACAGACTGTTTCCACAAACGCTCCTCGCTGGGCAAACACCAGCCAATCCGAATACCACAACCTCCAAAAGCCGCAACTACGCCCGCAATGCGGACGAGTGTGAAATCG
>NZ_KE992165.1 GCF_000466425.1 Capnocytophaga sp. oral taxon 863 str. F0517
GAAAAGAATTGCCGCTTAAGTCGAACTCACGTTAATTATTCACTACTTTTGCGCTTGTATTTATAATTAAGCTTATGTCGCGCACCACATTACTACTCTGTAGGGCAATAGTAGTAGAATTTGCAGTGATTATTATTTCCTTTTCTCTATTTGGAATGCTTTATTATGGAAAAGAAGGTTTCTTGACTGGTATAAGTCTCTTTTTTCCTATCATTATAGGGGCACTCCCTTGTCTGCTGATAGCCTTGTTTATAGGAAATCATATAAAGCCTAATCCTCAACAACTCTTTGAAAACATTTTCTTAGGGGTTATTCTCATGTTCCTATTTTTTCTTATTGCTGTCATCACAGCGGCGGTAGTGCTCTATTTCATAATGGAAGGCCGATGGATTCATTCACAAATTCTATCAGAAATACTCACCTTATCTTTCTATGGGGGCGGTATCCAGACGCTTGGAGTAGGGATCTGGTTAGGAGGCAAGTTCTGTCTTATTAAGCAATCCTCTGAAGAGTAACCTGTGAAAGTACTGTTTTTAATCTTTATAGTTAGCTATTCACAAAGTATGCTTAGCCAAACTCAGGCAAGCATAGATACCCTATACCGACAAGATTTTAAGGATTTCACACTGCTATTGGTAAGAGATGACACCGACGAGGAAAAAGCAGAATTCCAGACACTTTATATAGACAAAAAATCAGGAGAAGCAACTAAAATATTTGTCTCTACTTATAAAAAGGGCTCTAATTGGACAACAAGTAAATATTTAGGAGAAGGAGTATATCATACTTATAATATCATCAAAGGATTTCATTTAGAAAATAAGCTACTTGTTTTTTATTCTTGTTGGGGAGTAGTAACCGCCGTAAGTTTTGATTTAACTACAATGACACACAAGACCTATTATATAGGATTATACCCTCATACGGGAGCTTTTGCATATCTTTCACATAGTATGGAAACCAAAGAATATAAAGGTATATTCTATTTTCATATACAAGCAGGACAACAATACGGTGGGAGAGCTAATATATTAGGCTACTTTAACCCTAAAACCAATGAAATGTATGACTATATCCCTGATAATACGCTTGGAAAACGCATTTCTGATATAGATAAATCTTTTGAAAGCCTAAAAGAAGACAAAGAAACTTCTCTTTTTATAAGAAAATTACTCATAAGGCTCAAATTAGCCCCTGATAATGTAGCAATTTCTTATCTGTTTAGGTTTGCATATCAAAATTTCACTTATTTTTTCTATGTCAAGGACAATTCATCTGTAGAGATTCTAAGATATGATAGCGAAAAAAAGGAATGGTTCGTTAGAAGCTATAGTGCCTCTCCTTCACTAACATCTGAAAAGCCATAAAACCTTTAGAAAACATACAAACCCCCTCCCCGCTTATAGAAAAATCTACTGGCGGGGATTTTTTATATCCCCAACTTATAGTAATATCTACACCTTAAAAAAATATTTATAAAATAATATATAGTAAGTTTGCTTATTATATAAAAACATATTATCTTTGCGCCTGAATAAAGATGTAAATTTAAATTATATATGAAAGTTTTAATTATCAACGGGCATCCTACTATGGAGACGTCTAACGCCAATAAGGCTATTTTAGAAGAAGTAAAACGCTTGCTCCCTGAGGCTGAAATAAGTAACTTGCAAGCCCTTTATCCTAACTATCAAATTGATGTAACAGCGGAACAAGCTAAACTTGTAAAAGCAGATGTAATTGTATGGCAATTCCCTGTGAATTGGTATTCGCTTCCTGCCTTGCTGAAAAAATGGTTAGACAACGTATTTTCACACGGCTTTGCTTATGGCGACAACAAGCTGATGGGCAAGAAACTCATCCTTTCTTTCACTACTGGAGCACCTGAAGAGGCTTACCAACACGGTGGCGCACAGAACTATCCGTTTACCGATTTTCTCAACATTCACCGCCAAACTGCCAATCACTGCAAACTGCTTTTCCAAGAGCCTGTAATCTCTTATGGAATGAAGTACATTCCAGAAGTAATGCCCAAAGAAGCACTTACAACCTTACAACAAAGAGCCAAAGATCACGCCGCTCGATTGGTTGCGAAAATCAAAGAATTAAGCTAATTTTGCAATTGATAAAAATCGCAGTGTGTCACATGGTTTTTATTCCATTTATAAATGAAAAACAGACCTATCAAATATTGGATTATCGTGGCGAGCAGAGACCACGTACAAATGGGCGTTGCGGGAGGATTTGCCCAAGCTTGCCACGGAAAGGCACAGCCTTTGAAACGTATGCAGGAGGGAGACGGTATTCTCTATTACTCTTCCAAACGCTATTTTGGAAAAGAAGACAAATGCCAAGCCTTCACGGCTATTGGCAGAGTGAAAGACGAGGAAGTCTATGCCTTTCAGATGAGTGAAAAATTTCTGTCCGTTTAGGAGAAATATTACTTTTGTAGACTGCGAAGAAACTCCTATAGCCGACCTTATCGAGCTATTAGACTTTATCCCCAACAAAAAAGCGTGGGGATATCCTTTTCGCTTTGGTATTTTGGAAATATCCGAGAAAGATTTTAAACTTATAGCCTCTAAAATGTTACACAATGACCTCTCAGCCCTCAATTTTTAGTTTAAGAGCCGAAGAAAGCTCAGGGCTTTTACTTTGGCAGGTAAGTATGTTATGGCAACGCGGAATCAAAAAAGTGTTGCAACCTTTCGACCTCACACACCCCCAGTTTGTACTCTTGGCGAGCGCCCAGTGGTTTGCCCAACAAGGAAAAGAAATCACGCAGGTATCTTTGGCAAATTTCACCAAGATAGACCCAATGACCACCTCGCAAGTGGTGCGCACTTTGCAGAGCAAAGACCTCATCACAAGGGAAGAACACAAGACCGACACCCGCGCCAAAGTAGTTGCTATCACCGCTCAAGGTGCCGAACTCATTACGCAAGCTGTCGCTAAGGTCGAGACTTTCGACGATGAATTTTTCAGTATTTTGGCAACCGAACAGCCCTCGTTCAACGCTCAACTGCACAAACTTTTGACGAATTAGCAGAATTGTTTTGCTCCTTACTATCCTTATATATAGGTTTTCCTATAGGTATTAATGGCGTGAATGCTTTGAAGAAGATGTAAGAAAGATAAAAAAGCCACTCCCCCTTAGTAGAAAAAGATAACAGTGAGGAGGGTTTTATCAATCGTCAATTGTGTATCGTCAATTGTTTTGTACCTTTGTCCTCTCTAAAATTATTTATACTATGCCATTGGATATTGTTATTTTTAAGCAAGGAAAGGAGAAGGAATATGTATCAATTGATGAAAAACTACATCAATTGATGTTTTCTCAAGATGCTATAAAACAAGGTAGATGCAGAGAGCTCTCTAAAATCAAGGATTATTACCTTACAGATATTATTTTTATGGGAAAAACGCTTACAAACTTTATTGAAGATCTTAGAATGCTTTCACTTTCTGAACTTTCTCCTATAATAAAACTATTAGAGCAAGCAGAAATAGAGAAAATACATATAAATGGAGACTAAAATAATATAGATGATGACGGTTATTAATATAGGAAATCTCTTAGATACTTGTAAAGATGAATATTTCTTAGTGGAAGAATCTACAGGAAATATATATTATCAATATAAAGGAGAAAAGAAAGTATTTATAAATTCTGATAAGGATTCTTTTGACAAATGTTTATTCGCATATAGTAACTTTGTAAAAAATAATAACTTTGGTCTCGTTACTGCTGAAAATATTATAAATATCTGTAAGAAACATATTCAATATACTTATTTTATTATTCAAACAGATTTTTTAGGAGCTAAATCTTTCTTTTGGCAAGAAAAATTATATGATATAGCCATACTTATAGAAGATAATTATTCTATTCTATCTCTTTACAAGGACTTTTTTCTGTTTTATGAAACAAAAATGTATATTAACAGTAGTATTGCAGAAATTGATACCTATCAGGAATATCAAAATATAAACAAAGAGTCTGTTATTCGGACGATCCAAACTATTTATAAAGACCTTTCTATCGAAAACTTACACACTATACAATTAAAAGTTATGGAACTTGTCTTGGTTTCTCTCTACGGAAAAGCTCGTTTTGATGATTTTCTTCTCAGAAGAGAGAAAAGAATCAAAGAAATAATGGGTATTTAAAATAAACGTGTGGATATCGATATAGTGATCTATTCAATAGGAATGTAAAAGAAACTCCCCATTAGTAGGAAATACTACGATCGGGGGAGGATTTTTATTCCTTACTCTTTACTTTCTCTATAGTTTTCGTATAAAACGTAGTAATATTAAGTCCGTATTGGGTATATTCACCTTTTTCTATAAACTTTTCGCCTGAGAAATAGATTTCTTGGGTGTAAGTAGTGTTATTTTTGGGAGTTTGTCTCTCTATTTCGAAAACGAGCTTATCAGTATCTATATATTTTCTTTTCTTGTCAAGTGAAAAAGGTAATTGGGGTTCGTTAGTATCTACTCTTCCTAACATCTGAAGACCTTTATCATCGTATGCTGCATATAAAGTACTATAAACAGTGGTATCAGCTTCGTTGATGATAGTGCCACCATGCATTTTTAGGTTTTTTTTGTATTTGTCCTTAGTGCTTATCATAAATACTTCCGTATCTATAAAATAATCCCCTAATTGGTCATCTAAAAAATCTAAGATCGTAGCAATATCCCTCTTTTTGAATATTTTTTTATTTAAGAAAAGAGCATATTTATCACTTAGTAAATACTTATCTTTATTTACATATATAATATTAGGTTTTTCAAAGTGAAATAAAAGAGTAGCCGTACGATTTTTATCACCTACGAGTAGTTTTAGCTTATTATCAGCTATTTTCTTTGTAGTGAGGAAGTAGGAAAAGGTATCTTTTTGCGCTATATCCTTTGGGGTGTCTTTTTTATGGACAAATAAAGTATCCTTTCTACGGTTGAAGCGCAAAAAGGTATAGTATTCACGGCTCTCCTTTCTGTCGGGGAGTAGTGAATCGGTTTGATTGTCTATGGCATAGCTTTCGTATTGTGTTCTAAGTAATACTGCTTTTTGTGCCCATAGTATATTTTGCCCCCAAAGGAGGACTAATAATAAAGAGAGTAGTCTTTTCATTTGTTAATTCTCTAATTGGCTCATCTTCTCAATACGTTTGTTGAGTTTTTTCAATTTCTTTTTGATTTGTTTTTCTTGGCGTTTGGCACCTCGTTCGAGAGTCTTAGCAAACTTTTTTTGCTTTTTGCTGATATGCCTATTAAAAGCAAACGCTACATCTGCGTATTTACCTGTTAAAGAATTTTTTGCATTTTCTTTGTCTTCGAGGACTTTGGTAAGTTTGGCTTCCAATTTCTCCTTTTCAGCTTGTAGCTCGGCAAGGGGTGAGAGTTGCTCTTGAGACTGTGCTAAAGCAAAACTGCCTAAAAATAGCGTGAATAGGGCTGCTATCAAAAATCTTTTCTTCATATTTTTAGTGTTCTTATTTTTAAAGGCCACAAAGATAGTCATAATTCTGTAATTATCAATTGTTAATTGACTAATTATCCTTACCTTTGTACTCGCAAAACACCTCTTTCAGTAGTAGAGACTTGATTAACCATTCACCATGACTTCTTTCGTAGCTATAGACTTTGAAACCGCCAACAAGTACCGCAGTAGTGTATGCAGTATAGGACTTGTCTTCGTTGAAAATTCTGAAATTACTGAAACTTTTTACGAATTGATAAAGCCTTGCCCTAACTATTATTCTCCCTTCTGTACCCAGATACATGGGCTTTCGCAAAGTGACACCGAAAATGCACGTCTTTTCCCTGAAATATGGGCAGAGCTATTGCCTAAGATAAAAGACCTGCCTCTTGTAGCTCATAACAGCGCGTTTGATGAGAGCTGTTTGCGGGAAGTATTGGCTCATTATGGATTGCCCCCACATACCAATCCCTTCTTTTGTACCTATCGGTTAGCTCGCAGACTGCTGCCTAAGCTCATCAATCACAAGCTGGACACCGTTTCCGCTTATCTAGGCTTTGATCTAAAACAACATCATCATGCCTTAGCCGATGCCGAGGCATGTGCTCACATCGCTCTAAAACTAACTAATGAGTGAATACAGTGCTTTGTACTAAGTGAAATGCTGGTTTCTATATTTTGGAAAAACTCAATGAAATAGAGGGCTAGTTTGCGCCTCTCAGGCTGTCAATTGGAGAGAAGTAGGACACAAACTAAAGTTACAAACAAAAATCCTATACAAAATGAATGAATGTAGCAAAAAAATAAATGAAAAATACTTCCCAACTATCAATAAAGAAAATTCATTTGAACTTACTTCTCAAAAAAAATGGAATGAAAAATTTTTTAATATTAATTACACTTTATTAGATAACAATAGTATTGATATTTCTGATGAACTATGTAATGAAATAAAATATTTGAGAGTATCTGATGAAGGTAAAAATTTTTCCTTTCTAAAGAAATATTTAGAAAAGATGACCCATTTACATACTATTGAGCTTCCTGCCATTCATTTAGAAAAAATCCATAAGTTACCTTTCCCGAAAAATATTAAAACTTTAAAAATTATAAACAATTCAAAATACAATGATTATTTCAAGGATAATAAAAAGAATTTTACGGCAAATAAACTTCTAAAGAATTGGGGATTAGAGAATATTTCTTGTTTTGATATTATACATCTCTCTAATGCTAAACCTATTGAAGATTTCATAGAAATATCACCCAAATATTTCCCAAACTTAGAGTTCGTTAAATTCAGAGTCTTGAAGAGTGTAGCTTTTTTGATGCAATTAGGTACTTTCAAAACAATAAAACATCTAACCTTGGGAGGGGTATTAATTAACATTTTTCCTCTGTTAAGATCTTTTTCGGATACATTAGAAACATTACGATTTGAAAGTTGTAATGAAGAGTTCACATGGAAAGGGATAGAAGAATTTTACAAATTAGAATCCATTTACTTTAACTCTATTTGGAATGGAATTGATTGCAGATGCTTTTTAGAACTTCCGAAACTAAAAGAAGTTGTAATTATGAATTCTAGGGATATTATTAATATAGAAAGTATTTTAAAGCTCTCCCATTTGGAGGCTTTATGTCTTGTAGATAATAAAGATGAAAAGAAGAAAAATGCAGTTAATAAAGAAAATAGGACTAAGCTTGAAACAATGAGAATACCTCATATGTTTATAGGGTAATATATCGGATGTATTCTAAAGTCTCAATACCTTACCAATCAATACCTAAGCAAGTAGGTGACCTCATCAGTAAGGAGAGATAATGTGTCAATCAGCAGATTAGCTCATTGACACATTGGTTAAAAGTGAAAATTAATCTGGAGGTTGCCTATTTTCGCAAATCGGCTTTCCCACCAATGAGCTTGTGCTTCGGGATCAAAACTCTTATAATCCCTACGGAAATTGTATTTTATAAAGAACCCTGGTTCCGTGGAAATAGAAAAATTAGAACTTAACTGGTATTGTATTCCCAGAAAAGGATTTAGAGCAATACTGGTAAAGTGTTGTTTCCTATTTTCATAATATAGGTAGCGACTCCATAGGTCTACCCCATAGTAGAATTTCCACCTCTTATAATTCCTGAATAATTTATCAATCCCTACTTTCAGAGCTATTTCATAGGTACTATCCTTATTACTTTCTGCTCGATAATCTCCTCCTATACGATAGGATAAGATAGCATCTT
Organism: Capnocytophaga sp. oral taxon 863 str. F0517; assembly: GCF_000466425.1. GTDB lineage: Bacteria > Bacteroidota > Bacteroidia > Flavobacteriales > Flavobacteriaceae > Capnocytophaga. Next base: position 7,733 of record NZ_KE992165.1, read on the forward strand.
TCAGGTAACGATATTCTAACAAAAAAGTATTGGTATCAGAGGGAAAAGCAGAATTGACAAATCGGGAAATTCCTATACCTATCTGATGACGATATACTGGAGAAGTACTAAGGCTATCTGCCTGATTAAAAGACACATTGCCCTCTTGAGCGAGAGCAATGTGTGTAAGAAATAAGATAAAAATATATTTTCTCATTAATTATTTTCTCTTTCAAAGCGTTTGAATATCTCAGTTACTCTATCCTGAAAATCACTCACATAGCTTTCTGCTTTCTCTCTTGAACCATCAGAAAAGATAAAATAGATCACCCCTTTATCATTCTCTTTTTCATATTTCACATCAGCTATTTTTGAGTTTCCTTTGAAGAGTTCTGCTTTTGCATAAGTATTTATCTGTTCTACTGAAAGCTCTTTTCCTCTTTCTGTTTTCTCATTGAGACTCTTCACATCTATGTTACCTCTTATCTGGAACTCTCCTTGAGTTGCGGTAATAGCTATTTTATCAATAGCTTCACCAAGATTAGTTATATTTCCATAATCAGAAGTTTTCAATTTGATATCCGCATGTAGGCCTGTGGTACAACCTTGTGGGGAAGAAAAGGCAAAATCAAAGATAAAGTTTTCTGGATTCTGTCTGTTCCACTGGATAGTTGTCGTAAAAGGATTCGTATATATACTTATATGAGCCGATAGCGGCATAGTAAAGTTTGTTTTCTTCTCGAAAGTAACATTTTTAACTGTTACTTCAAACACCTTTGTATTATCTATGGTAGCATAGAGGTGAGCTGCTGTAGGAAGATACACTTTATCATTCCCATAAGTAGCTTCAAAATCCTCATATTGATCTATCACAAGTTTGCCATTGTTGGTGGCTGCTTCCTTAGTAGCAGGGAAGATAAAAGTAATATTCGATCCATTAGCTTCTTTATCCCAAAGTTCTCTATTCTTGTTCCAAGTATAAGTACCCTTAAGAGCTTGGTAGGCGAACTTCCCTTCTGTATTTTTCTGAGGATCCCAATAGTCCTGAGCTTCAAATTTTTCTCCTAAGAAATTCCCCCAAGATTGGGTTTCTCCCTGATGGTCTCTCACAGTTTCTTTGAAGAGAAGATCATGAAAGAAGTTAGCAAAACCACCATCATTGAGGTTTTTTAGACAATCATAAAAATTGTTCATAGTGTTACGAACCACCGCTTTGGATTCCTCTGCTGTGTATTCTTTCTCGTCATCCTTCTTGGAACATGTAGCAAAAAGGAGTGCCCCTAAAAAGGCAATGGCAATGTTCTTTAATTTCATTTAATATGTTTTTTAAGTTGAGTGCAAAGATACATATTTTTTTTATTAGCAAATATGTTTTAGTTCATTAGTTGATAGAAAGATGAGCCAGTGCACTAATTTGTTTGGCTAATCGGAGGGCTTCTGTCCCTTGTTGGAAGGTCACCACTGGGGTGGTATTATGTTCTATAGCATCGGCAAAGGTCTCCAGTTCGTTAAGAATAGCATTGGTGGGAAGTACTTCGGGGTGTTCGAAATAGATTTGCTTGCGATCCCCCTCTGCATTTTGAAGGATCATATCGTATTCCCCTGGATTTTCGGGAGCATCTTTCATATGAATGACCTCCACTTTCTTTTCCAAGAAATCCACTGATATATAGGCATCTCGCTGGAAGAAGCGGCTCTTGCGCATATTCTTCATGGAGATACGGCTGGCGGTAAGGTTAGCCACACAACCGTTTTCAAATTCTATACGGGCATTAGTAATATCGGGTGATTTGCTGATCACGGCGACCCCACTGGCTTCTACCTGCTTGACGGGAGAATGCACCACACTGAGCAGTACATCTATATCGTGAATCATCAGGTCAAGCACTACGGAGACATCCGTACCTCGTGGGTTGAACTCGGCCAAGCGGTGTACCTCGATAAACATGGGGTTTTTGATAGCGGGTTTCGCTGCTACAAAAGCCGGATTGAAGCGCTCCACATGCCCCACCTGTCCTTTGAGATGATTGGCTTCCAAGAGGCGATAGATCTCCTCGGCCTCCTCCACGGTGTTGGTGATGGGTTTCTCAATAAAGATATGTCGCTTAGCGGCAATAGCCTTCATGGCACACTCGTAGTGAGAGAGGGTGGGGGTTACGATATCTACCACCTCCACTGCGGCAATGAGCTTGTCTATACTATCAAAATAGGTGTAGCCAAATTCGGCCACTACCTTCTGTGCTTGTTCTTGGTTAGGATCATAGAAACCAACTAATTCGTATCTTTCGGACTGATTAAGAAGTTTCAGATGTATTTTCCCTAAGTGTCCTGCCCCTAACACCCCTACTTTGAGTTTATTTTTCATGGTTGGTTGCTTATTTTTTAGTGATATTCATTTTCTCTGCAAAATATTCACAGAAATCCCGCATGGTATCGGTCATTTTCTGGTCTTGAGTGGCTTTATAGAAGGTATCAGCCATGGTTTGGAAGGTTTGGTAGTAGAATACATTCATCTCCTCTAAGGGCATATCCTTCGTCCATAGGTCTATACGGAGGGCTTCTTTGGCTTTGTGATCCCAAACAGAGAGGAACATGGCCTTGGCCTCTTGGTGGGCAATCCCTCCATCGGGAGCTTCCCAGGTAATGCGTTCAGGAATGCGATTTTCGTCCAATTCTACTTGTAGTTTTATTTCAGAAGTATGATTCATCGGTTATTTTTTAGGTTTATAATTTGCTTTTTTGAAAAGTTCATCATTGGAAATAGAGAGTAAGTCCCGCAAAGGAGTATTTTCAGGTTGCTTTTCGATATATTGTTCTATGATGGTAAGGCCTATATAGCGCCCTACCCCCCCTGGCGATTCGCTGTCCAGCTCCAAATAGAATTTGGAGAAGGGTGCCAGGTCTATAAATCGGTTGAGTACTTTCCTATCGGTACTATAGAGCAGTTGGTTTTCTATAAAGTAGCGCCATATCTGTGCCTGGTTGGCTTCTGCCCATTGGTATTTTTCCTGACTGTACTTGAGCAAATCCCATTGGGGCGTATCAGGAAGAAAGCGCTGCGCTAAATAAAGCAACTTACCCTCATAGAGCATGCTATCGAGGAAAGTGGCATTGCGCGGAGCAGGGATAATCGCCTGAGCAAAAGACAGCGCTACATCCACCGGGAGGTATTTAAGTTCTTGTTCTTCAGCGATATATCCTTCCAAGTCCACATAGAAAGGATGCTTGGAACCCAAGTAGTTATCCACCCCTATAAGCAATAGGCTATCGGCATAGATCACTCGTGAGGGGTAATCCACATCGGAAATCAGGGTCACTACCTTAGGGGGGGTGAAGTGGGGAAAGTAGTACTTGACATAGTCACAAATACGCTCTATTTGCTGCTTCTGCTGAGAGAAATCTCCTATGGCCTTGGCTGTTTCGGCAAAGAGTTCGCGCTCCAAGGTATCGTTTTGCTTTTCTATCCACTGCGCATCGGTGGTCGTCTCTGGGAAGAAAAGAGGATAGCTTGCCTTAAGTCGTTGAAAATCCTTTGTTGGGGTATTGAAGAAAATAGAATCCATACGTAGCACCTCTACCTTGGTGGTAGCAGGGACGGTAGGTTGCTTGTTCCTATGACAGCTCAAAAGCAGTACAAGCACTATAGGTAAAAGATGTTTTAAGCTCATTTGTAGGTGAATAGTGTACCATGAATAGTGAATAATGTTTTTCATTTTACACTATATTCACTTTTCATTAATATTAGTGCAAAGGTAATAAAAAATATCTTTTCCAAACAAATTATAGCTACAAATTTGTAATGCAAAAAATATTCCCCTTGGCAAGGGGTATTTTTTACAGAAAATCACTACTTTTGTCATGGATTATATATCTTCTCATGAAAGCAACTTTTCAGCAATACACCCTACAGTTCAAGCGACCTGCGGGCACCTCTCGCGGGGTACTGACCCAGAAGCCTACTTGGCTACTCATTATAGAAGACAACGGACGTCGTGGCATAGGCGAATGCAGTCCGCTCCCTGGCCTGAGTATAGACAACCTCGCTGATTATGAACGCAGTAAGCTCTTATGGGTTTGTAACCACATTACCCAAGGAAAAGATGCGCTTTGGGAACAGCTTCAGGGCTACCCTTCCATACAATTCGGGGTGGAGCAGGCTTTCCTTTCTTTGGAAGCCCAAGAGGAGGGAGTCTTTTTCCCTTCTGCCTTTACCCAAGGCAAAGAGGCGATTCCTATCAATGGCCTTATTTGGATGGGCGACAAAAGCTATATGCAGCAACAGATACGGGAGAAACTCGCTCAAGGATTCCGCTGTATCAAAATGAAAATCGGCGCTATTGACTTTGAAACCGAATACCAGCTCCTTAAAAATATCCGCCAGGAATACGCTCCTTCGGATATAGAGCTCCGGGTGGATGCCAATGGGGCTTTCTCTCCTAAAGAGGCCTTGGAGAAGCTCAAGCGCCTTAGTGAGCTACAGCTCCATTCTATAGAGCAGCCCATTCGTGCGGGGCAATTCGAACAAATGGCACGTCTGTGCCAGGTCTCTCCCCTACCCATCGCCTTGGACGAGGAACTCATTGGGGTAGCTTGCCCCGAGCGGAAAAAAGAGCTCCTCCAGTGGATTCGCCCTGCCTATATCATTCTAAAGCCCTCGCTTATAGGGGGCTACAAAGGTAGTGAGGAGTGGATCACTTTGGCCGAGGAGGCTGGTGTAGGCTGGTGGGTAACCTCTGCCCTTGAGGGCAATGTAGGGCTCTCGGCTATAGCCCAGTGGACTTATACGTTAGGAAATCCTATGCCTCAGGGACTGGGAACGGGCAGTCTCTACACCAATAATTTCCCCAGTACTTTGGAGGTAAAAAATGGAGGCTTATGGTGGATAAAATAAAAAAATGTAATATATTTGCACCAAAATACAAAAGATGGAACAAGTTTATATCTTCACCCTCTCGGCACTATTCCTCTTAGCTACTTTTGACCTAATAGTAGGGGTAAGTAATGATGCGGTGAACTTCCTCAACTCGGCCTTTAGCTCTCGAGCAGCACGCCTTCGCACTATCATGATTGTAGCGAGTATAGGAGTGGGAATAGGGGCTATTTTCTCCAATGGGATGATGGAAATTGCCAAAAAAGGAATCTTCAACCCCGAGATGTTTTACTTCGAGGAGCTGATGGTGATCTTCGCCGCAGTTATGTTGGCCGATATTGTGCTGTTGGACTTCTTCAATACGATGGGCTTGCCCACTTCCACGACTATTTCTATCGTTTTTGAGCTTTTAGGTGCCTCGGTAGGAGTGGCTTTTGTCAAGGAACTCAAGAATAAAGACCGCCTGCTACATGTGATAGATGGGATTAGGGAGTATATCAATACTGATAAGGTTGGAATAGTTATCTTAGCCATATTTGTCTCAGTATTTATTGCCTTCGTAGTAGGGTCTTTCGTACAATTTATCACGCGTATCATCTTCACTTTTGATTTCGAGCGCCGTATGCGCTATTTTAGCGGCATTGTAGGGGGTATTGCCCTGACGGCCTTGAGTTACTTTCTGGTTATCAAGGGCTTGAGCGGTCTTTCCTTTATGCACAAGGAACAGTTGGACTGGATAGGCCAACATATGGGCTTGCTCTTGGGGGGCTTCTTTATTGCTTTTTTTCTCTTAGGACAGCTACTTTATTGGTGTAAGATAAGTATCTGGCGGGTGGTGATCCTATCAGGAACCTTTGCCTTAGCCATGGCCTTTGCAGGCAACGACTTGGTCAATTTTATCGGGGTACCAGTAGCTGCTTGGGATTCCTTCCAGTTATGGAAAGCTGCCGGAACGCCCGTACAGTCCATGACCATGGAAGGGCTTAGGGAAAATGTACAGACCCCTCAGATCTTCCTTATCATCGCTGGCGCACTGATGATCCTGACCATATGGTTCTCCAAAAAAGCGCTCAATGTAATGCAAACCGAGATGAAGCTCTCCCAGCAAGGAGGCGGCAAGGAACGGTTTGAGGCTACCGGACTATCCCGTGGTATTGTCCGCTTTAGCGTATGGGTTACCTCAATGGTGGAAGCCCTTATTCCTAAGCGTACTTTAGAATATATAGAGAGTCGTTTAAAAAAACCGGAGGAAAAGGACATCAACTCGCCCGATAAGCCTGCTTACGATGTAGTGCGTGCAGCTATCAACTTAGTAGTTTCCAGTAGTCTCATCGCGGTAGGTACCTCCCTGAAGCTACCACTCTCCACCACCTATGTCTCCTTCATGGTAGCCATGGGTACCTCCCTAGCCGATAGGGCTTGGGGAAGGGAGTCGGCTGTATTCCGCGTGGCTGGAGTATTCAATGTCATCGGAGGTTGGTTCCTCACCGCCGGAGCGGCCTTTGTTATGGGGCTCATCACAGCGGTGATTCTCTTCTATGGAGAGATATATGGGCTGATTTCCATGATTTTCTTAGTGGGCTACTTGGTGGTGCGCAATGCGATGGCTTACCGTCGAAAACAACGCAAAGAGAAAGAAGCCCAAAAGAAGCGCTTTAACAAGGAAGACCTCATTACCATCAGCGGTATCATGAAGCTCAGCTCCCAGAATATCGCAGGAGCTGTACAAACCATTGATGAGCTATACCGTGAGGTGATTGACAACTTAGCCGTAGAAAATCACAAGGGACTGAAAGCCTGCAAGAAACGCGCCAAAGCTCTTACCTCCGACATAGAAGACCTCAAGAGTGATATCTATTACTTTATCCGCTCTATCGATGATAGTTCCGTGACCTCCAGTAAGTTCTATATCTTGATACTGGACTACTTACATAGCATGTCCAACTCCATTAGCTTCATTGCCGACACCAGCTATATCCATGTGGATAACAATCATAAAAAACTGAAATACAACCATATACGCAATCTTAAGAATATTTCAGAGAAGATGCAACTCCAGTTCCAAAAAATCTTGGAGATCCTCAATGTATCCATGTACTCGAACTCCACCACCCAGCTGATCAAGGATGTGAGTGCCATCAAGGACGAAATTTCTGAACTAATAGAAAAGCAGATACGCGATATACGCACTACCGAGTCCAGCCCCAAGAATACCAAACTCTATTTCAGTTTACTGCTTGAAACTCGTGTACTAATCCGCTCTATCATCAATCTGATGACCCTCTTTAAGAACTTCAAAGACCAGTACAAATTAGTAAGTAACAACTAGGATTGGCCACTGAGGACTAATCATAAAAATTATAGAGAAATGTTTTTTTTACCACTAAAAAAACGTATTTTTGTACCTTGTAAAAAGCACTTATAATCATTATAAATTATGAACAAAAAGAACAATACCATTGAGTATTTGAAATCTTTCTACATCAAAGATTATCTTTATATGGCCTTTGGCATAGCGGTCTACACCGTAGGACTTACCGGTTTTATCATACCGAACCAGATCGTGACAGGAGGCTTGGCAGGGGCTGCCCTCTTACTAAAATATGCCACCGGCATAGAAGTAGCCAAGACCATCATGGTAGTGAACTTGCTTCTTTTAGTGCTTGCTTTCCGTTTCTTAGGAAAAACTTTTGTGATCAACACCATCATAGGAGCTGGGATGCTCTCCTTCTTTGTAAATATAGGTGAGACCTACCTTACCCCTTATTTTACAGCCAATCCACTGATACACGACCCCTTTATCGCGATCGTTTTAGGGGGTATCCTCATGGGAAGTGGTTTGGGAATGGTCTATTCAGTCAATGGTAGCACAGGAGGGGTCGATATTATTGGCTTCTTGGTTACCAAATATTTCAAAATTCGTATTTCTCGTATTCTCCTGTACGTAGATGTTATGGTGGTGGTATCCTCTATATTTGTCCTTAGCAACTATGCCACAGAGAAGATGGTCTTAGGCCTGATCCTCCTCCCTATCATGTATCAGGCGGTGGACATGGTGATGAATGGAGCCAAACGTGCCATCCAAGTGACTATTCTCTCCAAGAAATATGAAGAAATCGCCACTCATATCAACACCGAGCTCAAGCGAGGTTGTACCGTCGTGGATGGCACCGGCTGGTATACCAAGAATCCCCAAAAGGTTATCATCGTCTTTGCCCGCCGTGGAGAGGGTACCACCATCTTCCGATTGGTCAATAGTATAGATCCCGAAGCCTTCGTTACCCGTACCAATGTAGAGGCAGTCTATGGTAAAGGCTTTGAAAAATTCAGTTAGTAGAACCTTTACCCTAACAAAATCCCCTTTTCCTTTTGGGAAAAGGGGATTTTTAGCGTATTATCAGTCTTTAAAATTTTCTTTTATCCCCATTACTTCCTCTCTATTTGGAACCCTACTTCAGTAATACCCGGCAGGTTCTCTACGCCTTTTTCCTTTCCTAAGCTACGGTCGGCTTGTTCTATACGGAAAGTATAAGTTCCCTTGGTAGGGAAAGTGACCCCCTCCTTATACCATAGCTTGCTATCCTTAATCGTTCCTCCCTCTCCTAACCACCTCCCTTCTGTAGTGGCCATTTCGTATTCTAAGGTATCCACTACCACTTGATTATTGGGAAACTCCATTTTGGTAATCAGAAAAATATTGCTATAAGGATAATCATTATTATTCCTTAGCATGACGAAAAGATCATGCTTATGCAAGGTGTCTGTAGCCTCATAACGAAAAGCTATAGGCTTATGAGCTTGCCATCCCTGAGGAAGGGTCTGATACTCACTGTACAACACATTCTCTCCACAGCTTACCAAAAGAAAAGCTATCGCAGAGAAAAGAACAAACTTATTCATCGGATTTAGGTGCGGTTTTATTGGGTTTCTTAAATGGTTTTTTACTGTTTTTCTTAAGATTAGTCACCTGTGGTGGGGCTTTCTCTTGCTTTTGTGGCGCATTCATCGCCTTTTGCTGAGTATTCTGGAATGGTTTTTTATTTTCAGGGCGTGGTTTCCTTCCCTCTGGGGTTGCTTTAGCCTCTTTAGCTATAGGAGTTACTTTTTCCTTAACCTCTTTTTCTTCTTTCTCTTTATTAGGTTTCCCTTCTATCACTGTTGCAGAGGTATTCTCAGGAGCCGTTACATTTTTTGCACCTTGTTTTTTCTTATTCTTGCGTTTTTTAGGCTTCTCATCAAAGCGGGTAAGGCTACCTTCTTGGGAATTATCCACCGGAGATACTTTTGCTGTAGTACTCTCTTCCTCTACCATATATTCTTCGAGGCTGGCCACTGGTTGTTTCTGCTTGTTAAGCTCTAAGATTTCTTTCACCTGATCCACCGTCAGCTTATGCCAGTTGATAAAGTCGCCCTCGTAGGTGAACCACATCAATCGCTTGAAGATATCCACTTTCTGGCAGGTCGCCAGTCCTTTCTCTGTCAGCAGCTTGGTATCGGTACGTGGGAAATCACGCAACGCCTCAAGGTAACAATCCAGTTCGAAATTCAGATCGCACTTGAGCTTACCACACTGTCCAGCAAGCTTTTGCGGGTTGAGCGAGAGCTGTTGGTAGCGCGCTGCCGCTGTGGTCACACTACGGAAATCCGTCAGCCAAGTAGAACAGCTGATCTCCCGACCACTGGAGCCTATCCCTCCTAAGCGTGCAGCTTCTTGGCGATACCCTATTTGGCGCATCTCAATACGTGTGGAGAATTCCTTGGCCATATCCTTAATCAGTTGGCGGAAATCCACGCGACCTTCGGCAGTATAATAGAAGGTTGCCTTGGAGCCATCTCCCTGATACTCTACATCGGAGATCTTCATCTCCAAGCCTAAGGCTATGGCCAGCTCTCGCGAACGCTTCTGTAGAGACTCTTCCTTAGCACGGTATTCCTTCCATATCTCTATATCGCGCTCGGTAGCCTTGCGATAGATCTTCGGCAAAGTTGGTGAATCAGGATCGGCCTTTTTCTTCTTCATCTGGATACGAACCAACTCTCCGGTGAGGGAGACCGTGCCTATATCATGCCCTGAAATAGTTTCTGTAGCCACCATATCCCCTATTTGCAACGGAAGCTTATGTATATTTCTGAAAAATTCCTTACGACTGTTCTTAAAGCGTACTTCCACACAGTCGAACGGCTGTCCTCCTGTAGGAAGCGGTATATCCGAAAGCCAATCGTATACCGATAGCTTCACACTTCCATAGTTATAAGCTATTTTATTATGAGATATTTCTTCGTTGTAAATCATTGATAAATAATATATTTAGCCCTATTCTGCACGATTATCCCCAATCAATGGCTTAAGGATTAATACATCACAAATATAAGCAGTTTCTAAGAGGGCAAAAATACGTAAAAAATCTAAGAATTAAAAGTTAAAACTACAATGTGAGTTCCAAGAAATATTTTTTGCCTAAGTCGTTCTTTTTTTTCATGGAAAAGCTGTATATTTGCACTTATTTTTAACAAAAAAATTTGATAGCAAATGGGAAGAGCATTTGAATTTAGAAAAGCCCGCAAATTCAAGCGTTGGGCTGCTATGGCAAAAACATTTACCCGTATAGGAAAAGATATCGTAATGGCAGTAAAAGAAGGGGGACCTCATCCGGAGACCAATGCCCGCTTGCGTGCCATCATGCAGAACGCCAAGGCTGCCAATATGCCTAAGGAAAATGTGGAGCGTGCCATCAAGCGTGCTACGGAAAAAGATACCGCCAACTATAAGGAAATCCTCTTTGAAGGCTACGCCCCTCATGGAATTGCCATCCTTATAGAAACGGCTACTGACAACAACAATCGTACCGTGGCCAATATCCGCAGTTATTTTAATAAATGTAATGGTACCTTGGGCACCTCCGGCTCGGTAGAGTTCATGTTTGACCACACCTGTAACTTCCGTATCAATGCCGAGGGTATTGACCCCGAAGAGTTAGAGCTGGAAATGATTGACTTCGGAGCGGAAGAAGTCTTCGTGGATGAGGATGGCATCCTTATCTATGCGCCTTTTGAGAGCTTCGGTGCCATCCAAAAAGAATTGGAAAGCCGCAATATAGAGATCCTCTCCTCTGGATTTGAGCGTATTCCCCAGGTAACCAAGGAGCTTTCCCCCGAGGAACAAGCGGATGTAGAGAAACTTCTCGAAAAAATAGAGGAAGATGACGACGTCCAGAACGTATACCACTCCATGAAGGAAAGCGAGGAGTGAAAATAGAATTAACTTATACCAAAAATATAAAGAAGCAGACGCGGTGAAATACCCAAATCCACTCCAAACTAGAGGCTGTCCGAAAAGTTCTTTGGATAGCCTTTTTCTAAAAAAACAGAGGCTGTCCTTTTCGGACAGCCTCTTGTTAGTTTTATTGAATTCCCCTCTTTACCAACTGGGGCGCATAGCTCCTCCAAAGAAGTAACTCAAATAATGTAAAAAGAGTATACCTCCACGGAAAAATATCCACACATAGAAAGCAATCCATATACCTGACAGTCCCCAACCAAGTAGATTTTGTGTTATATAATAGGCTGGTAAAAAACCTAAAAGGGTTGCTATAATAAAAGTATTGCGAAGCACCTTGGTCAGTCCCATCCCCTTATAGATACCATCAAAAAGAAAGGCAATAGCAGTAGTAGGTTGCATGAGTACTACAATCCAAAAATTATCATAGAATAGTCGTAAGATATCTATATCTTGGGTCAATATAGTTCCTATCCAGTAGTAGAGAATAAAGTATACAATCAGAATTCCTACTCCTATGGCCAGTACTATATAGAAGAGTTGCTTTACCAAATTGCGAATAGCCTGATATTGGCCTGTCCCATAGAGGCGTCCTGAGAGCAAGCCCCCCGCATTGCAATAACCATCAAAAAGAAAAGTAGAAAAACTCCATACCTGATTCAGTAACGTATGGGTCGCTACCACCGTATTGTCCCCCTCGGTTCCTAAGATTGCTGCCTTGGCAAAAGAAAAATACAATACAGCTTGTAATAGGCTTGAGCGAATTAGCAAATCTGCACCCATCCGCAAGCTCTCTACAAACTTAGGATGGAGCCCCCTTACTATAAGGAACTTAAATGGGGTACGGCTATACATTACCACCACTGAAAGGACAAACATGACACCTTGTGACAGAAGACTTGCCCATGCCAAACCTTTTATTCCCCAATGGAAAATATATACAAATATATAATTAAATACTACATTGATAATTCCCCCTGTGAGGCTAATATACATTGCCCAAGAAGTATTCTGAAAGCCTCGAAAAACACTATAGATCGTAAGGGTCAAAAGCGTAAAAGGAAAGCCCCATACACGTATACGGAAATAGTCTAAGCTAAAGTCCAAGAGGTTTCCTTCTATATCATAAAAATAATTCAGGATAAACTCACTCCCCATATAGGAGATAACAGAGGCTGAAAGAGAGACGATTAAGGAGAGTAATAATAGCTGAGCTACCAGTCCCTTCACCTGAGTGATCCTCCCTTGTCCATAAGCATAGGCCACCTGTGAGGTAAGTGCTCGGCTGGACTGCAGAAAAATCCATAATAAAGCCGAAAGAAAAGAAATGACGACCCCAACAGCACCAAGTATCTCCTTGGTGTTGTCAGCGATATTCCCCGCCATTACGGTATCCGTAAGGGAGATCACTGGCTCTATCACCCCCGATATGATAGCAGGTATCGCTAAGCGATTGATTTCCTGGGTAGTTATTCGTTTCATAATCTATATCTTGTTTAATTTTAATTCATCAGTAAACAGCACAAAATTACATTATTTTTTGAAAACAGCAAATATTTTTTTATTTTTTTATTTTTTTATTTCAACTTTTAAACTTCCCCCGATTTAAAAAAACTCTTCCATCTGTAGTGAGGGCAGTCTCTGCTAAAAAATATTTTTTTTAATTCTAAAAAAGATGTAACTTTGTAGGAATTTTTACGAAATATCTAATTAACTGAATTTGAAAAAGATACCCTTAAAAGAGATCAATCGTTTGGCCTTTCCTGCGATTATATCAGGTGTTATCGAACCTGTTATGTCCCTTACCGATACCGTAATGGCTGGACATATAGCCCATGACACTAAGAATATCTTAGGGGCTGTAGGCATTGTCTCTTCTTTTATTACTGCCTTGGTATGGATTTTTATCCAAGGAAGTAGGGCTATTTCTTCTCAGATTTCCTATGCTTATGGTTTGAATAAAGTGTCACAGCTCAGGGGGTTGGTCTCTCAGGTTTTGATATTTTCCTTGGTAATCTCAGTAGGGTGTGCATTGATTGCCTACCTCTTTAACAATTTTGTATTAGAAGACCTCTACCATGCCGAAGGCGGCTTACTGGACAACGCTATTGCTTACTTTCGCATCCGCATATGGGGACTGCCCTTAAGTTTCGTCACCCTAACTATTTACAATATTTTCAAGGGCTTACAGAACACCTCTTGGTCTATGTATATTGGCCTGTTAGGACTGGTAACCAACTTGCTTTTTAATTATCTCTTTGTCTTTGTCTGGGATGGAAACATCGAGGGATTGGCTTGGGCAAGTATCTTAGCACAGTTCATCATGTTGTTTGTTTCGGTATATTTGTTGTATACCAAGACTCCTTTCCGCTTTGCTTATATTAGGGGACTACACCCCAAGTTCATGGAAAATATCCGCATGAGTGCCGACCTTTTCGTTCGTTCGGTCATGATGCAGGGTACCATCTATTTTTCCTATTATGCTGCCTCCAGATTTGGGGGGGAAGAGGCAAGTGCCATTGTAGCTACTCATACGGTGCTCAATCAAGTATGGCTCTTTTCTGTGTTCCTCTTCGATGGGTTTTGCTCGGCTGGAGGGATCCTATCGGGAAAGCTCTATAGTCGCGAGGAATATATCCCAATTCGCTTTATGATGCGTGACTTGTTCTTTATCGTCTTGGCAATAGGACTGGGCATTTCCTTAGTCTACTTTGTTTTCTATGACTCTATAGGTTTGTGGCTCTCCAAGGATGCTGACATTAGGAACCTTTTCTATAGAACCTTTTGGGTGGTGGTACTCATGCAACCTATCAATGCCATTACTTTCCTATTCGATGGCTTCTATAAGGGCTTGGGCTTTACCAAAACCCTCCGCAATACTTTTCTGATTGCCACCTTCTCTGGATTTTTCCCTATGTATTATTTTACCGAATGCGTCTACCACTTGCAGCTGATGGGACTTTGGTGGGCGCTTTTTGTATGGATGGTCTTCCGAGGAGGTATTTTGATCATTCATTACAAAACTTTTTTTATTACCCAAAAAGGTAATTTCTTTAAAATAGAATAAAACCATTCAATAAAATATCAAATGAAAAATATCGCTATACTTATGGGAGGTTACTCCGCTGAAGCCGATGTCTCCCTCAAGAGTGCTGCCACCGTGGTGGAGTGCTTGGACAAAAACAAATACCGCCCCTTCCCTATCCTTATCACCAAGGAACGCTGGGTATATACCGATCCTAAAGGACAGGAGTTCTCTATTGATAAGAATGATTTTTCCCTTACCCTCGCCGGTGAGAAGATTACCTTCGCCTGCGCTTTCAATGCCATTCATGGCACCCCAGGGGAGGATGGACATCTACAGGCCTATTTTGCCTTAGTAGGAGTGCCTATCACCGGCTGTAGCATGTACGCCTCGGCCTTGACCTTTAACAAGCGTGATATGCTCTCCGTACTTAAGCCCTATGGCATTCCACGCGCCAAGGCCTACTACCTCAACCAAGGCGACCACTTCTCCACTCGCGAGATTGTCAAAGCCGTTGGTCTCCCCTGCTTTGTCAAAGCTAACCGCTCTGGAAGTAGCATTGGCGTTTTCAAGGCGTATAACGAAAAGGATATAGACGAGGCTATAGAAAAGGCCTTCGAGGTGGATAGCGAAGTTATCATTGAGGAATTTCTCAAAGGCACCGAAGTCTCTGTAGGGGTAATCACCTATCGCGGTAAAAAACGAGTGCTCCCAATCACCGAGATTGTTTCCCAGAACGATTTCTTCGACCACGAAGCCAAGTACGAAGGCAAATCCCAAGAGATAACCCCTGCACGCCTAAGCGATGAAGAACGCAAAAAGGTTGAGGAACTCGCCCTAAGGGTGTATAACCTCCTCCAGATGAAGGGCTTTAGCCGTAGCGAATATATCTTAGTCAATGGGGTACCGCATCTGTTGGAGATGAATACCACCCCTGGCCTTACCAAAGCCAGTATCCTCCCCCAACAGGCCAAAGCCGCTGGTATTACCCTGGCTAATCTGTTTGACAATGCAATCGAAGAAGCACTAAATAATGACCAATGATTAATGTCACTAATGACTGACCACTGAAAACGGATTCCCCTTCGGGGGGTAGGGAGACTAACCATTGAAAAAATGAGCAAGAAGAGAAAAGCAAATAGGGCTAAGAAGATAGGCTTGCCTCCTGGGAGCTTGGTATATTTCGGAGAAAAGGAAAAGCTCGTAGATATTGATGTGATTTCCTATTCTGATAGTTCTTTCCACTCCCAAAAAGTGGGAACCGCCCACCAAGCGCTATCCCTGATCAAGGAGGGACAGACCACTTGGATCAATATCAATGGACTGAACAACATAGAGGAAATCCGAAAGATAGGAAGCTATACCCAGCTGAACAACCTGCTACTGGAGGATGTATTGGACACCCAACATCGCCCCAAGGTGGAGCTGTTGGACGAACATCTGCTGGTAATTATTAAGATGCTCTACTACCAAGAAGGGGAACTCATCACCGAGCATTTGGCGCTCCTATTAGGAAAAAACTACCTTATCTCCTTCCAAGAATCGGAAGGAGGCGACGTCTTTGACCCTATTCGCAAACTCTTACAAGCTCCCGAGAGCCTATTTCGCAAATCCTCTTCGGACTATCTGCTCTTTGCCCTCTTGGACAGTATTGTGGATAACTATTTGGCCATTGTGGACAGGGTTAGCGATACCATCGAAGCTATTGAAGATGAGATTATCGCCCATCCTCGTGAGGATATGATCTCAGAGATACAAATGCTCAAGAAAAAGGCTACCTTCCTTCAGAAATCCATCACTCCTGCCCGCGAGGTCATCAGCCGTATTGAGCGGAATAATCACTCGCTCATCCAAGCAGGGTGTAGGCCTTACTTTAGGGACTTACACGACCATATCATCCAAATAGCCGAGACCCTCGCCTCCTATAGGGACATCCTTTGGGGGCTGACCGACACCTATATGGGGGCTATGAGCAACCGAATGAACAACATCATGCGGCTTTTGACCCTTATCTCAACCATCTTCATCCCGCTGACCTTTATCGTAGGGGTGTATGGCATGAATTTTGAACACATGCCTGAACTACACTACAGGTGGGCATATCCTGCCTGCTGGGGGGTGATGCTGCTCATTACTATAGCAATGGTGATCTATTTTAGACGGAAAAAGTGGCTGTAGATAGTGACAAGTGACTAATGACTAATGACTATTGATTAGTGACTCATTCAAAACTTAAAACTTAAAACTCAAAACTCCATGAGTCGTACTTTTTATATCAAAAATCCTGAGGCGCCTAAGGTGATGAGCACCCAAGAGCTATTAGACCTCGTAGGTGGTAATTTCAGACAATTTGCTCTTAGAGCTCATGATGAAGACTTCGATGAGATGATGCAAATGCCGCTGAATGATTTTGGCCATATGCTACTCGGGCAAGAAGGTATCAGCGGACGAGGTTTCGAATGTAGCTACTCAGAGGACGAGCATACTTACAATGTACGTGTCTTTACCCCCAGTACCTCTGCCGACTGGCATGGGGCACTCTCCTTTATAGAGAAATTGGCCACGACCTTTGGCGTTTCAGTAACGGATGAAGAAGGAGAAACCTACGAGGGCAATAATATCACCTATGACTTTCGCCATGACATAGCCTTTGGTATCGCATCTATGCAGAAAGGCGATGAGGGTTACTTTATCTTTGGCACTATGCGTCCCATCTGCTTTTCAGAGGAAGATATAGACCGAATCCTCGCGGCAGAAGATAAGGTAAAGGCTTTTGATGACTTTATTGCGGCACAGCGTCAGCATGAAGACCTCTATATAGCTAATCCCATTTTTGCGAAAAATGACCAAGATGAGATTATAGGTATCTATGCGCTGACGAAGACCGTACCTAGTGTACTCCCTTATAAGTATCCTCCGTTTATAGACATTACCAAGTATAACCTCTCCCAAGAAGACATCAAGGAATGGCGGGTAGTTTTTGCCGATTATGATGAGCGCCTCTCTGGTGAAGATCAGTTCCCTACCTTAGGAGAGATAGATTACGAGACTTTCTTAGAGCGCCTCCCTGAGGAGAAAATCCAAAAGTTAGACGGGCACTATATGTGTCTCTGCTTGGAGACGAAGGCCGAAATAAAAGCCATCTTAGGGGAGAAAAAGGGACTTTGGGAGAAAATAAAAGCACTTTTCTAAATATAAAAAAATTAACCCTTAATCATTGACCATTAATTATTATTTTTGTATTTTTGCACTTCTATAGACTAATTGGATAAAAACATTTTCAAATGAAAGATAATAATCATAAGAAAAACACGGATGCACTCGACTATCACGAGTTCCCCCAGCCTGGGAAGATAGCTGTAGTGCCTACCAAGAAGCATGCCTCCCAGTACGACCTCTCCTTGGCCTACTCACCAGGAGTAGCGGAGCCTTGCTTGGCCATTGAACAGAATAAAAACGATGCTTACCGATATACCAACAAAGGAAACCTCGTAGCGGTTATCTCCAACGGTACTGCCGTATTGGGATTAGGTAATATCGGTGCCGATGCAGCCAAGCCGGTGATGGAAGGAAAGGGCTTGCTCTTTAAGATTTTTGCTGATATTGATGTATTCGACATTGAGGTCAATACCACCGATGTGGATGCCTTTGTCAACACTGTCAAGGCCATTGCACCTACTTTCGGGGGAATCAACCTCGAGGATATCAAGTCGCCTGAGGCTTTCGAGATTGAGCGCCGCTTGAAGGAGGAATTGGATATTCCAGTCATGCACGATGACCAACATGGTACCGCTATCATCTCCGCTGCAGCTCTCAAAAATGCTTTGGAGATTGTGGGTAAAGATATTCGCAAGATAAAAATGGTTGTCAATGGCGCTGGAGCGGCAGCTATTTCCTGTACCCGACTCTATATCGCCTTGGGTGCCGATCCTAAAAACATTGTCATGTGCGATAGCAAGGGAGTAATTCGCAAGGACAACCCCAATTTGGACTACCTCAAAGCCGAGTTTGCCACCGACCGTGACCTTCATACACTCGAAGAAGCTATGAAGGATGCCGATGTCTTTATCGGTCTCTCCAAAGGAAATGTGGTAAGTCCTGAAATGCTCCTTAGCATGGCCAAAGACCCTATCGTTTTTGCCATGGCCAACCCAACTCCGGAAATTGCTTACGACTTGGCCACCCAAACCCGCTCGGATATCATTATGGCTACCGGTCGCTCCGATACGCCTAACCAGGTGAACAACGTCCTTGGGTTCCCCTTTATCTTCCGCGGGGCACTCGATGTACGCGCTACCAAAATCAATGAGGAAATGAAGCTGGCTGCGGTTCATGCCTTAGCCGACTTGGCTAAGAAAACCGTACCTGACCAGGTGAATCTCGTATATGGGGTGAACCTTACTTTCGGTAAGGAATACATCATCCCTAAGCCTTTCGACCCTCGTCTTATCTACGAAGTACCGCCCGCTATTGCCAAAGCAGCTATAGAAACCGGTGTAGCACAGAAGCCTATTACCGACTGGGATGCTTACCGCGAACAGCTTATGGACAGGCTCGGAGGTAGCAACCGCGAGATACGTGTCCTTCAGGAGCGTGCCCGCCAGAATCCTAAGCGTGTGGTATTCCCCGAAGCCGACCTTACAGATGTGCTCAAGGCTGCCCAAAGGGTATATCAAGAAGGTATCGCTATTCCAGTACTACTTGGCCCCAAAGAGGTTATCCAAAGTAAAATGGAAGAGCTAGGCTTCGAGGCTGACCTACAGATTATAGATCCTAAGAGTGCAGAAGAAAGAGAGCGCCGTCATAGCTTTGCCGACATCTATTGGAAAAAACGCCAACGTAAGGGAATTACCCAAATCAATGCCCGTCGCCTCATGCGTGAGCGTAACTATTTCGGTGCTATGCTCGTCAATACCGGACAGGCCGATGCCATGATTACCGGTTACTCCCGCTCCTACCCACAGACCATCCGCCCTATCTTGGACTTGGTAGAGAAAGAACCTGGTTTCAATCGCATTGCTGCCACCAGTATCCTTATTACCAAGCGAGGCCCCTTGTTCCTTTCCGACACTACCATGAATCCCAATCCGTCTTCGGATGACTTGACTGCTATTACCTTAGCAGTAGCCGAGAAGGCGAAGATGTTTGGTTTAGACCCAGCCATTGCCCTGCTTTCCTACTCGAACTTCGGTTCTGCTCCTTCGGAAAGTACCCAAAAACTATCCAAGACCGTCGCCTACCTACACAAGAACTATCCAGAACTTATTGTAGATGGAGAAGTACAAGTAGATGTAGCCCTCAACCCAGAGAAAATGGCTGCGATGTTCCCCTTCTCCAAGCTCAAAGGAAAAGCTGCCAATGTGCTTATCTTCCCTAACTTGGAGTCAGCCAATATCACTTATAAGATCATGAAAGAGTCCGAAGGCATCAGCTCCATAGGACCTATCATTTTGGGTCTTTCCAAGTCTATACATATCACCCTGATGAATGCCAGTGTGGATGAAATGGTCAATCTCACTACCTTCGCTGTAGTAGATGCCCAAGAGAGAGAACGCAGGAAATAAAACGTACCTAATATCAAAAAAGCAGCCCACGCGGGCTGCTTTTTCATTATATACTATATCCTTGATTACTCGATTACTTTCACTGGAGTACCATTATCCACATTGATCTGTCCGCTGGTAATTACCATATCTCCTGCGGTAAGCCCTCCAAGGATCTCTACTTTGTCTCCAAAGTTACGACCACTCTTGACGATCACCAATTCTGCTTTTGGGGTATCCTCTCCTTTGTCGTTTTTGCCAGCTACAATCTTAAAGATTTTATTTTGACTTACACTTCCTACAAAAGCACTATGAGGCACTACCAAGGCGGTAGCCGTCTGATTTTGTCCTTCAAAATGAGCGGTAGCATACATACCTGCACGGAGCTTCTTATCCTTGTTGGATACCAAAATCTCTACAGGAAACTTAAGGGCTGCATCGGACTTAGGGGCGATAAATACGATTTTTCCCTCTATTGTCTCGGTATCCGCACTGGGCTTCACCGTTACTTTATCCCCTACGCGAAGTCGGCTTACTTGCGCTTCATCTACCGTGATTTTGAGCTTAAGATGATCTATATTCACCACATTGAAGAGCGTTTGCCCTGCCCCTACCATGGCGCCTTCTTCCACCTGCTTGCTACTTACAATCCCGCTGATCTTACTCTTTACAGCCGTATCACCAGAGACGATAGCCGCCGCGTTATAGTTGGCCTGGGCATTGCTTAGCTGTAGGCGCACTTGTTCCAATTGTTGAGCGGTAACCCCTCCTGTTTGGTAAGCACTCTCAAAGCGCTTAAGGTTGGCCTTGGCAGTTTCTAAAGCAGCCTTAGCATTCTCCAACTGTACATTGGTACGGTCGGCTTTGGTACGAGCAAGTACCTGTCCTTCATGTACCACATCCCCCTCTTTCACATAGATCTGTACGATTTGTCCCCCCATTTCAGAGGAAACATTTAGGTCTTGGGCTGCTATGAACGTTCCATTGGCCGAGAAAAGGTCAGATACATTCTCCTGAGCTACCTTGGCAGCACGTACAGCCACTTGGGCATCCTGCTGAGCCACAATCGCTACCTCTTGGGCATTTTTTTGTTTGTTAGCATGCAAGCGGTATGCCATACCTCCTCCTAAAGCAAGTATCACAACAGCGATAAGTATTTTTTTCATTGTTTCTTAATTTTATACATTAAATAAATTCCTTGACACAAGTCACTTTTAGATCCTTATTTCAGGGCGCAAAGGTAACACAAAAAACTTAATAAACAAAAAAAGTTTCCAACTTTTTTTGAGTGTGCATAACAATGAGATTATGGGTAATTTATTTTATCCCCACAGGGTATCTATTCAAAAATATTACGTATATTTACATCCGAATAAGGTATAAAGCGCACCCTTCATGGACTGGCTATGTGAAGTAGGGGTAGTAACCTTTAGCTAATATATAGATTTTTAAATTGATAAAAATATTTTAAGGTATCAAAATAATTTCATATATTTACACTCTGAAAATGAATGTATTATGGAATTATTTAAGGGACAAATAAAAGACTTTAATATAACTCAAATTCCTAGTAATGATGGAAAGAATTTTCCTACATTACATAAGGTAATACATCAAGTAAAGTCTTGGATACGAGGTATATATTCTTGGGTATCAGAATTTAACATAGACCGATATTTAGCGGAATACAGTTTTAGAATTAATCACTCACAAAATAAAGATACTATCTTTAACAAATTAATGAAAAGAATTGTAGAGCGTTCTCACATTTCCCAAAGTCAATTAGTATGTAGCTAAATAGACATCTCAATAATTTTATTTTAAAAACTCTAACCCCTGATAGAAATCTTTATATTCTTCCTCATAACTACTCAATACAAATATGGGAGGCTCATTTTCTGAAAGGAAAGTTAGCCAATGACCATAGGAGTAAAATACAATATTTTCTATAATATCTGGTTTTCCCTTAATGAAATTACCAATATAAAAATTTTTATACATCCATACGGTTGCGATACCATTTCCAGCAAAAACACGCTCTATTACTTTCTTATTATCTTTAACAATCATTAAGTAAATCATTCTTTCATCCCATCTTTCATTGAGCTTATCCCAATTGGAAAAGGCTTGCATATAAAAGTCAGCATTATTTATTTTTCCTTTATATGTATTATCTATATGAAGAGAGATAGGATATTCATAGTAAGCATATTTGTCCAATAAACTGTAATTGATAGGAAAAGGAATATCTATATTTTTTATCTTCACGCTTTCTATTCTTTTTATTTTTCCCGTTTGGAATATATTTCCATCCTCAATAGATGCGTAATCATATTCTTTTCCTTTATATGAGGTATCTACCTCTTCGCTATAACTTAATAATAAACCAACATCAAAATACTTCTCTTCTATTTTTCCTTCTATTATCTCAATAGGATTGTAAGCGATCATTTCTAAATCTTTTATTAAATACGTATCCAGTTTGTCCTCTTTTATACTATAAGCATACACTGTATCAGTTTGTTTTAGGTGTAATTGTTCTAATATTTGCTCTTTGCGTTTTCCTGTTAGGGAGAAATAATATTTTTGCTTATTTATCTCTTTCTTTGTAAGGAGCGGTTCTTTTTGACTAAGCCTATAAGGTATAGAGAGATTTACGTAATATCCAAATTTTGGAAAAACACTAACTTCATTTACTTTATAAACCTTCAAGTTAGCTGGTTTCCTATTTAAATAACCATACCCTTCTTCTGAATTAGGATATATATTTACAAATTTTAAGCTATCTCTATAAAAAATACGATCAGCCGCTATAAGAGAATCTTCACTTATAATTTCTTTTTTTTCTTCCTCTTGTGAAGGATTTACCTCTGTTTTTTCCCTTTTACACGCCGTGATTAGGAAAAATACACTTATTATATATAATACGTATTTCATTATATGGTACATTTTAGTGTCTATTATCTATTATAGTCAAACAAATTTAGATTGCGAATAAATAAAAGATTTATTATCTTTGCACTGTCTATTGAACTAACACTGTCACCAACAGAAATAGAGGAACTTAGAAAGCTCCAACGCAACTTGCAAGGTCGCGCTTCTCTATCAACGCCTTGAAGTCTATGGGGGTTTTGTAGTAAGTGCCTTTCATTTATCTTAATTATTACAAATCAATATCTTCTTATTATTACAAATTCATCACTACCTTGTGGTAAATATAGCTTAACGGGGAATGTAGCGGCACCTCCTTCTTTTCCATATTGTATAAGAGGACTCTCTCCTTTTATATCCCAATCGATACCATTAACCTGTTTAGTGTGATTACTCCGTTCTAAGCACACTAATCTACCATCAGCATATATTTTCATCTCATAATCTTCTAAAGCAGCCATCATACCCTTGTCTTTGATAATTTCTTCTTTTTCTTCTTTGATGTACTTATTGAGGTATTCTTTATCAGAATAATTGAAAAAAACTGTTTCTTCTTGAGATTTTTTTACTAATTTTTGCCATTGATCAACATCTCCTTTATTAAGAATTTCCCATAGCTTTTTATAATAGGCGATAACTTTTTTCTTTAGTTTATCTTTGTCCCATTTTCTAAGATCTTGCCCATTACTCCAACCATTCAGTTCATAAGGTAAATCGATTGTAAACTTTCCTTCTATTTCATAATATGGAACAGGTTTCTCCAAATTTGGAATAGGATAAGAGTATAGATACTGATATGTTCCCTCTTCTGCTCCTTCTCCCACAGCAATCTTCTGATATTTAACTAATCCTACTTTTAAGAACTGAAAGGTATCAGGCTGTATACCTCCTTTTCTCAGTTCTTCATTAGAAGAAAATAGTTTTATCCTAAACTGATAAGTACCACTCTTTAGAACAGCTTGATTAATGTTTATTATAGTATTATGCATAGACATTTCATTGTTTGTTTCTACTAAAATATCATTAATGTAAGCTTCATAACGACCAGGTATGGTAACATCTAAAGCATAAACAATTCTTTCATTTGATTTCATATTATTTTTTTGTTTAAAACTCAGTGATAATACTGTTAGAAGTATTAAAATACAATATTTATTCCTCATCTTTTTTTAGATATTCTTTTTTTTCTACAAAATTGAATTTAAAATGCAAAACTACAAAAAAT
>NZ_KE992166.1 GCF_000466425.1 Capnocytophaga sp. oral taxon 863 str. F0517
TTGTATCATTAGTCACCGTAATTTTTACCTTCGCCGTAGCACAAGGAGAAGAAGCTCCTTTGACACAGATCCTATAGGTTACCTCATAAGTATTAGGGGTTGCATTAGCTGGCACCTTGATCTTACCATCAGGATCGGTGGTAAGGTCGGTAAGGCCGCCATTATTGTCAATAGAGATATCTACATTGTCCTTAGTGGCTGGGTTGCCGTCCACTGTATCATTGTTCAATACGGTTACAGTACCTCCTTTACCTACAGTTACCTCAGGGTCATCGTTGGCTTCGATGGTATGGATCACATCGGAAGTTACGGTAATCTTCACCTTAGCAGTATCACAAGGAGTACCATTCTGTTTCTCACAAATCTTATAAGTCACCTCATAGGTACCTTCTGTAGCGGTAACTGGCACTTTGATCTTGCCAGTGGCAGGGTCTATCTCTACACCAGTAAGGCCTCCATTGTTATCAATAGTGGTGGTCACCTTATCCTTGGTTACAGGTTCTCCATTGAGTCTGTCGTTGGAGAGGACTTCTACCAAGCCGCCTTTGGCAACGGAGGTATTCGGATCATCGTTGGCATTGATGGTCGTGGTCGGAGCCGCATCGCTCGTTACCTCTATCTTCACCTTAGCGGTATCACAAGGAGATGCTTCTCCTTTAACACAGATACGATAAGTCACCTCATAGGTACCTGAAGTAGCACCCGCTGGCACTTTAAGTTTTCCAGTAGCTGTGTTTACCTCCAAGTTGCTAAGACCTCCATTATCCTCTATGGTCATATCCAGTGCCGTTGGAGTGGCAGGGTTGCCATTGACTTGGTCATTGC
>NZ_KE992167.1 GCF_000466425.1 Capnocytophaga sp. oral taxon 863 str. F0517
GCCGATATGTAGTAGTAAAAGGCTATGACAATGCCTCTCTAAAGGCAGTTTCCAGAGGTTTCTTAGCCGATAAAAATTATTGGTATGATGGTACTACAAGATTGTTCCAAAACAAGGACGTAGAACTTCTGGCTATCATTGTGGGCCGTCCAGGAGGTTGTCGTGTGGATTCCGCTCCAGGTACTAATCTCTATCTCTTTAAGAATGCTGAGGGCTATTGGCTGGCCGAATTAGGTCGCGAAGGGGTAATGAGTCCATTAACCAATGAGCAAGTCAGTAAATTATTAAACCGACAATAGCAACTCAAAACTCAAAACTATCATGAATCGTCTATTACTTTGTACTTTGTTACTCGTTGCTTGCAAGCAAAAGCCAGTAGAGCAACTCCCTACTACAGCCGAAAAGGAGGTAGTGGTACGAGATACTATAACTGTATCCGATATCCATCGCACGGATTCCCTATGGAGTTCCTTTTGGGAATATAAGCGCCCCTATGTGAAAGGCTATATCATCAATCAGGATTATGTCATCTACCAAGAAAAAAATGCCCGCAAGATCATAAAACCTGATATGGCGAGTTTCGCGCGCCTTGATGTATCGAGATTAGCCAAAGACAAAAATGGGATCTATTACCA
>NZ_KE992168.1:0-4493 GCF_000466425.1 Capnocytophaga sp. oral taxon 863 str. F0517
CATTCTGACGTGAACCATTCTGACCGAAGATTACTACATAGGCCCTGTCTACATCACAGTTGAAGTAGTCCACCGTCTTATTCTGTACCACATTTAACTGTGGATTGCGCTTGATTACAAAATCTTGAGAGATGTCACAAGGCTGATTGTCTGCAAACTTCGCCTGACGGGTATCTACTATATGTAAGGTATAGTTGCCCGGTGCTAAGTTCGTTAGCGATAAGTTCTCATCCGTCTTGGTGCCTTCTCTTAGCTTGGTGGTATTGCCCTGTGCAGTCAAGTACCACTTATAGTTGGCTCCAAAGTTGCTTACCCTTGTGCTTACCTTACCATCATTGGCTCCATAACAAGACTCTTCCACTGGAACTGGAGTGGTCATACTGAGCTGCTTACCTGAAGCGAGCGTAAGAGCTACATCCACATAGCGGGTAGGACAATGCATAGGGCCTTGCCATACTTCGATGTCATCGATAGCAAAGTCATTACCACACCAATGATTACGTGTGTTTTGGATTTGTATCTTTACACGAGTCACGTTACCAGGGTTGATTTCCCCAATATCATCAGAGGACACACGTACCCATTCTAAACTTCCTTGAGTATTATAAGGAATTGATCCTGATGTAATTTGTCCTAATGGAGTATTAGTTACAGCATCTAGTACACGTACACGAATATCTGGTTTCTCAAGTACTCCACAATACTCATGATTTCTAGGTGTATCTTTATTCAAGTTAAATACATATACCTCAAAACCAATAGGTGCATTAGGTTCTATATCTACTATTTTTTCATAGAGGGTTTCTCCTTGTCCAAGGTTAGATCCCATATCCACAAACATAAAGCGTCCTTTATCTTTAGCACCATTGGAGGTGTGATCCTTAGGAGCATCTGCCACCCAAAGTCTTTGATTTGAAGTACCACCATGATATGAACAAGCACTTGGACTAAACCATTTTTGATGATGTTCCGCATAATTGGTTATCATATATTGGTTAGGATTTGCAGCACAATCATGATAAGTAAAGTTTGGCGAGATACTTGTAGTAGCCGGATCACGACCCAAGCCTGCAAAGTTTGTAGTAGGCCCTTCCCCGAAGTCTTCACGGAAGAGGAGCTTCTTAGGTGTTACCGTTTTCTTATAGAAGATACGGCTTACTTTAGAATTGCCTGCATCGGCTACTGTAAAGGTTTGCTTTCCTACGGAGCCTATGCGGTCATAATTTCCTACATATTCTCCTGGAGGAGTCGTTCCATTGGCACGGGTTTCTATATGGTAGCTATAGTCTGTACGGTCAGAGGTATAAGTTACCTGAGCTGCGCCGGCACAATCATAAACTATGGTTGGAGTTATCTGAGGAGCCTGTATAGGTTGTTCTACTTGTATCGTCAAGGACTTGTTACAAGCAGTTGCCCCTGCAGGTGGATTGCTACTTTCTACTATTATTTCGTAAGCACCTGGTTTCAAGCCATCAAAACGGAGTTCAGCGGCATTGAAGGTCACCCCTGTCAAAGTGGTAGGCACCCCATTCCAAGGTCCATTGTTTATCTTTATATTATATTTATTTGCTGGTCCTACCCCACCACCGGTACCATTACCTCCGGAGAGGTTGGATAACTTGATAGAGGCATGTGCATGTCCAGCAGGGTTGGTTCCATTTCCTGCATTATCGATACAAGCCAAGTGAGATACCATAGCAAAAGCCTGTAGAGGCCCAGCCCCTTCAGCGATAGTCGCTGTAATATCTTGATAGTCAATCCCTGAAGTAGTTACCCAGTTACCATGATCATCAAGTTCACGATAAGGCTCTTCTGGATAGGAACATTCCTTGGTGCCTCGTTTGTAATAGATTCTCGCACGGTATTCCCCTGCGGTAAGGCCTGTAAAGGTCTCAGTTGCTTGTCGTGTCCAAGAACCATTAGTTGGGTAAGCAGAACCTACTTTCTTTTGGATAGCATAAGTGATTTCATACTTAGACAAATCAAAAGAAGGGTTGATCGAAGTGATCTTAAGCATCCCTGAGGTAGGCTCACAGTCCGCATCCTGTACCTTTGTTAGGGTAAAGGTAGGTTTTGGCTGGATTGTATATGCTACATCACGTCTTACAGTACAACCATTGGCATCCTTGAGCTCAAGGGTATAGTTCTTCGTACCGGTAGTAAATGCCGGATCGTTGATACTAAAGGTATGGGTTGTATTGGTTCCGTTGTTAGCGGTGATTGTATTGATTCCAGTTCCTGAAAGTGTTAAGGTATAATTTGGAGTACCTCCTTGGTAGGTTACCGAGATTTTTTTGGTAGGGCCACAAGAAGGATCCTCTGGATTCGCAGTCAAGAGTTTTAGCTCTGGTTTCTCAACAATCTCTATCTCTCTTATAGGAGAGGTACAAGTATTGGTACCTTCCGTTACCTGCAACTTCACCTCATAAGTTCCCTTGATAAGCGAAGCCAAGGCCGCTGCTGCTGTTGTATTTTCAGAGTTACGCTCTGCATCAGTATTCACCTCATATTCGGCTACTGAGGTATTAGGCGTACCGCGTCGCTCTACGATCACTTTTACCGGAAGGGTAACATCGGAAGAGAGCTGTACCTTAAGCTTACCTCCGGAAGGATTGTTACCCACACAGAGGACATCCGTTTTGGTAAGAGTAAAGTTGGCATCAGCTCCATTTCCTGAAGAAGTAGCCAGTACGGTAGCTAATTTTTCAAAGCCACAGACATTATTTTGGTATTGAGAAGCTCCGTTAGGCAATTTCTTACGGAAGAGTACTATATAATTGCCTGCCGCTGTTACTTCATGGTTAAAGCTTAGCGCTGGTACATTAGTCCAATCCACCGCATTGGAATTTCCTACTACCTTATATTGATAGTTCATATCGGGTATACCGGAGATCTTAAGCCATCCTTTGTTTTGGGCACTACCGCCGCTACAAGCTAAAGCTGTGATGTTTCTCTTCTCTAAGATAAAACCTGGATCATTGCTTCGAGATGCCCCAAAGTAATAGTCCATCTCACAGTTACCTGGCGTTTTGACTGTAATCCCAAAGTGAGTACCTCCATTGGTATCAGTAGCCACCTCAGTGGCAGGAAGTGTATAAGCAAGACCCGTAGCCTTCTCCGCCCAGCTACCTCTGGCTGCTGGTATCGGAGTAGGAGGACAAGAAGCGGTGGTAGAAGTGGTACCTGTATATTTGAACCACTTCACCTCACTACCTGCGGGCACATCAGCTGTCAGATATACCTGAGCTCCACATACTGCAATTTGTAGATAGTCCAAACCGGTGTTGTTACATACCTCCTTAGCGGTTACTGCACTGTTAGCACGCAAGGGGTGTAAGGCAGCATTTCCACTACGAGGCTGTATATTATAGGTAATAGTACTCACTTGATTACAAGTACCTCCGGTTCGGGTAAGGATATAAGTCCCTACTCCGGTTACGGTGTATTTTTGGGAATTACCCACTACCCCCTGACCTTGTTTGGTCCAGCTATAAGAGGTATAGCCAGCCCCACCATCGAGTTCCATAGCGGAACAGTAAGGTAAGGTATTGCTACCCACCAAAGCACAAGGAGCATCTTCAATGTAGAAGGTGGTAGGGGCAGGTTTACAATCTGCTGCTGCTTTATGAGAGAGTGTCTCTCTATTTGTCTCTGTAGGATTAACTGTATTGTATATAAGTTTAGGTTGAAAATCTAACTTATTACTACAAGCATCTCTTAAGGCATTACAATCATTAGTCGTTTTTACCTTAAGCATAATGGTTAAGAAAGGATCCCCTGCTGCAAAGCTATTAGGTTGCATATTAAAGGTAAGCTTCGTCTGCCCGTTTTCTGGAGTTGAAGTAGGTGCACTTACTCCAGAAGGCAAAGAACCATCAATCCCTACATAAGTAAGATTTTTAGGTAGCAATGCTTCCATCTTAAGACTTGTTGGAATACCTGTTCCTATGTTACGTATTTTTATCTGATACTTAAGTTCTGTATTGAGAGGTATACGTTGGCCTGCTACATCCACATGAGCTGTATTCAACACTTTAGTTTCCATTTCATATACAGGACGTTGTGTTGATACTGAAATAGCGCTCACAATATTGATAAATGCATCATATCCTCCATCATTTGCTATAAAAGTAGTACTCAGAGAGGTTGATCCTGCAGGTGTTGGAGTAGAGAATATAGAAACATCCCAACCTCTTGTATTCTGTGGGGTTTCATTGTGGTAAGTAACGGTTCCATTAAAAAAGTTATTAGGCAAACGCCCATTATAGTTGGCATAGTTCGCATTCACATTGAATCGGTCTCCTGACACAGCAGCCTCTCCTCCCAAGGTAACTTGACCAAAGGAATCCCAGTTTCCTGCACTTGAAAAACCACTCAAGAGTCTATTCCTACTAAGGGCTCCCCCTGCTCCTACACGTTCAAAGCCATCTTCTATACGGATCATTCTTTCTTGATCAAGCTTAGGGTCTTCGTATACAACGACCATAGCCCAA
>NZ_KE992168.1:4593-19129 GCF_000466425.1 Capnocytophaga sp. oral taxon 863 str. F0517
GGGTCTTCGTATACAACGACCATAGCCCAACCTGATCCAAGAGGCCAAGCACTTCCACCTTGGTTGAATATGTTATCTACACGATATTCACCATCAATAGAGCCAGCAGGCTGTGCCTGCATGATACTGGTAATATCCGCCCAACGATAGTAGTAAGAGTCATCATCTACACGAGTTCCGTCATTGACAATGGTCTTAGTAGGATCAAAGCCAGAACTTTGCCCTAAATATTCTTGTCCAGAACCTACTTCTCTATCTCCTGACTTAGTCCAAAGGATACGTCCATCGGAGGGATTATAAGTAAAAGTTCCAAAATCTAAATTATTACTACAAGCCCTTCTATGTGTAGTTACTGTAGGGAAAGTAGCCTCTCCTACCTTATAGGCTCCAGTAGCCGTATTAGGTACCCAATTAAAGTGATCACTTGGATCTACCATCATCTCTCCCTTATAGGCCTCTGCCTTGATGGCCATCACTCCTGAATTAGGACCTCCAAACCAACCAGCAAAGAATCTCATTACAATATTCTGATTGGCAGGAAAATCTTGTTTGATTTTTTTAACATTGATCAAGACAGACTCTAGTCCATAACCGGTATTATCCCCTGACCAATAGGCATAGTCAGCCGTAAGATTTCCTCCATAAGACATACTTGAATATGGGTAATGTCCCCCTCTACAATAACCTGCTGTACGTTGTACAGGTGCTATAAGCGATGCTTCTATATCCAAATCTCGCCCTGCTGTATTAGGGAAATAGACACGATAGATCAGATAATCTGCATCTGACCATACGACCCCATTGGTTTCTTTATGACCATTGGATGAGGTAATGGTTTGCCGAAGACCTCCCGGTCCATTAAGGATTACCTGATCCATATTGCCTCCTCCGGCATGACCTCCCCAATAGAGGCGTGCCCATTTGATTGATATAGGACAATCGGCTTGCTTTTGCGGTATATACAGGCGATACGGCGCATCAGAACGATTTCCTATCAAAACAAAATTCCCTTTCAAAGGCTTTCCATCATTGGTATACGCATTGGTAAAATTACTCTGCGCAAAAGCCGTTTGCCCTATTAGGAGTAATAGGGCGAGGGTGATGGTTTGTTGGAAAAATAATTTTAGTTTCATAATACTTGGTTATTATTGAGTTTCAAATATTGATTTTTATGTATCGTGTGCCCTGGAGGCCTTTTACACTGAATGTTTAGTCTTTTCATTATTTATTGATTGTTATATTGTTAATTATTAATTGTTATATATCTTCCTATTTTTATATGCTCTTGTCTCATCTCTGCTCTTGTGGACTACACTCAAAATATCCCCTATCGTATGGTAGCCAAATAAATGGTAATACCAGCTACCACTCCACTTCCGATGATACCAAGGATCCAATAAAGGATACGTATGCTTTCTTTTACTTGAGTGAATTGTACTCCAGTACTTTCTCTCATTTGGGAGAGTTGCAAATCAATACTCTCCTGCATCTGAATAAGCCTCGAATCGGTGCTTCGCTTTAATTCGTCAAACCTTATCCCTAAGGCTTCTACGGCATGTATTACTTCCTTCATATCATTATTGATTTTAGTGTCTATTAATTCTAATATTGCCTTACGCTGGTTTTCAGGTAAATTTTGGATAATTGTCAACTCTGATAGATTCATGATGATTCTTGAGTTTTGAATTCTGAATTTTGAGCACTCGTCTCTATTGACTCATCACTACTGGCTATTCATTGCACTTTGACTATCAAATAGTTACAGATACTAATAGGGCGTGTCAATGAACCATTCTTTTTAGGGGCAAATATATATAATTTTTTTATAACTCCATCCTTTCTCTTAGAAAAAAATAGAAGTTTGTGATAAATTTAACAAACTGTAATAATCAGTGGTTAGTGGTCAGTACGAATCACTAACCATTAACCACTGATCACTCATCACTAACCAATTATTTTACTTCCAATACCCATATACCTCCGATGAAGTCGACATGGAGCATCCATTTACGCATGAGGTTTTGCGCTTCTTCGAGGGAGAGGGCTCCCTTGCCCATGTATACATAGGTGAGGGCATTGACTTTGTTGACAAAGGTACCTACTTCATATCGCTTGCTCATCTGTTCGCGGAAGGTGTAGGCATTACGTCCGTTGGCATATACCCCTATGATAACATAGTATCCGGCGGGGACTCCTTCCATAGGAACTGTCTTGACGGCAATAGGAGCTTGGTTGGGCTTGACTGGCTGAGGCTTGATTCCTGGGTCTTGCTTCACCAAAGGTTCTTCCTTCTTGGGTTCTTCCTCCTTGACAGGTACCACAGGTAGGCGTGGTGGCTTAGGTGGTGGTGGCGGAGTTCGTTTTTGTCGGTCTCCACCAAACTGTACATTGAGATAGATGCCTATGGTATTACCCAGCTGGGGCACCTTTACCCCGAGTGCATTTTCGTATTCCACCCCGAGGCTCCACTGCTGACGGAGATTGACACCCAGGCCTGCGATGAGACCGTTGCGCTGGGTATACCCCACATTCGCCCATCCCAAGGCAGGGAGATCCAAGAGGGCATACCCCCCAAAGTTGAGGCCATCGTATTCCTTCGTAGCACGGAAGGCTACCGACCAATAGCCATTTTCCATCAGGTCATTGTTGGAATCAAGCGCCTTTCGATACATCAGGTGAGCGGTAAGGGTCTTGTCTCGGAACTGGGTCATGGCCTTGGCAGCCGCTGCCGAATAGTCGATAAGGTTCTCGGCTGTACCAGCGATATAGAAATCCCCTATGGCTATATAACCTCCTGGCTGTATGGCTATATCAAAGGAATTGCCTACCTGCAAGAGAGGGTCGGAGGGATCCACTACCTGAATACGCCCCTTGTCCAAACCACTGACGGAGGGAATGACATTGAGCCCCATGCCGATACGCACCTTGTCGGAGAGCTGAATGAGGTGGCCATAGTTCAGCACCGCCCCATAGTTGGTCATCACCGTCACGTTCCGCTTGTATAAGAAGGCGTTCATGGAGCTGGTCTGTCGCCAATTGCGCCCATAGGAGATTCCCATCAGGGAGAAATTGTCGTTTTGGTAGCCCATCCACTGGTTGCGGTAATAGAGGCCTGCGTTGTGTTCCTGATAATTGACCACCAAGGGAAAAGCAGGATTGGCCACAAAGGTATTGAAGCGCACAAAGGCATGGGTAGGCATTTGATAAGGGACATAGAATCCCTTTTGCTCCTGCGCCCAGGCGGCTATCGTAGCCAAGAAAAAGATGGCAATCCTATAGTAGTATCCTATTTTCATTCTATTGCAATAGTGTTATGGTTCCATTTTCCGTCTTCCCATCCTTTTCTATGATATAGAAGTAGTAGATGGCAGCTCCTCTCTGGCTAGCAGGTGGGGTGAAGGAAGGAAAATCATTGTTATATGAGGTAGATTGGTATACAATCTCTCCTGTTTGCTTATAAATGGTTACCTTAGCACCTGCCCACTGTGCGGGGAGCATCCACTTGCGGTTACCTTCTTCGCCACTGAGGAGCAGGGTGTTAGGAATTTTATCTCCGGTATAGTTCACCGAATAGGTGACATGGATCAAGCCTTCACTTTGTCCACAGCTTCGGGCATAGGGGGTCAAGTCAACATCGTTTCCTCCTATATTTATGGTACCGGTTTTGAGTTTTACCACAAACTGATAGTCTCCTATGGCCTGTCGGAAAGCAGGGTCTTTGTAGGCAATAGCAGGAATGGTGTATTTTTTATCTGTTTGAGTGGTCACATCGGCTTTAGGCTGCCAAGGCTGGCTCTCATCCTTGCGATAGTTCCAAGTGTAGGTAAATAATTCCTGCTGGAACTCCCCTTCGAGGGTAGGGATCAGCTCCAAGGCCTGATTGTCCTGTAGCTCAGAAGCGCCAGAGCTGGTGGTGATATGTACAGCCGTAGGGAGCTTAATGTCCACTACCTTAAGTTCGTTGGAGTTGAAAGCGCCATTGACTTGTAAGCGATATATGGTTACAGTTCCTGTGGGAGTGATCATCAGTTCCTTACCAGAATTGATAGGCGCTCCATTCTGCTTCCATTGTAGGGTGTAGTGGGTGTAGTCAGTGCTGGGCACGAGGGTTTCCTTCTGCTGAGAGCCATCGATTATAATAGCCTTGAGGCTGGAGAGTTCCAAGATGGCCTGTCCTCCCCCACAAGCACCACTGCCCTGCTTGAAGGCTATCTCTGGCACATAGCGAGAAGGCTCCTTCACCTGTAGCTTGAGCACTCCGGTGCTTACTTTGGCCTGACAAGCATCATATACCTCGGCCACGAAAGTACCTTCGGAAGGTACTTGGAAGGAACGTGTGGTGTTCTCCTGAAGGATATTGGCGGGATCATCCTCCTTAAACCATTTAACAGTGAGCACCTCGGTGCTGGGAATATCCAGCTCTATGATAGGGCGGCGATATGGGAAGGCGAAGATCACCTCATTGTTTTCATGCCCCAGCCACTTGATATTTCCTGGATTCACACCGGAGCGGTCGGTAACGTTCACCACATTGGACTTGATCACGCAGCCACCCGCTTCGGTAAGAGTAATGTAGTAGCTTCCAGTATCGGAAGCGGTATAAGTAGCGGCTGTCTCACCTGCAATCTCGGTACCATTTTTATACCATTTGTAAGTACCGGTGAGGCTACTGTTTTGGAGTTGAGAAGTCAGGGTCACCGTATGTCCAGTACACTTCACTTGAGTCTCTCCGCCCCCTATGGTAAGCAATCCGGTGGTGGAACGAGGGTTAAGCTTAGTTTCGGAAGAGGTCATCACACAGCCCCCGCTGGGGTAAGCCTTTACCTTATAGGTGCCTTCTGCATTGGCCGGATAGGTAGCCGCTGTAGCCCCCGCGATCGGATCATTGGCCTTATACCACTGATAGGTGAAGGTAGTACCAGGTACTTCATTGAGGATTTCTGCTTCCAGAGTGAGGGTCTGCCCCGAACAAAGCTCACGAGTAGCCTGCCCTTTGATCTTTACACTCATGGAAGAGCCGGAACCCGCCTGAGAGGCCACTATTTGGTTGGAACGCAAGGAAGTCGCACAAGGCCCAAAATCTGGTTCTACTGAATAAGTACCGGTTTGGGTCACCGTATAGGAACTACCATCGGCTCCTGAGATCAGGTTGCCATCCTTATACCACTTGTATTTAGAAGCGGTAGTACCCCCTGTCACCGAGATGGTACGCCCTTCGGAATCTGGGCAAATCTCTATATTTTGGTAGTTATTCAGTACCGCATTCTCTGCATCGCCTAAGTGGTGCGCCTCGAAAGGATCACTCACCCCAATGACCTCTGGAGAGGTACTGCGGATACGAATCTTATAAGCCTTTCCATCGGTACCAGCAGGTAAGTTGAAGGGAATAGTAAATATACTCGTCTGATTCCCTTGTTCCAAAATCTCTCCTAATTTTACAGGGGAATCAAAGTTCCCATTAGGATCAGAAAGTTCTGCGATAAACTTATTATCGGGATTGGCCCTAGTCCCTTTCCATTTGAATTTGACATTTACCTGTCCCGAAGTATTGCGCACACAATAATAGTTATTAGCCCCCCCGCTTCCGGTGGTCACACTATAGATTTCACGCTGTATCTGCCCATAAAGAGTCTCGACCAAGAGTACCAATAGGGTACATAATAAATATTTCATTTTTTTCATAATAGGCTCTTTATTGATTAATTGTTAAATTTATTGGTTTATTTATAGTTTTATTAATCATTCTCAACTGTTTAGTTTTATCCAAGCTGTAAAGCAACGCAAATATATAAAAAAGTTTTGAGTAGTTGATTTTTTCATTAAAAAAATATGGAACCACCGACTTCTTTTTCAGGGCGGCTTCCCTATAAAATTCGTTTTTCTTATTCAAAAACAAGGGGTTGTCTATTTTTTTTTCCTCTTTGAGTACCTATAAAAAAAGTTATTAACATTATTTAGGGTTATAAACAATCACGCACTTTTCTTCTTTCTGTTGCGAAAAAAACCGTACAAAGCTCGTAATTTCAATCTAAGTTTGTTAAATAAAAAATAATTTATTGAAACAAACAAAGGAAAACAATGATATGTATGATATATTAATTCTTATTCTTTATTCAAAAAAAACATGTACTTTTGTAGGGCAAATGCTAATCTTTACTTTTGTATGCTGCACTATCTTGGTCGTCACCGTATAAAGGTGGCTATAGGGGGGCTCCTATTACTATGGTATATCTTCTGCCTACCGCGTACCCTCTTCAGGGTGGGCTATGCCACCATTGTGGAAAGCCGAGAGGGAAAACTATTAGGGGGAAAGATAGCCCCCGATGGGCAGTGGCGTTTCCCAGAGCGGGACACGGTACCCCATAAGCTGCGAGAGGCAATACTGGCCTATGAGGACTCCCATTTTTATTACCACTGGGGGGTCAATCCTATCTCGATGACCAAGGCCTTATTAGCTAACCTTCGCCATGGGCATACCGTTCGTGGAGGGAGTACCCTCACCCAGCAGGTGATTCGCTTGGCGCGCCAAAATAAGGCTCGCACCTATGGGGAAAAGCTGATAGAGGCTATTTGGGCTACTCGGCTGGAGTTTCGCTACTCCAAGGAGAAGATCCTTGCCCTCTATGCCTCTCATGCTCCCTTTGGTGGCAATGTGGTGGGAGCAGATATGGCCGCTTGGCGCTACTTTGGGGTCGCCCCAGAACAACTCTCCTGGGCGGAGGCCTGTACCTTATCCGTGCTGCCCAATGCCCCCGGCCTTATCTACCCCGGACGAAACCAAGAATCTCTGAAGAGAAAACGAAATTTTCTTCTGGCCAAGCTCTACAAAAATCATACCATAGACCGCACCACCTATGAGCTATCCCTACAAGAGCCTTTGGTGGAGCGCCCTCATGAGCTACCCCGTATCGCCCCCCACTTAGTGGAGCGCATCGCTCGCACCACACCCCAAAAGCGACAAGCCACCACCCTTGACTACTATCTTCAGGAACGAGCAGAGCAACTGGTGGCCAAATATTACCAGCACTACAAGCGTTTCGAGGTGCATAACCTCTGCGCCTTGGTGGTGGATGTAAGTCGTCAGGAGGTATTGGCCTATGTAGGCAACTCCCCTACCGACCTGGAACACCAAAAGGATGTCAATATCATCCACCGCCCTCGCAGTACCGGTAGCATACTCAAGCCCTTTCTCTATGCCAGTATGCTAGATAGTGGAGAGCTGCTCCCTCAGGAGCTGGTGGGTGATATACCAACCCAGATAGGAGGCTATAGCCCACAAAACTTTGAAAACACCTACCAAGGGGCTGTCCCTGCCGATGAGGCGCTCTACCGTTCGCTGAATATACCCTTCGTACTGTTGTTACGCCAATACGGTATCAGTAGGTTTTACCAACAGCTACAGAAGCTCCAGCTACAAAGTATCAACCGTGCCCCCGACCACTATGGACTGTCTCTGATCTTAGGCGGTGCCGAGTGTACCCTATGGGAACTTGCCCAGGCCTATACCTATATGGCGACAACACTTAATATCTTTACCCGAACCGGCCAATATAGCACACGAGGCTTCCCCAAACTCAGCTATCTGAAGCGAAATCCTGAGAAAGAAAGCCTACAGCAGGAGAAAAACCTCTTCTCGGCTGGGGCAATCTACAAAACCTTTGAAGCACTCACCCAGGTGAACCGACCTGCCTTCGATTCCGCCTGGCGCTACTACGCCTCCTCTCGGAAGATTGCTTGGAAGACTGGCACGAGCTTTGGCAACCGCGATGCTTGGGCTATCGGGCTGACCTCTCGCTACTTAGTAGCCGTATGGGTTGGCAATGCCTCTGGAGAAGGTCGCCCAGAACTCACTGGGGTGGGGACTGCCGCTCCTGTAATGCTTGAGCTATTCCAGCAACTCCCCAAGGACACTTGGTTCGCCCCTCCATGGGAAGACCTCCAGCAGATAGAGGTCTGCACTCATAGTGGGATGCTCGCCAGTGAGCTATGTCCTAAAAAGAAGCTTTGGGTGCCCCTTACTAAGCAACCCGCCGCCCTCTGCAAGTATCACAAGCTGGTACACCTCTCCCTCGATGGCCGCTGGCAGGTCAATACCCTTTGTGAATCTATAGAACATATACATTCGCAAAGTTGGTTCGTTCTCCCTCCTCTTATGGAGTGGTTTTATAAGAAAAGTCATCCTTCCTATCAGGTACTTCCCCCCTTACGAGAGGACTGCCAAGAGAGCGATCGACAACAGGTCTTGGACTTTATCTATCCCAAACATGGCGCTACCCTTCACCCTGTCAAGGGCTTGGGAGGCACAAGCCAGCCCATCATCGCTCGGGTCGCCTATAAGTATCCTGGTAAGCTCTTTTGGTATCTGGACGAGACCTTCTTAGGTGAGACCCTCCACTTCCACGACATGAAGCTCAACCTCCCCCCCGGAGCGCACCTGCTCAAGTGTATGGATAGCCGTGGGAATGAGAAAACCATAGTAGTGAAAAGTGAAGAGTGAAAAGTGAAGAGTGAAAAGTGAAGAGTTTTTCACTTTTCACTCTTCACTTAAATGATTCCCTCCTGTATCAAATTGTGCAAGTGTATCACTCCTATATAGCGTTGGTTTTGGGTGACCAAAAGCTGGGTAATCTTATGGTTCTGCATAAAATCCAAGGCATCCACGGCTAATACGTCCGCCTCAATAGTCTTGGGGTGAAGGGACATGATATTACGAGCATGAAGTCCCTTGATATCCTCATAACGGCTAAGCATACGACGAATATCCCCATCGGTGATAACTCCAACGATACGTTCCCCATCCAATACCGCAGTAACACCGAGCATTTTTTGGGAGATTTCGACAATCACCTGCTTGACATCAGTCTCTGGAGTCACTACCGGCACCTGATTCTTGGCAATGGCCTCCCCTACAGTCAGATAAAGGCGTTTGCCCAAAGCCCCTCCCGGGTGGTACTTGGCGAAATCAGCACTGCCGAAAGCCTTCACCTGCATAAGCGCGACAGCCAAGGCATCCCCTATGACCAATTGAGAAGTGGTGGAAGTAGTCGGTGCTAAATTATTCGGACAAGCCTCCCGCTCGGTATAGGCATAGAGTACATAGTCCGACTGGGTCGCTAAAAACGACTCCTTATTAGCTGTGATAGCAATCAGAGGGTTCTGATCGCGCTTGAGCAGAGGAACCAAGACCTTGATCTCTGGTGTGTTGCCACTCTTGGAGATACAGACCACCACATCCGAAGACTGAATCATCCCCAAGTCCCCATGGATAGCATCGGCCGCATGCATGAAGATCGCCGGCGTACCGGTGGAGTTCATCGTCGCCACTATTTTCTGTGCAATAATAGCACTCTTCCCAATACCAGTGATAACCACACGCCCCTTACTCTGTAAGATAGCTTCCACCGCTTGGGAGAAATTATCATCCAAATAATCTGTTAATTTCCCTAAAGAATAAAGCTCTGTTTCTATGGTTTTGCGTGCAAAATCCAATACATTATTAAATTTTTCCAAAATAGTTGATTTTTGATTTGCTACTTAAAAAAAAAGTTGTAATTTTATCCTGCAAAATTAAAAAAAAAACACCACATATAAAATACCAGCTTTTATCTTATGAGTACTAATAATGTTGACCTACAAAAAGCCTTGAAAAGTATCTTCGGCTTTAGCGCATTCAAAGGAAAGCAAGAAGCAATTATACGTAGCATCATGGAGGGGAACCATACCTTCGTACTGATGCCTACGGGAGGTGGAAAATCACTCTGTTACCAGCTCCCTGCCCTTCTGAAGGAGGGTACAGCCATCGTTATATCTCCGCTGATCGCCCTGATGAAAAACCAAGTAGATGTCGTAAGAGGCATCTCTGGTACTGATAAAATCGCCCATGTACTGAACTCCTCCCTTACCAAGGGGGAGATACGTACCGTGATGGAAGACATCCGCAATGGGGATACCAAGCTACTATATGTAGCCCCGGAATCCCTCACCAAGGACGAATATGCCGATTTTCTCAAGACCATCAATATCTCTTTCGTAGCGGTGGACGAAGCCCACTGTATCTCCGAATGGGGGCATGACTTCCGACCTGAGTACCGAAACATCAAAACCATCATCGAGCGCTTAGGGGACGACATCCCGATCATCGCCCTGACCGCTACGGCCACTACTAAAGTACAGGAGGACATTCTCAAGAACTTAGGAATTCCTCAAGCCAATGTGTTCAAATCCTCCTTCAACCGACCCAACCTCTATTATGAGGTACGCCCCAAAACGAAGAATATCAATAGTGATATCATCCGTTTTGTCAAGCAACACCCCGGTCAGTCGGGCATCATCTACTGCCTAAGCCGCAAGAGTGTGGAGGAATTGGCGCAAATCCTTCAGGTCAATGGGATCACTGCTATCCCCTACCATGCTGGCCTTGATGCCAAAACTCGTGCCAAACATCAAGATATGTTCCTAATGGAAGAGGTCGATGTAGTGGTAGCTACCATTGCCTTTGGTATGGGAATCGACAAGCCCGATGTGCGCTTTGTCATCCACTACGACATTCCCAAGAGTATCGAAAGCTACTACCAAGAAACCGGACGTGCTGGCCGTGACGGAGGAGAAGGCTATTGCTTGGCCTTTTACTGCTATAAGGATATCGAGAAGTTAGAAAAGTTCATGGTCAGCAAGCCTATAGCTGAACAGGAGGTAGGACAAGCCCTCCTTCAGGATATGGTTGCCTATGCCGAGACCTCCAGCTCCCGACGTAAATTCATTCTACACTATTTTGGAGAGGAATTTGACGAAATCAACGGAGAAGGTGCCAATATGGACGATAATATGCGCTATCCTAAGACCAAGAAAGAAGCCAAAGACCAGGTCTTTATGCTACTGAATGTCATTGACAAAACCCGACAAAGACTCAAAGCTAAGGACTTAGTGAATGTGCTGACTGGAAAATATTCAGCCATTATCAAGTCCAACCTCTTTGACCAACAAGACTTCTTCGGCTGTGGTTCGGAATTCGACAGTCGTTTTTGGATGGCGTTGATTCGCCAGGTGATGGTCAATGATTACATCCGTAAAGATATCGAAACCTATGGGGTGATGTTCCTCACCGACAAGGGACGTGACTTCCTGAAGGAACCCCACTCCTTTATGATGACCGAAGACCATAACTTCGAAGACGATATAGAAGAACCTGCTAAGAATGCTGTCTCTGTCTTGGATGAAACCCTCTTGAAGTATCTCAAAGACCTACGTAAAAAAGTAGCCAAGGAGTTTGGCGTACCGCCCTTTGTGGTCTTCCAGGATGCCTCCTTGGAGGATATGTGCATGAAGTACCCTATCACCCTTTCCGAGATGACCAATGTCTTTGGGGTCGGAGAAGGAAAAGCCAAGAAGTACGGAAAAGAATTTATCGCCCTCATTAGTAAATATGTAGAGGAAAACGACATCATTCGTCCGGAAGACCTTATCGTCAAGACCACAGGCGCCAATTCAGCCCTAAAGCTATTCATTATCCAAAATATAGACAAAAAATTACCTCTCCCTGATATTGCCAAAGCCAAAGGGCTTTCCATCGATGAGTTTCTCAAAGAAATGGAGCAAATTGTCTATAGCGGTACCAAAATCAATATTAACTATTGGATAGACGAGATCTTGGACGAAGAGCAGCAAGAGGAACTCCATGAGTATTTTTTAGAAGCTGAAACAGACAAAATATCTGTAGCCTCCAAGGAGTTCGGCGGTGATTACGAAGATGACGAACTGCGACTCTATCGTATCAAGTTCATCAGTGAGGTAGGAAACTAACTATAATGAGTAGTGACTAGTGACCAATGATTAGTGACTAATGACTAATGACCTAAGACTTCCCTCACACTTGTGTAAGCTTGTAGTCATTCCTATTATAAATAAAGCTCTTAACTCTTGTATATCTCAAATAAGGCCTATGTTATGGCTTGAAGAAACTACTATAAATTTAAAACTAAGAATTAAAAACTGTTTACATGGCAGAAGAAATCAAAGAAAGATCCAACAATTTTATAGAAAATATCATAGAGGAAGACCTCACTGCAGGTTTTTCTAACAATCAATTGCGTTTTCGCTTCCCTCCAGAGCCTAATGGCTACTTACACTTGGGGCATGCCAGCTCTATTTGCCTAAACTTCGGCTTGGGCTTGCGCTATAATGCGCCAGTGAATCTGCGTTTTGATGATACCAACCCAAGCAAAGAAGAACAAGAATATGTGGATGCTATCCGCCGTGATGTAGCTTGGCTGGGCTTTAAATGGGATAAGGAGTGTTACGCCTCCGACTATTTCCAAGAGCTCTATGAGTGGGCAGTGATGCTCATCAAGCAAGGCAAGGCCTATGTAGATAAGCAAACCTCCGAGGAGATTGCTGCTCAAAAAGGCTCGCCTACCACCCCTGGTAGTGAAAGCCCCTACCGCAATACCCCACCCGAGGAGAACCTCGCTCTCTTTGAGCGTATGAAGAACGGTGAGTTCGAGAATGGCACCTATGTTCTGCGTGCCAAGATAGATATGGCCTCACCCAATATGCTCATGCGCGACCCTATCATCTACCGTATTATGAATGCCTCCCACCACCGCACTGGAGACAAGTGGCATATCTACCCTATGTATGACTGGGCGCATGGCGAAAGTGACTACCTCGAACAAATATCCCACTCACTCTGTACCTTGGAGTTCCTCCCTCACAGAGAGTTATACGACTGGTTCTTAGACCAGATCATCACCTCCGCTGAGAATATCCCTGGCAGCGTTCGCCCTAAGCAACGGGAGTTTGCTCGCCGTAACCTCAGCCACACTATTGTGAGCAAGCGCAAGCTCTTGCAATTAGTCAATGAGCACTATGTAGCTGGTTGGGACGATCCTCGTATGCCTACCATCTCGGGCTTACGTCGTCGCGGCTATACCCCAGAGGCTATCCGTAAGTTTGCCGATACCATCGGTATTGCCAAGCGTGAAAACCTTATAGACGTTTCACTCTTGGAGTTTTGCGTGCGTGAAGACCTCAACAAGAAGGCCAACCGTGTGATGGCTATCCTCGATCCTGTCAAAGTGGTTATCACCAACTATCCCGAAGGACAAGAAGAGTGGCTCGATGCCGAAAACAATCCAGAGGTGAGCCCTATGACTTACCGCAAAGTACCTTTTTCT
This sequence comes from Capnocytophaga sp. oral taxon 863 str. F0517, assembly GCF_000466425.1. Taxonomy (GTDB): domain Bacteria; phylum Bacteroidota; class Bacteroidia; order Flavobacteriales; family Flavobacteriaceae; genus Capnocytophaga. The sequence continues at coordinate 17,766 of NZ_KE992168.1, forward strand.
CGCGAATTATATATAGAGCGTGAGGATTTCCGTGAGGAAGCCGACAAAAAGTACTTCCGCTTGAAGCTCGGTGGAGAGGTGCGCCTGAAGAATGCCTATATTATCAAGGCAGAAAGTGTAGTCAAGGACAGTGAGGGTAATATCACCGAGATACTCTGTACCTATGACCCTGATAGCCGTAGTGGTAGCGGTTCTGAGGCCAGTACCCGCAAGGTGAAAGGAACCCTCCACTGGGTAGCTGTCTCCCATGCCCTTCCTGCCCAAGTACGCCTCTATGACCGTCTGTTCACCATAGCCGAACCTGACCGCCAAGAGGATAGCTTTCTCAATTATATCAATCCCAATTCCCTCAAGAGCATTACGGCCTATGTAGAACCCAGCCTACAAAGCGCTCAGGCAGGAGATACCGTGCAGTTCCAGCGCCTTGGCTACTTCTGTGTAGATCCCGATAGCACACCTGAAAAATTGGTCTTTAACAAGACAGTAGGGCTCAAAGATACTTGGGAGAAGATCAAGAGTGAGGAGTAGGTATAAGATAACTGCTATGACCCAACAAGTCGTAGACGATTATATTCAAAATAAATATAATAAGGAATGGAGTATAGCCGCCCTAAAAGGAAGATGGCGTTGGTTTTGTACTGAAATAGAATTCATCCTACGTATCGACCTTTCTGAAATAAAATAATACTGTAAAACCATGCTCAAACTCTTTCTCCTCCCCCTCTTATTTCTCTCCTGTAGTGATAAGCAGGACACCCCTGAGGATCCAGTTGCTCCTATCGACAAAGAGCTGCTACTAACGTTGGTCAATGCCCAAAGAAGTCAAGGTTGCCAATGTGGAGACACCTATTATCCAGCCGTTCCTCCTCTGACTTGGAATGACCAACTTGCCTCTGTAGCTCAAAAGCATAGCAACGAAATGGCCAAATATAACAAGCTCTCTCACAACAGTCAAAATGGAGATAATCCTGGCCAGCGCCTTAGCAAAGCCGGCTATCACTGGAATGCCTTTGCCGAGAATGTAGCTGTAGGCTACCCTGATGAAAGTGCTGTCATCCAAGGCTGGATTCAAAGTCCTGCCCATTGCGCCAATATCATGAACCCTAATGTCAAGGAAATGGGAGTTGGTAAGAAAGACAAATACTGGACACAAGTTTTCGGAAGCCGTCCTAAATAATAGACACTAAATACAAAAAACATATGCGAAATCTTTTTAGTTTTATACTGATGGTCTTTGCTGCCAGCCTATTTGTGGTAGGATGTAAGAAAAATGATGATCAAATAGAACCTCCTATAACCCCACCTTCTCTCACTAAGGTAAAATTTACCCCCGAAGCGCCTTCTATAGAAGTTGGGAAAACAAC
>NZ_KE992168.1:19229-19807 GCF_000466425.1 Capnocytophaga sp. oral taxon 863 str. F0517
GGAAAGAGGAAGCTTTGAAATTACCGTGACACCTATATTTGAACTTCATTTCACCCCCGAAGCGCTTTCTATAGAAGTTGGGAAAACAACAGTAGTGACTATTGTAGGCACCCTGAACCCTACCGATAAAGTACAAATTGCTGATGAGGAAATTATAGCCCTACAAGGTGAGATTACCAACAACAAAATCAACCTATTCGCTAAAAAAATAGGTACTACCAAGGTAAGTATCCTCTCGGCGGAAGGAAAAGAAAGAGGAAGTTTCGAGATTACCGTGACACCTGTATTTGAACTTCATTTCACCTCCGAAGCGCCTTCTATAGAAGTTGGGAAAACAACAGTAGTGACTATTGTAGGCACCCTGAACCCTACCGATAAAGTACAAATTGCTGATAAGGAAATTGTAGCCCTACAAGGAGAAGTTACCGACAACAAAATCAATCTCTTGGCTAAAAAAATAGGTGCTACCAAGGTAAGTATTCTCTCAGCGGAAGGAAAGGAAAGAGGGAGCTTTGAAATTACCGTAACACCTGTATTCCAACTCTCTTTTACTCCTGAAAAACTAACTATAGAACAAC
>NZ_KE992168.1:19907-97086 GCF_000466425.1 Capnocytophaga sp. oral taxon 863 str. F0517
GAACCCTACCGATAAAGTACAAATCGCTGATGAGAAAATTGTAGCCCTACAAGGAGAGATTACCGATAACAAAATCAACCTCTTAGCTAAAAAAATAGGTACTTCCAAGGTAAGTATTCTCTCGGCAGAAGGAAAGGAAAGAGGAAGCTTTGAAATTACCGTGACACCTGTATTCCAACTTTCTTTTACTCCTGAAAAACTAACTATAGAACAACAGAAGACTGCTCAGATAACCATCGTCGGCACCCTGAACCCTACCGATAAAGTACAAATCGCTGATGAGGAAATTGTAGCTCAACAAGGAAAGGTTACCAACAACAAAATCAATCTCTTGGCTAAAAATATAGGTACTACCAAAGTAAGTATTCTCTCAGCGGAAGGAAAGGAAAGAGGAAGCTTCGAGATTACTGTAACCCCTAAACTATTACTTTCTTTTTCTCCTGCAAAAGTGGTTATAAAGAAGGGAGAAACTGCTACAATTACTGTAACAGGGGTATGGAATGCTTCCGATAAGATACGTATTGTCAATGAGACTATTGTTTCCCTACAAGGAGAAGCTACTAATAACAGAATCAACCTCTTAGCCCTTAAGGTTGGTAGCACACAGGTACAAGTATTAACTGCTGATAGTCGTGATAGAGGTAGTTTTGAGGTGGTAGTATATGAAGATCTCAAGAAAATAACCCTTCCTCATAAAGGCGATATCCCTCACTACAAAACAGAGATCACTAGTAAAGAAGAATACAAGCAACTTATCGAGCAAACACTCAGAACACATGAATTATTAAAAAGAGTATTAGAACAGTTAGAGAAATATCCTTTAGAGAAATATCGTTACAATGATCAAAATGCTCTTTACCTTGAAGGTATCAGAATCTCCAGGGCAGCGAAACTGTATTACAAGGAAAATAAGGAAACAGCCGACCTTAAGAACCTAAAGAATACCTATGAGAATTTGCACCAATATGGGATTGGTTATACCGAAGTAGAGATTATGGTACGTTTGGCCGAGCTATATCGCCAAGAGTTTCCTCATAATACCGAGATCGAAAGAATTATTAAGGACAACTTCAATGGAGAGTATGGAAATTTGGACGGGCCTATCCTTACCAATTACCTTAATAAAAATATCGTAAAGGCTTTCAACGATATTATTGATATAGTCAATAAGCTTAAATAACCCCAGATGAAGCGTGGAAATGAAGTTTTCACGCTTCATTTTTTACTAACCGATACCCTACTCCCTTGACGGTCTTTATTCTCTCCTGACCGAGCTTGTCGCGGAGCTTCCCAATATGGACATCTATGGTACGACTCTTAGCAGCGGAAACCCCTCCCCAAATTTGGACAGCTATCTCCTCTCGGGAAAAGAGGTGATTCGGAGCCGAAAGTAGAAAAGCAAGTAGTTCACACTCCTTTTTGGTGAGTAGGTATTGCTGTCCCTCTCGGGTAAGGGTATAGCTCTCTTCGTCCAAGGAGAAGTCTGCGCATACCAAGGGTTGCTTTACCTCTTTTCGTTTGTGAAAACAGAGATTGACAAGGGCTTGGAGCTTATAGATAAGGAGCTTGACCTTCATATCCTTACGAACAAAATCATCCGCTCCGGCTTCGAAGCCTGCCAAGAGGGCATAGTCCTGATTTTCCTCAGCCAAAAGGACAACTACAGGACGGATGGTCAGCTGTATTTGGCGCAACTGACCACATATCTCCACCCCATCCGTATCGGAGAGAAAGATGTTCAGAAGCAGCAGTTCAGGAGTAGCTCGCTTAAGCACTCGTAAGGCTTGCGCTCCCGTTATAGCTGTAAGCACCTCAAAACCTGCTTGTTGCAAAGTAGGGGCTATATATTCCAACCATTGGGTATCACTATCCACAATCAGGAGCCTGATAGGAGTGGTATCAGGGGCTAAGGTATTCATGCTAATATTGTTCTAATACGGCAATACGCTTTTCTATAGGAGGATGTGTGGCTAAAAGAGCACGCAAACCTTCTGCCTTATAATCAATAAAAAGCTCTTTTACTTCCTCATTATCAATCTCTTCAATGGCGGAATGTCCTGATATTTTCCTTAAGGCACTGGCCAGTGCCAAGGAATTATGAGTAAGCTCCACAGCTCCCGCATCGGCCATATACTCCCGTGAACGTGAAAGTGCCAATTTAAAAAGTATAGAAATTAGGTATATCAGAAAAAAGACTACCATTACAAGAATGACCATCAATAGCAGCCCTATCACTACAGCTCCTCCTTTCCCACTAATATTCTTAGAGGAACGAGAATCAAGAAGATTGCTATGCAGTACCAAGCGAAAGGCAACATTGGCTATGGTGGCAAAAATCCCTACAAATACTATCGTTACAATCAGCAAACGTACATCACGGTTACGGATATGGGTCAGCTCGTGTGCTATAACCCCCTCCAACTCTTCATCATTGAGCGCATTAATGATCCCACGGGTAAGAGTAATGGCAAAGGTCTTTTCATTGATACCCGAAGCAAAAGCATTCAGCGCCTCACTCTCTATGATATAGAGCTTGGGCATGGGCATTCCCACCGACATACATAAGTTTTCCGTTAGGTTATAGATTCGTTTGTTATCCCTTCGTTCCAGAGGGTGAGCATGGGTAGCCATTTGGATCATTTGGGTATGAAAAAAGTAAGAGATAAAGAACCATATAGCTACTCCTATAAGAATGGTTGGGATTATAGTAAGGAAAGAAGTATTTGTTTGCTCTATGTCTCTACCTGATGCTATATACAAGACCACATATACCCCTACCAAAATAAGTAGCGGAAAAGCCAAAAGAAACAATACTGATTTGGTATTGTTTCTTGTTATTTGCTGTTGTATACCCAGGTATTGCATCCTAATTAATGACTAATTCTTAAAAATGATATATAGGAAGTCTGTAGCGCTGCTGGCTCTATCCCAAACTTATCTCTGACAGATTGATATAATTCTGCAATGGTCACCATTGTTTTTATTGTTTTTTGTAGAGTTTTTGCCTAAGCTCCTCAGTTGTAACAAAAAAATGTCCATATCCCTTTGCTGTAAGCCCTTTCCTCAACTCTTTATCACCCGACCATATTTTGTGCTTATATTGTAAATAAAATGCTACAAAAGGAGCATCATCACTATCTATACCTTCTACTATTTTTTTTGCCTTTTCATTATTTTCTTTTGAAATTTCTTCCATGGATAACATCTTTACCCCCTTCAGTAAGCTTGATAATTCCTTCCTTATTTCCTTATTTGTTTTATTCAAAAACTTTGAAAGTCTTGGTAGATGTTCTTCTATTTCATCTAATAAATATTCAGGTACTAAGTACTGTATCGTTTTCCTCTCTTTAAGCACTGTTGCTACAACTCCGTTAGGAGAAATCAAGGCACTAAAAAATATATTACTATCAGTTATAACTATCATTTTTCAGCATATTTTTCCTCCATCACTTTAAAATATCGCTTAGCAAAACCTCTCTTCACCTCTTTAGACAATTCCATAATGAAGTCACGATGGGCTATAGGTATCCCATCCTCATCTTCTTCTAAGATCTCTACAGAAGGGGAGGCTATAGCTTTTCCCTTAGCCTTAGGCAGCTCTATCTCTACAAAGGGAAGAGACTTTACATATTCTAAGAAGGCAGCAGCCCATTCGCTGTTGTTATTTACTTTGAGTATTGTGGTATCCATAGCTGTTTATTTTAGTATATTTTCCTTTTTACGAAAAAGAAATCTCAGGTGCCTTATCCAATTGCTTACGTTCTTCTTTCCCTAAGTCAAAGAACGGTTGTGGGGTCATATGCTTGAATCCTGCTACGATATTGGTAGGAATGGATTGGATCGCGGTATTGAGCTCCTTGGTAGTGGAGTTAAAATAGCGACGTACAGAAGCCAATTTGTTCTCTATATCAGCGATTTCCTCTTGTAGGTGCATAAAGTTGGCATTGGCTTTGAGTTCGGGATAGGCCTCTACTTGTACATTGAAGGCGCTCATTGCAGAAGAGAGTTCCTGCTCTGCTTCTATTTTATCATTTACACTTGTAGCACTCAGCGCTCGGGAGCGTGCTTGGGTTATTTTGGTAAGCACCTCCGATTCGTGATTCATATAGCCTTTTACCGCAGCTACCAGCTGTGGGATGAGGTCATGGCGCTGCTTGAGCTGTACATCTATATCGGCAAAAGCATTCTCTCGGTTATTGGCCAAAGCCACTAATTTGTTATTGGCACTGATGTACCATAGCACGATCACTCCTACTATGGCTATAACAATAATAAGTCCGGTCATAATATTCTATTTTAAGTTTGATGCAAAAGTACTAAAAAGTATTCAATATTCCTAATTCCTATTTTTTAACTTAGAAGCTGATAGGCCGCGAAGGCGGATAGATAGGCAAAACCTGTCATGAAAATCCACTGCAAAATCGCCCATTTCCAGCTATTGGTTTCCTTGCGTACGATAGCAAAGGTACTGATACACTGCATGGCAGATGCAAAGAATAGGAGGATGGAAACTCCCGTGGCCAAATTGAACACTGAGGTACCATCGGGGCGCATTTCCTGCTGTAGGCGTGTCACTACGGTACGCTGCTCGGCATCTCCTTCCTCTACATCTACCTCCCCTAAGCTATAGATAGTGGCCAAGGTGCTGACAAAAGTCTCTCTTGCTGCAAAGGATCCTAATACGGCTATACTAATCTTCCAATCATAGCCTAAGGGACGGAATACAGGCTCTACAAACTTACCCATATTTCCCAATAGGGAGTTTTCAGTTCGGTAGCTTAAGAGGTAGTGTTCCTTCTCGTCCTGATCCCAACCATATTCAGTAGCCAGTTGCTCGGCATGAGCCTCTGCATTGCGGTACTTCTCACTCAGTCCATGGGTTTGTAGGAACCATATGAGTACGGTTATAAAGAAGATAATCTTCCCAGCACTCAGCACAAAGGCCTTTGACTTGTCATAGACTGTTAATAGCACATTTCGTGCCAAAGGCACTTTGTAGGTCGGCATTTCTACAATAAAATGGGTTTGTATAACATTCTTCAGCACTAAGAACTTACTCAAGAGCCAAGCGGAGAAGATGGCCATAAACACCCCAAAGAGATACAATAAGAAAAGAGCTACCGCCTGATTATTGAAAAAGAAGTAATTCCCCTCGGGGATCACGAGCTTTATCATAATCAGATAGATAGGGAGTCGTGCTGAACACGTGATAAAGGGAGTCACCAAAATGGCAATCAAGCGCTCGCGCCAACTCTCAATGGTACGGGTAGCCATCACAGCAGGGATGGCACAAGCCGCCCCCGAGATCAGAGGAATGGTACCTTTTCCATTTAGTCCAAAGGGGCGCATGATTCTATCCATAAGAAAGACCACCCTACTCATGTAACCACTCTCTTCCAAGAGAGAGATAAAGAAGAAGAGCAAGGCTATTTGTGGCACGAAGGAAACTACCGCAGTAAGCCCAGGTATCACGCCATCGACCAAGAGCGAAGTGAGAGATCCCTCGGGAAGTATGCTTCCTATCCAAGTACCTACCCAGCCCAAAGCACTCTCTATCCAGCCCTTGGGATATTCACTCACGTAGAAGATCATTTGGAAAATGAGCAGTAGTATCGCCATAAAGATCACATACCCCCACACCTTGTGCAGAAGGATTTTATCTAAAAGGGCACGTGTCCCCACAGCAGTTACCTTATAAGTATCTTTAAGCGCATGATTGATGGCCTGATAACGGAGAATTGTTTCTCTCTGCTGCATTTTCTTGATTTCTGCATCCGTCTTTATATTCTCTTTTTGAAGTTCTACCTTACGCAAAGCACCAATGACTTCAAAATTCTGAGAGATGACCATCCAAAGTTTCCCTAATTCTTCGTTGGGAAATTTCTCTTGGAGCGACTTGAAATAAGGAGGATCAATGCGGTTGATGTCAATAACCTTTTCTAAAGGAAGTTTTTTGTAATTGATAATCAACTCCTTGAGTTGTTCCATTCCTACTTTCTGTCGGGTACTGACAAGGACGATGCGTGTATGGAGGGCTTCCTCTAAGGCTGGGATATCGATGGTTATGCCACGAGGCTTCATTCGATCGGCCATATTGATAGCCAAAATGATCGGAATTCCAAAATCTTTTATCTGGGTATAGAGATAGAGGTTTTGCTTGAGGTTCTCCACATCGGCTACCACCACCACTACATCGGGAAAGTCTATATCATCTTTGTCCAAGAGGCAGCTTACGGCCACCTTTTCATCCATAGAATTAGGGTTGGTACTATAGGTGCCTGGCAGGTCGTATATTCGAGCATTGATTGTTTGGGAGAGCTTGCAGAAGCCCACCTTTTTATCCACAGTAACTCCTGGGTAGTTCCCCACATGCTGGTTCATCCCTGTTAGCAGGTTGAAGATAGAGGATTTCCCCACATTGGGGTTTCCTATCAAGGCTACTTTTATTTCATGTTTACTCATAGTGGTCGGAGTTAATAGGTTCTACTTCGATATACTGTCCCATTTCCTTTCGAATAGCCATATGAGTATCATTAATAATCAAATAGAGTGGATCACCCAAGGGAGCTATCTCGACCAATTCTATCGTATTTCCGGGAAGGCATCCCAGCTCCAATAGTTTTATAGGCAGCTGTTCTGTCGCTACATCTTTGATAAGACATTTATCCCCACGCTTAAGGTCGTTGACGGTAAGTATCATATTTATTTATACTTAATTTAAGGTGGCAAAGATACTATTTTTTCCCTAAATATAAAAAAATTATTTCAGCTTTTCTCCTTAATAAAAACTAAAAAACGGAGCAACTCAATTGAGTTGCTCCGTTTTTCATCATATTATAAGAAGGTTTTTACTTTTTCTAAAGCCTCTGCGATACCTTCCGGTTTTTTACCTCCTGCGGTAGCGAAGAAAGGTTGACCACCGCCCCCTCCTTGGATACATTTACCCAATTCGCGTACAATTTTACCGGCATCCAAGCCTTTATTTTTAGACAATTCCTTGTTGATATAGCATAAGAGCAAAGCCTTGCCGTCTTCTTGTGCAGCTCCAAAGAAAATAAAGGCGTCTTTGACTTCTTCACCGAGCATAAAGGCTAAATCCTTGAGAGTAGCCAAATCCAAATCCAAGCGCTTGGTCAGGCATTGCACATCTCCGACAGCTACAAATTCGCTCTTGAGTTCGCTCTTGAGCTGTTTGGCCTGTTCTCGCTTGAGCTGTTCCAACTCCTTGTGTAGGCGTGCATTTTCCTCCTGTAGATTGGCTATAGCCTTAACGGGATCTTGAGGATTCTTAAGGGAGGATTTAACCTCTTCCAAGAGTTTCTCTTGTAATAGGAAGTGCTTAAGAGCACCTGCATTGGTTATAGCCTCTATACGACGCACCCCAGCGGCTACTGCGCCTTCGGATACAATCTTAAAGAACCAGATGTCCCCTGTATTCTTCACATGGGTACCTCCACAGAGTTCTCGGCTTTCGCCAAACTGTATCATACGCACCTTATCACCATATTTTTCTCCGAAGAGTGCCATAGCTCCTGCTTCCAAAGCCTGTTGGATAGGAATATTGCGATGCTCCTGAAGTGGAATTTTCTCATAGATACGTTTGTTCACCAATCTCTCTACTTCAGTAAGCTCTTCCTGAGTAAGTTTGGCAAAGTGTGAAAAGTCAAAACGCAAAGCCTCTGGTGATACATGCGATCCCTTCTGCTCCACATGGGTACCCAACACCTCTCTTAAGGCCTGATGCAATAGGTGAGTCGCACTGTGGTTGGCTTGAGCTAAAGTACGACCTACAGGGTGTACTTCCGCCTTGAACGGATCGGTAAGGTTCTCAGGCAGGTGTTCCGCCAAATGGATAATAAGGTTGTTCTCCTTCTTAGTATCTATAATATAAGTGATTTCTCCATTGGCCGACTGTAGCGTGCCTCGGTCTCCTACTTGTCCTCCTCCTTCTGGATAGAAAGGAGTGGTGTTGAATACCAATTGGTAAAGGGTACCGTCCTTTTGACTCTCTACCTTACGGTATTTGACTAAGCGAACCACTGCTTCCAAAGTGTCATACCCGATAAATTCTTCTTCTTCATCATCACGAAGTACTACCCAGTCACCTGCTTTTACCTGAGCAGCGGCACGAGAGCGTTCTTTTTGCTTTTGGAGGTGCTCCTCAAAAGAGGCCTCGTCCAAGGTCATCCCACGTTCTGAAAGAATAAGGGCAGTGAGGTCTTTAGGAAAGCCATAGGTATCATAGAGTTCAAAGGCTTTACCACCAGAGAGTTGCTTATCAGTGGTGTTCTGTATCATGACATCCAACATCAACAGACCTTGTTCCAAGGTTCGTAAGAATGAAGCCTCTTCTTCCTTAATCACACTGACAATGAGTAGGAATTCCTTTTCCAATTCAGGGAAAGTACCGCCCATCTGTTTGGCTAAGGTCTCTACCAACTTATAGATGAATGGCTCTTTCTGTCCTAAGAAAGTAAAGCCATAACGAATGGCACGGCGCAAGATACGACGAATCACATAGCCCGCTCCATTGTTGGAAGGCAATTGCCCATCGGCTATGGCAAAGGCCACCGCACGGATATGGTCAGAAATTACACGGATTGCTACATTGATCTGTTCTTGTTCAGCAGTTACCTTGATACCATTGGTATAGCTGGTTTTGGTAATCTCTTCCACCTTTTGAATCAGAGGAGTGAAGACGTCCGTATCATAGTTGGACTGCTTGCCTTGTAGCACCATACAAAGGCGCTCGAAGCCCATCCCTGTATCTACATTCTGGGCGGGGAGCTTCTCTAAGGAACCATCGGCCTTACGGTTGAACTCCATAAAGACATTGTTCCAAATCTCAATCACCTGTGGGTGATCATTATTAACCAAATCACGACCTGCTATCTTGGCTTTTTCTTCATCCGAACGAATATCCACATGGATTTCTGAACAAGGGCCACAAGGGCCTTGGTCTCCCATTTCCCAAAAATTATCCTTTTTGTTTCCTAAGAGGATATGGTCTTCGGCGATACGCTCTTTCCAAATGTCGTAAGCCTCTTGGTCAAAAGGTACTCCTTCTTCAGGACTTCCCTCAAATACTGTTACATAGAGGTTTTCCTTCGGAATCTTATATACTTCAGTGAGTAGTTCCCAAGCCCAGCTGATAGCTTCCCTTTTGAAGTAGTCGCCAAAAGACCAGTTACCCAGCATCTCGAACATGGTATGATGGTAGGTATCGCGACCTACTTCCTCCAAGTCGTTGTGCTTACCCGATACGCGAAGGCACTTTTGGGTATCCACCACACGTTTTTGCTTAGGCTTGGCATTGCCTAAGAAAAATTCCTTGAACTGGTTCATTCCAGCATTGGTGAACATTAGGGTGGGGTCGTTCTTAATCACCATAGGAGCAGAGGGAACGATGGTATGTCCCTTGCTCTCAAAAAATTTTAGAAATAACTCTCTTATCTCTTGTGAGGTCATAATTTATTCCTTTTTAAGCCCGCAAATATACAATAAATAATCATCAAATGCAATATAGTCACTGCTTTTTTCTACAAAGATTGTTCCTTTAGCTTTTGAGAAAAATAGTAATGAAGTCTTTCTAACAAAAAATCTTTGTCAAAAAAAGTTTTTGTGTAGTATGTTGTAAATATTTTTATAAGAGCCCCATCCTGTTCCAGCGAAAAAGGAAAAATACTCATAAAAGCCATTAAAGTATCCCTTATATAAGAATTATCCAATGCTGGCTTGTTTGTTTTGTAGATTTCTGAGAGTATTTCTTCTCTTAGGCACTTAGAGCGCAACAGAAAATCCTCTTTTTGAAGATTTTCTTTTTGAATATCTATATAGCGCTCAGCATAATTGGTAGGTATAAGCAAGTTACTTATATAGCTTTCTTCATTAAGAATGACATCAATCATAAATGTCACTTCTATTTTGAGGAAATCAAGTGCTTTTTCTGTTCCAATGACATTTTTTTTATGATACCAGCTCACCGCAGCTACATAGCTCATAATAGCCTCCATGGTTGTAGGATCTATTTCCTCAAAACGCCCCAACTCTCCAAAAAAAATTTTGAGCTTATCAAGCAAAAGCTCTTGAGGAAATCCTAAAAGAGATAAGCTACCGCAAGTATATTCCATCATCAGATCATCCTGCTCCGGTTCATTGATAAAACAATGCTGCACCACACCAATAGTATCCCAATCTTCTTTAGTCTGTAAGAGCGAAAAAGAAAAAACGCCATTGAAAAAAGTTTCCCTATATAATTCCTTTGCTTTCTGAGAATAAGTATCATAATCATTACCACTCTTTATATTCTCTAACTGTTTTTGGATTGCCTGATGAGAAATGGGATACCTACTTAAGTTAAGCAACGGGAGAAAATAAGCAGCAAACAAAGCCTCTTTTTTGATAAAGGATAATTCTCCATAAAAGTTCTCATAACAGAAATCGCTACATTTTTCTAAATATAAGTCATATGAGCTTTGCATATCTGATATTATTGTCTTTTTCAAAAGAAGGGTCTATTGACAAATGTTGTCGATGATAAAGAATCCTCTTTAAAACTTCTCATAACGAACCTCCACTCCTTCAGGAGCAAAGGATTGTAGTATCTCTGCATTTTTATTAGTCAGCCAAAGGTGGGTGGGAGTAGCTTCAGCCTTAGCCAGTAGGTTGTTTTGGGAGAGAATACGCTCGGTCTGTTTGGCTACTGCCTCAGCAGAGTCTATAATTCGGATATTCTCTGGGAGAATCTCCGAGATAAGGGAGGTAAGATAAGGATAATGGGTACAGCCCAAGACCAAATAATCCATTCCCTGAGCTACCATAGGACGGAGATATTGCTCCAGAAGGGCAAACATCTCAGGGGTGTCTATCTTTCCCTCCTCAATAAGAGGTACTAGTCCTACTCCTTCTTGCCTGAGCACATGTATTCCTTTGTCAAGCAAGTGCTGACAAGTATTGGCAAAGAAAGCACTCCTTAGCGTACTCTGTGTGGCCAAGACCCCTATTGTTTTCGTTTGGCTATAAAGTCCCGCAGGCTTAATAGCGGGTTCTATCCCTATAAAAGGCACTTGATATTTAGCCCTAAGGTGAGTTATAGCATTGGTAGTAGCTGTATTGCAGGCTACAATGATGAGTTTGCTATTGTGGTCTAATAGATACTCCGTATTTTTCTCACAAAGAGCTATAATCTCCTCGCGAGACTTTTCCCCATAGGGAGCATTGAGGCTATCAGCTAAGAATAAGGTACTTTCATAAGGAAGCTGGCGCACCACTTCCCTCCAAATGGTAGTACCCCCTACCCCTGAATCAAATAAACCAATAGGACTTGTCAATGATTAATGATTATTTAGTATTACTTTTAGTGTATCTCTTCTAAGAGCCTCCATGCGAGCTAAAAACTTTTTGCTCAACATATTTTTATGCTTTTGAATAAAAATCATACTTGAAAACATAAATCTCCCTCCCTTATAAGTTTTAGATAAGGGAGGTAGAATTATCTTGTTGAATTATTTATTTCTATTCTCTTTTCTTATTATTTTCCTTTCGCATGATCTCCCCTATTTGATTAGAGGCAGCAAAGGATGCAATCATATTGTTAAGCATTTCAGCACCTGCCTGTGGGGAGTTGGGCAAGAGTATAAGGTTGCTCTTGGTATCCTGCCCTACTGCCTGTAGGGTATCATAGTGCTGGGTGACCACAATCAGTGCAGAAGCCTCCTGAGAGCTGATTCCTACTTTGTTGAGCACATCCACACTCTCCACCAAGCCGCGTGCAATCTCACGGCGCTGGTCGGCTATACCTTGCCCTTGTAGGCGCTTGCTTTCGGCCTCAGCCTTAGCTTTCTCTACAATTAGGATACGCTGGGCATCTCCCTCATACTGTGCGGCTACTTTTTCACGTTCGGCAGCATTGATACGGTTCATAGCCGCTTTTACCTGCGCATCAGGATCTATATCGGTAACCAAAGTCTTGATAATATCATACCCATAAGTCTCCATGGATTCCTGTACCTCACGCTTTACCGCGATGGCAATATCATCTTTCTTAACAAAGACATCGTCTAGTTTCATCTTAGGTACTTCAGCTCGTACTACATCGAATACATAGCTGGTAATCTGGTCATGAGGATATTCGAGCTTATAGATAGCATCATACACCTTATCCTTGATCACGACAAACTGAACCGATACTTTAATCTTCACAAAAACATCGTCCAAAGTCTTGGTCTCCACAATAACATCTAACTGCTGGATCTTAAGGCTGATACGTGCTGCAATTTTATCAATTATAGGAATTTTCAGTTGCAAACCCGAATGGCGAATGCTTTGGAATTTCCCAAAACGCTCTATAGAAACTGCTGTTTGCTGCTTTACTGTAAAGAACAGAGAAAAGAACAAAAATAAGGCCAACAGAACAAAAATGATAGTTGTATAATCCATAAAAAAATAGGGTTTTATTTTGGGCAAAGTTATAACTTTTTGATGAAAAAAACAAGTGAAAAATCATCCGTATAAAGGTTGTACAAATGAATAAAAATCTCTATTTTTGCACTCTATTACGCAGCCTATGGAATGGACACAAATGTACATCAAATCCTTGGGTGAGATGTCGGCCAGAAGCTATGTACTCCTCCTGAAAGAAAGCCAAGGGACACGACAAGTCCCCATCGTAATAGGAGAGAGAGAAGCCATAGCGATACAATATAGTAATTTTGGGAAATTCTTCGTCACTCAACCACCTATCTATAATGTATTGTTCGATGTGATGAGGGCTTATCAAATACAGATTACCCAAATACAGATTACTGAATTTCGGGAAGGGACTTTCTATGCTCATATGCTCTGCCGAGCAGAGGAAGCTTTGGTACAGCCCATCTGTATAGGAGATGCTATGGCCATGGCTATTGTTGCTAAAGTTCCCTTATATATGGCCAGCGAACTGGTAGAGAGATATGGTACCGCACAAGCCCCTGAAGAAGACCTTCCTGAAGAGGAAGCCGAAGCGCGTGCTAAAGCCAAAAAGAACCTAAAACGCTACCTGACCACCGAATTGGAAAAACTCATGGAAACTGCCATAGCAGAAGAAAACTACGAGTTGGCCGCAGAGATCCAAGGAGAACTCACACGAAGAAAAAACATATAACACCTTGTTTATGAAATTAATATATACCTTGATATTGCTAACCCTCCCTTTCCTCGGTAGGGCACAGTCCCCAACAGGGATCATCCCCAGTACAGGAATGAGTATGGAGAGCATCCTAAGAGGCGTACTGGGCATGGGCGTACTGCTGCTAATTGCCTTCCTCTTTAGCCACAACCGTAAGGCTATTGCTTGGAAGACTGTAGGAATAGGATTGGGACTACAGCTACTTTTAGCCTTTGGGGTGCTGAGAGTGGAATGGGTTAGAGACATTTTTGAGGTTGCAGGGAGCTTCTTTCTGCTTATCTTAGACTTTACGAAAGCG
Organism: Capnocytophaga sp. oral taxon 863 str. F0517; assembly: GCF_000466425.1. Taxonomy (GTDB): domain Bacteria; phylum Bacteroidota; class Bacteroidia; order Flavobacteriales; family Flavobacteriaceae; genus Capnocytophaga. The sequence continues at coordinate 33,371 of NZ_KE992168.1, forward strand.
GGAAGTGACTTCGTCTTTGGCAATCTGATGGATAAAGATGGAATCGGGTATATCTTTGCTTTTCAGATATTGCCAACCATTATTTTCTTCTCTGCCCTTACTTCTATCTTGTTCTATTATGGTATCATTCAGGTATTCACTCGTGCGCTGGCTTGGGTATTGAGCAAATCCCTAAAGATATCGGGTGCTGAAAGTCTTTCTGTGACAGGGAATATCTTCTTAGGACAAACGGAAGCTCCCTTGATGATCAAGTCTTATTTGGAGAAAATGACCCGAAGTGAGATTCTCCTTGTCATGGTAGGTGGTATGGCAACTGTCGCCGGAGGGGTATTGGCCTCATATATCAATTTCTTAGGAGGAGATGATCCGCAGGTGAGGTTAGAGTTTGCCAAGCACCTATTGGCAGCCTCTGTTATGGCTGCCCCTGGAGCGGTGGTAATCTCTAAGATGCTCTACCCACAAGAGGAAGCCATTCCAACGATGTATGAGACCTCCAACGAAAAGTTTGGTAGCAATGTTCTTGATGTAATTAGCACTGGTACTAGCGAAGGACTAAAATTGGCTGCCAATGTAGGAGCCATGCTCTTGGTGTTTGTTGCCCTGATTGCCATGATCAATTATTTCTTAGGTTGGGTAGGTAATATAACACACCTTAACCCTGTCATCAAAAACAGTGATATACTCCCCTATGATCGCTTTTCTCTGGAGATGATTTTAGGCTCTATCTTCTCTCCCATTATGTGGCTTATAGGAATTGCCAAAGAAGATATGATGCTGGTAGGGCAACTCTTAGGAATCAAGCTCGCTGCTTCGGAATTTGTAGGCTATACCCAATTGGCCGCACTAAAAAATCCAGATGCTCCTATACACCTCATGTACCAGAAGTCCGTAATTATGTCCACTTACCTCCTATGTGGGTTTGCCAACTTCGCCTCTATCGGGATACAAATAGGTGGTATCGGTTCGCTTGCCCCTGGTCAGCGTAAGACACTCTCTGAATTTGGCCTCAAGGCTGTATTAGGGGGTACCCTTGCCTCCCTTATGTCGGCCACCATGGCAGGAATGATCTTAGGATAATGACAAGTGACCAATGACTAATGACTAACCACTAAACACTAACCACTAACCACTAACCACTAATAACTAAACACTAATAACTAAACACTAACAACTAATTATAAAAAATGGAACGAATTGCAAGTTTTTGTGTAGATCACCTCAAGCTGCAAAGAGGAATCTACCTCTCTCGTAGAGACGTCGTAGGTAATGAAGTGATTACCTCCTTTGATATTCGTATGAAAGCCCCCTATCGCGAACCTGTCTTAGGAGGCGCTGAGATACACACTATGGAACACTTAGCCGCTACTTGGCTGCGCAATAGTGATTGGAAAGACAAAATCATCTATTGGGGGCCTATGGGCTGTATGACTGGAAATTACCTGATTTTAGCAGGCGACTATACCTCTAAGGATATCGCCCCTCTAATCACCCGCCTATTCGAGTATATAGCCCATTTCGAGGGTGATATCCCTGGTGCTTCTGCTGTAGAATGTGGTAATTATTACAACAATAATCTCCCTATGGCCAAGTACGAAGCCAAAAAATACTTGGAAGAGGTACTCTACCACCTCAAAGAAGAGAATTTGAATTACCCTAAGTAGTAAAAAGTAAAGAGCGGAAAATTAGTCTTCCGCTCTTCTCTTTTTATTGTTCTTTCTTTATTTTTCTCAACTCTTCTTTGGCATCAAACCTATTTTCTATAAGATTATCCTTAATGATATTACCGTCCTTAAGTACCACGGTACGCTTGCTAAATTGGGCAATGTCATCCTCATGGGTTACAAAGCCTATGGTGCTACCCTTATCATTAAGCTCTTGGAAGAGCTCCATAACCTCGTAGGAGGTGCGGGTATCAAGGTTCCCAGTAGCCTCATCAGCCAAAAGAATCACCGGATCATTGACTAAGGAGCGTGCTATAGCCACACGCTGTTGCTGCCCTCCAGAGAGCTCACTGGGCATATGGTGTAGGCGCGATTCCAAACCTACCTTCTTGAGGGCTTCTATGGCGCGTTCACGGCGTTCCTTGGCGGAGATCTTAGGATTGTACATCAGGGGTAGCTCTACATTCTCTATAGCTGAAGTCCGTGCCAGAAGGTTATAGGCCTGAAAGATAAAGCCTATCTTGGTATTGCGAACCTGAGCCAATTCGTTCTTGGACATATTCCTAACGGATATACCATCCAATATATAATCTCCTGAAGTGGGTCTGTCCAAGCAGCCTAAGATGTTGAGCAAGGTCGATTTGCCCGAACCACTCGGCCCCATGATGGTAACAAACTCCCCTTCATAGATATTCAAGTGGATTCCCTTGAGCACTTGCAGGGTCTCTCCACCCATTTTGAACTCCCTTTTTAGGTTTTTTATCTCAATAATTGTCTTACTCATAGCCTTAGGGTTCTTATTTTGCTTTAGAATTCTGTCGTCTGTGAGGTGGTTTCGGCATGAAGGGGCTACTACCATCCTGCTGATTGCCTTCTGCCTTAGCCGAAGGATTGAAGCTATTGAGTGCGGTAACTACCTCTTCTCCCTGAGAGAGCCCACTGACTACCTCTACATGGATGCCATCATTACTTCCTATCACAATTGCTTTTTGAGCAAGACTTCCATCTGTGTTCTCTACCCATACTTGTTTGTTCTTTCCCTTGCTACGCTTCACCTCTGGCATAGGAGTCTTGATCCCTTTCTGCACATAATATTCGGCTAAAAGAGCAAGGTCTGGAGAGAAGTTAATGGCTTTGTTGTTAAGAACTACCACATCTTTAAGCTCATTGGTATAGATGACAATAGTCGCGGTAAGGCCAGGCTTGAGCTTCTCTTCCGGATTTTCGGCATCTACAATAACCGTATAGGTCACCACATTGGAAGTTGTGGTAGGGGAAAGCCGCACTTGAGATACTATCCCTTGAAATTCCTCCAAGGGATAGGCATCCACGGTGAAGGTTACCCGCTGTCCTACTTTCACCTGTCCTATATCGGCCTCATCCACATTGGCCTCCACTTGCATTTTTTTAATATCTTTGGCTATCTTAAAGAGGGTTGGCGCACTGATAGAAGCAGCCACCGTTTGTCCTACCTCTACTTCTTTGCTGAGGATCACCCCATCGATAGGAGCATAGATATTGGCATAGCCCAAGTTGGTTTTTGCCTGATTGAGCATCGTAAGGCGTTGGGTCACGGCAGCCTTGGCGTTATGAAGTTGGTAATAAGCTTGCTCATAATCGGCCTTACTAATGATTTGGCTATCATACATTTTCTTTTTCCTATCATAGTTTTGTTGGTAATAGGACACCTCATTGAGCGCTGCATTATAGTTGGCTTGCGCATTGATCACATTCTCCTGCAGATTGGTTTTATCTAGCTCGGCTATGAGCTCTCCCTTTTTTACCTGAGAGTTGTAATCTACATATATTTTGCTCACTAAGCCTGATACTTGGGTACCTACCTCGACCTCATCTACCGGTTGTACACTTCCAGTGGCGGTCACCTCGGTAGTGACATCCCCTTTCTCTACTTTTTCTTTTTGCAAGACAATGATGGAGGGCTTTTCGCTAAAGAAAAACCGATACGCCCCATACCCTACTCCCACAAGTAATAGGGCAAATATAGTTGTTCTTACTATCTTTTTCATTCTTTTTATTATTGGTGAATCTTAATATTTTTTATAATAGGCACATGCTAAAGTCGCTACACCTACTTATATGTGAATTAGGTGATTTGTTTCCAAAAGAATCTTATCACGGAGGCGAATTGCCATTCGCCCCTACAAATTACTATTCGTTATTCACTAATGGTTATCTCTTTGCCTTGATAGAAATTCAGCAATTGTTGGTAGAGTAATACCATATATTTATTCTGTAGGTAAGTCTGTTCGGCATTGAGATAAGTATTCATACTCACTAACAGTTCGGTATTGGTTAGGTTGCCAAACTGATGTTTTTTCTGAGCCAACTCATAAGCCAATTTAGCATTGTCACGTGCCTTTTTGGAGGCTTCCTCCTGAGCCTGACGAGTGGTAGCGTTGTGCCAGGCAGTTTCTATCTTGGTATAAAGTTCTTTTTCGGCCTGCTTGCGATCCAGCTCGGCTTGAGAGACGGAAAGCTGCGCCAAGGCTACATTATTTTTGTTTTGGAAGCGAGTAAAAATAGGGATATTTAGGGAAAGCCCAATCGTCTGCCCAAAGTTATTCTTGAGTTGGGCTGCATATTTCTCAATATCTCTGTCCGAGTAACCGGTATTGACGCCTCCACTTAAGGAAAGCGAAGGGAGATAGCCCGCCTTGGCGATTTGGATATCCTTTTGCGCTAGCTCCTTTTGCTTATCATATATCTTAGTAGTCGGTAGCTGCTCCAATGCTTGTCTGTATACCTCTTCTTTATTGGCTATAGGAGCGCTAACCTCTTCCTTACGGATAATTTCGACCCCAAACTCCGTACCAGGGGGGAGTTCCAAAAGTTGTTTGAGCGTAAGCAACTGGGTTTCATATTGGTTTTTAGCCAAGACTACATTATACTGATTATTGGCATGCTGGGTCTCTATCTCTATAAGGTCTATCTTGGCTATAGCACCATTCTCATACTTTTGTTGTGCTTGAGTGAGCTGCTCTTCAGAGGAGAGCACGGTATTTTTAGCCACCGCAATATTCTCATATTGGTAGAGTACTTGCAGGTAAGCCTCCAATACACTCAGGGTAATATTGTTCTGAGCCTCTTTTACATAGAGGTCGTTCTGTTCAAGGGCAAGGGTAGCACGCTCTATTTGCAGATTGAGTTTGTTCCCCTCATACAGAGGCATAGAGGCATTGACGCCCATACTATTGGTGATAGTTGTCTGATTGACCCTATTGTTAGTAATTTGATTGATTACCGAACCATGATTGGCATTAGCCGAAATATTTGCACTGACCGAAGGCAACCGGTTGTTCTTGGCCTGATCTAAGTTAATCGCTGCTGTTTGTTGCCCTAATTGGGTTTTCTTAACGGTTATATTGTTATCAACAGCATAGCGGATACAGTCTGCCAAAGACCATATCTTTTGTTGTCCCCACATAGGTACGGACAAAAGGGAGACAAAGAGTATTTTGTATTTCATTTTCAACAATTGATTTTGAACGACAAAAATACTTATTTTTTTTCAATCAAAGAAATAAATAGTTGAGAAAATATACAGTTTTTTCATATCCTTTCCCTTTAATGCTTATATATGACATAGAAGCATCTTCTCTTAATTTATTTAACATTTATATTTATAATACAAAAGACATAAAATCACAAAAAATAAGCAGTTGCATTCTATAAAAGTTAAATAAATGTTTATTTTACAAATGTTTTATTTTCTAAATTATTTTTTATTAACTTTGTTCCTATAACCATGAAAATATGAAAACATTCGTCTTATTTCTACTCACTCCGCTTCTGTATGCTCAACAGCTTACTAAGAAATATATAGTTGATGGGCAGACAAAGCAGCCTTTGTCCTCTGTGATTATACATGATATCCACAACTATACCCTCACCAATGAGGACGGTTATTTCTTTTTTCACGCCTCTGGTGATACTATCACTATCAAGCTATTAGGATATAAGACACTTAAAATCACTCCAGAGCAACTCAACAGAGAAAAAGATACCCTTTTCCTTGACCCTAAACCGATAGAACTCAGTGAGGTTGTAGTGGGAAGCAATCCTGAAATACTATCACAGGTCTATAGAAAAGCCCTTGATAATTACCCGAACGAACCTTTTGTAGAAGATTTCTTTTTGCGCTGTGTCCTCAAGCTAAATGGAGATTTCCTAAAAATAGAAGACATCGCAGGACGTGTAAAGCGTAACAAATTATTGGGATTAAGTAAGGATATAAAATTTGATTTCCAATTACTTAACATGAGAAAATTCGGAATAGAAAACAAAGATAAGTATAGCGAAGACCTTGCATTACTTTCCCTAAGAGATGTTTTTCTTTGGTATAGTTCTTTGCTTTTCCTTGATTACCAAAGATTTAACTTCTCAGCTCCTACCATAGTTGATGACACCCATAAGAAGATCAATCATTTCCCTAAGAATAACAATTTCTATGATGGAGTGGGACATCTTGTCATCAATACAAAGGATTATAGTATTGTTGAACGTTCTGACAAGATAAATGACACTACGATAGATAAGATTCCATGGAACAAAAAATTATGGGTTAAGTTCAGGACTTCCTATTATTCCCTAAAAGAAATATGTGAAAGCAGTAGCAATGGAAAATACTTTATTGCCTCTGCCTGCCTAGCTCAGCAAGTGGAGGTATATAACAAGGCTCAAAAAAATCTCTATGACATAGAATACCAACTTGTCATAACCCGTCCTTTTTCTCTTATAAGCACCTTTAAGCCCAATGTCAATGCCAAAGCTGAACTATTCAAACTAAATATTCCCTACAACAAGGATTTTTGGGAAAAACAAAATCAACTCCCACTAACTGACCAAATGCAGGCTTTTATAAAGAATGCTCATAACCAAAAAGAATATCGCATCATATCCAATTTTTAAGAACGAGATTAAAGGTTAATTTCCTTTGTTTGCTAAAAATTATCTCTTAACTTTGCACAGAAATAAGATTATATTTCTTATGAAAGAAAATGATTTCAAAATTGTATTTGACAGTAACAAACATGAAGTTGATGTAGAGACACTTATAGGCTGTCTTATGCACACCTCTAATATTATTCAAGAGGTGAATAGAAGTCTGCAAACTGAAAAAAAGATAGAAGTAAAAATTAAAGCTCTTGAGAAAGGAAGTTTTGAGATACATGTTGAACTAATAGAAAAACTCATAGAATCTCTTTTCTCCTCCGAAAGTGTTAATTATGGAGCTTCTATTGTAGCCATTGTAGGAGGCTTATATGCCTTTGCTCAATTTCTAAAAGGAAAAAAACCTCAAAAAACGACCTCAAAAGGAGATTATATAGAAATAACCAATATCAATGGGGATATTACACTCGTCCAAACAAATGTATATAATATCTTCAATGAAAATAAAACAGTTAGGGACAATATCGCCAAACAGTTCGCTGTACTGAGTAAAAGTACGGATATATCTGGCTTCAGTTTTAACTCTAACACAGAAAGCACTTATGTTCCATATGATGATTTCCCTCTGATTGCCAACAAATTAGACGGTTTAGATGAAGTATCAAAAGAACCAATAAGAGAAGTCTTGACCGACAAAAAGATACTTATCATTCGTGCTAGCTTCACCAAAGACCTCAAGTGGGACTTTGTATTTCAAGGACAGAAAATAGCTGCTAAAATGGAAGACGAGGAGATTATCAAGATTATAGACAACGGAGAAAAATTCTCCAAAGGTGATTATATGCTTGTTGATTTGGAAGTGACCAGTTTCTATGACCCTGAACTCGAAACACACCTCCTTACCAAGGATAGCTACAAAATACTCAAGTACAAAGCTCATATCCCCTCCCCAAAGCAAGGAAAACTTTTTTAAAACGGCTAAAATCTATTATCATTACAGCTCCCCTTCTATTTCTTATGAGATAAGTGGATAGCCGCTACCGAAAAAGACTATAAAAAATTTCACGAAAAAGACTTGCCTAATACAAAATAATATAGTATTTTTGCGCCCGCTAAGTAACCTCTGGCGAGGGACGTGTATGTTGCTTAGGGTTTACCTAAAATTTTTTATACTTTTATGGAGTCTTTATTAAAGTACGTACAAGACACTTTCATTGCTAAGAAAGATTTCCCCGAGTTCTCCACAGGGGACACTATTACAGTGTATTACGAAATCAAGGAAGGAGAAAAATCCCGTGTTCAGTTCTTCAGAGGGGTTGTGATCCAGCGCCGTGGTACAGGTGCCACTGAGACTTTTACCATTCGTAAAATGTCCGGTGAGGTAGGTGTAGAGCGTATCTTCCCTATCAACATGCCTGCTATCCAAAAAATCGAAGTAAACAAACGTGGTAAAGTGCGTCGTGCACGTATCTACTACTACCGTGAACTACGTGGTAAGAAAGCTCGTATCAAAGAAATACGAAAATAATCTTTTAGCTTACACAAAGTATAAGATAAGGTTGTCAAATGACAACCTTATTTTGTTAAGAAAAAAATAACAATACAAACTTTTGAAATAATGAGTTTGTATTGATTTTTTTTATACTTTTGTAGCTTATTACTAAAAAATAATTTTTTATGTCATTTAACTTACCCCAACTTCCTTACGCCTATGATGCCTTGGAGCCTCATATCGATGCGCGTACTATGGAAATTCACTACACCAAACACCACAAAGCCTATACTGATAATCTAAATAATGCAATCAAGGGGACGCCCCTTGAAGGAAAAACAATTGAGGAAATCCTACAAAACTTAGACCCTGAGAACAAGGCCGTTCGCAACAATGGGGGTGGTTACTACAACCACAATCTGTTCTGGGAAATCCTCTCCCCTACTCCTTCTAAGCCTTCTGAGGAACTTTCTAAGGCTATAGAAGCTGCTTTTGGCTCCTTTGAGGCCTTCAAAGAGGCTTTTTCTAAGGCTGCCGCAACCCAATTCGGCTCCGGATGGGCGTGGCTAGCGGTAGAAAAAGGAGGGAAAGTAGCGGTATGTGCCACTGCTAATCAGGACAACCCACTGATGTCTCACATCAAGTGCGGCACCCCTATCTTAGGATTGGATGTATGGGAACATGCCTATTACCTTAACTATCAAAATCGCCGAGCCGACTATATCGAGGCTTTCTTCAAAGTAATTAATTGGGATAAAGTAAGCGAACTATATCACCAATATAAATAATTTTTGCTAAAGAGAGAAAATTGGCACGGTTATTGATTACTATAATAACATACGAAAACTCCTAAAAAAACGTCTATGAAACCCAAAAAAAACCCCAATGTTGACCTGAAAAAACGCACAGGACTCTTTTTTTCTATAGGTCTTGCCATTGCTACCTTTGCTAGCCTTTATGCGATCAACTACAGATCAGTAGAGGAAGGTAAGAAAAAAATAGAATTTGACAAGCTGATTGATACCACTGAGGATGTACAAGAAGTAGTCATGGAAGAGAATACCCCTCCCCCTGCTCCTACTGAACCTGAAAAGGTAGAAATCCAGCCTGAAGTTCTCACTCAGGTAGATGACGAGCAAAAGGTAGATACAGACTTCAAGTCCAATGACACCAGCAAGGATGATGCCTCCAATGTACCTGCCCCTAAGATTAGTAACACAGGAGTGCCAGGAGGTACCGGTACTGGAGACGAAGATATTGCGGATGATGTACAATTCTTCGCTATTGAGCAAAAACCTATGTTCGAGCAGTGTAAAAATGTACCTAAGGAAGAGCAAGAAAAATGCTTCAAAAAAGCCTTGGATGCCTTCGTAAGCAAAACCCTTGTCTATCCTGAAGCGGCTATGCAAATGGGCTCTCAAGGACGTGTGGTGGTACAGTTCCGCATCAAAAAAGATGGAAATGTAGAGGTAATCAATACCCAAGGTAAGGATAAAATCCTTGAAAAAGAAGCGCGCCGCGTGATCGAAAAGCTCCCTAAGCTGATCCCTGGCAAACAGCGTGACAGGCCGGTAGCCGTAATTTTCTCCTACCCTATTGTATTCAAACTGAACTAAGTAATAATTATTTGTCAAAAAGTGAATAGAGAGCGTAATCCCTACTGCTCCCTATTCGCTTTTGATTTTTTAGCTATGAAAAAAAAATTACACTCCTTCCTATATAGCGCTCTTGCCTTAGCCCTCCTCTTAGGAAGTGCTTGGGGGGTACATACGCTAAGAAAAGGAAAATCTCACGGCCTCTTTATTGTAGGGAAAGCACCCGCTTTTTGCCTGACCGACCAGCACAACCAGCCCTTTTGTAATACTGATTTTAAGGGAAAAATATGGGTGGTCGATTTTTTCTTTACCTCCTGCCCTACCATCTGTCCAGTAATGACAGCCAACATGGTCGCAGTACAAGATGCCTTCGCTGACAACTCCATTGGTATCGCCTCCTTTTCAATAGACCCAGAGACTGACACCCCTGAAGTATTACAGGCCTATGCTCAGAAAAAAGGCGTTCGCTCCCCCCACTGGCACTTACTCACCGGAGCAGAAGACCAAATCTATGACATAGCCAACAAAGGTTTCAATAGCTATGCCAAAGCAGGAGATACCCCTGAGAATTTCGAACACTCCGGCCGCTTTGTCTTAGTAGATGCTCAAGGGAATATTGTCTGCCGAAAAGAAAATAGCAAGCCTATTTTCTTCTATGATGGTATGACCCCCGAAGGTATCGCTATGCTTATAGAAGATATACATCGACTAAAGAATAATGACCAATAATATATGCCTATAAAAACAGCTGTACAGCCCAAAAAACACTTAGGACAACACTTCCTCAAAGACCTAAATATTGCCCAGCAAATCGCCCAAACCCTCTCCCTAAGCGGGTATAAGCATATACTGGAGATAGGCCCCGGTATGGGAGTACTTACCCAATTCCTCTTAGAGAAAGATATAGAAACCTTTGTTATTGAGATAGATAAAGAATCTGTAGCATACCTACAAGCGCACTTTACAAAACTCAAAGACCACATCCTATCCGAGGATTTTCTTGCGTTCGACCTGGTTAGTTACTTTGCCAAAGAACCTTTTGCGATCATAGGAAACTTCCCCTATAATATCTCCTCCCAAATAGTCTTTAAGCTCCTTGAGATCCGGGCATTCGTTCCGGAGTTTGCCGGTATGTTCCAAAAAGAAGTAGCCGAACGTATCTGTGAGCGCCCAGGAAGCAAGTCCTATGGGATCCTCTCGGTACTCACCCAAGCCTTTTACGAGGCAGAATACCTCTTTACTGTACCCGAACATGTATTCAATCCGCCTCCAAAGGTAAAAAGTGGCGTTATTCGCCTAAGGCGTAAGCAGGACTATACACTCCCTTGTGATGAGAAAACCTTTTTCACTGTAGTAAAGACAGCCTTTGGCCAACGCCGTAAGACACTGCGCAATAGCCTTAAGTCTTTCCTTATAGGAAAAGAGCATCTCAAGACGGAGTCCTTGTTCGACAAGCGTCCTGAAATGCTCTCTGTAAGTGATTTTATCACCCTTACCCAGTGGTTCAGCTAAGTAATCTTATCTGAATTTGGGGTATTTGATAGGTTTTATCTCGTTCATGATGGTATATACCTTCTCGAAGATATCTTCCATATTGGGTTTGGAAAAATAATCTCCATCAGAAGCATAAGCGGGTCGGTGATTCTTAGCCGTAAGAGTCTGTGGCTTGCTATCCAAATAGCGATAAGCATCTTGCTTTTCCAAGATCTCTTGTAGCAAATAAGCGGAAGCCCCTCCCTCTACATCTTCATCCACGATGAGTAAGTTATTGGTTTTCTGAATACTCTTCACCGTATCGTGATTGATATCGAAGGGGATAAGGGATTGAGCATCTATGATCTCCACACTGATATCCACCTTGTCCAGTTCCTTGGCAGCTTGTTCCACAATACGTAGGGTGGAGCCATAGGAGACGATTGTTATATCACGGCCTTCACGTATTTTTTCCACCACTCCTATAGGGGTAGTGAACGATCCTAAGTTGCTCGGCATAAGCTCTTTGGCTCGATATCCATTGAGGCATTCCACCACGAAGGCCGCTTGGTTTCCTTGTAGCAAGGTATTGTAGAACCCAGCAGCTTTGGTCATATTACGAGGTACCAAGAAGTACACCCCACGAAGGAAATTGAGCAGTCCTGCCATAGGCGAACCAGAATGCCAAATCCCCTCCAAGCGATGGCCTCTTGTACGTACGATAAGGGGAGCCTTCTGGCGGCCACATGTACGATAGCTTAGGGTAGCCAAATCATCCGTAAGGGTCTGCAAGGCATAAGGGGTATAATCCAAATATTGGATTTCAGCAATAGGTCTCAGCCCACGCATGGCCATACCCACACCTTGTCCTATGATGGAGGATTCTCGGATACTGGTATCATCGATACGGGTAGCACCATATTTCTCTTGTAAGCCTTCCAAGCCCTGATTTACGTCGCCTATCTTACCGGTATCTTCCCCGAAAGTAAGCAAATTAGGATATTTTGCAAAAAGCACATCGAAATTGTCTCTCAATATAATACGTCCATCTACTTCAGGGGCATCAGGAGCATAGGTAGGGGCTACTTGGGGAACTAAAATAGGATTTTTATCATCCTCACTATACAGATGAGAGCTGTAGCGCTCTTGCAATTGTTCGAGCGTTTCATTAAGCCATTTTTTTAGATTTTCGGTAGCTGGGTTCTCCTCTCCAGCCGCATAGCGCAATACACGACGAGCAGTGCTGATTATATCACGGTACAGAGGTACCTCTATAGCAGCAAGAGCTTCCTTCAGGTGAGATATTTCCAAGCTATTGAGGCACTGCATTTCCATCTCATGGAGCAGCTCAAGAAGTGCTTGCTTAGTTGCTTTTATAGGATTTTGATAGTTATTCCAGGCTATATCTCTGGCTTCTTTCACCTCTCTTTTTGCCTCTTCTTCTATGGCTTGGAGTTCGCTTTCTTGAGCTATGTTATTTTCAAGTAGCCACTTGCGGAACTGTACATTACAGTCGTACTCTCTTTCCCATTCGAGGCGCTCTTGGGACTTATAGCGCTCATGAGAGCCAGAGGTAGAATGCCCCTGTGGCTGAGTGAGTTCCGTTACATGAATCAATGAAGGTACATGTTCGGCACGTGCCAAGTGGCCTGCCTTGGCATAGGTTTCCAAAAGTGAAGGATAATCCCATCCCTTTACGGTATATATCTCAAAGCCTTTATGATTAAAATCGCGTTGGAATCCCTTAAGAGCCTCGGAAATACTTTCCTTTACAGTATGGTAGGAGGCCGGTACGGAGATCCCATAGTTGTCATCCCATACACTCATCACCACAGGTACTTGCAGTACACCTATAGCATTGAAGGCCTCGAAGAAAAGTCCTTCGCTAGTACTGGCATTCCCGATGGTTCCCCAAGCTACCTCATTCCCATTGTTAGAGAAGGCTTCACTATCAGGGATGGAAAGGGTACGATATATCTTGGAGGCCTGTGCCAGCCCTACCAGGCGCGGAATCTGCCCCGCTGTACAGGACACATCACTGGCTGTATTGTATTGGTCTACAAGTCTTTTCCAGTTTCCTTGTGCATCAAGGCTGTGGGTGGAGAAGTGTCCGCCCATTTGTCGTCCTCCACTATGGGGTTCATGTGAGAGGTCATTATCCGCATAGATGCCAGCAAAGAACTGTTGAGGAGTATATTGCCCTATAGCCATCATAAAAGTCTGATCTCGGTAATAACCACTACGGAAGTCCCCTTTTTGGAAGGCTCGAGCCATCGCAATCTGAGGGAGTTCCTTTCCATCCCCGAAGATGCCAAACTTAGCCTTTCCCGTAAGTACTTCGCGGCGGCCGGCCAAGCTCGTTTCTCGACTGAGAACAGCTATTGCGTAGTCCTCCAAGGCTTGGCGCCTAAGCTCTTCTAAGGGCATACTTTGTAACAAAGAGGTCGTTGTATCCATAAAAAATGAGTTTTCTATAACAAAATCAAAAGTACACAAATTGATGAAGTCTTCTTTAGAATCAGACTTTGAGAATTTCGGCTTCTTTTTTAGCCAAAATCTCATCTATCTGTTTGATATACTTATCTGTAAGTTTCTGTACACGTTCCTCGGCATCTTTCTTAACATCATCGGAGGATTCACTCTTCTTAATCTCTTTATTAGCCTCTTGGCGTGCATTGCGCACTCCTATCTTAGCCTCTTCACTCTCTCCTTTGGCCTGCTTTACCAGCTCTTTACGACGTTCCTCAGTCAAAGGAGGCACACTGATGATGATTGTTTCTCCATTATTCATAGGGTTGAAGCCTAAATTAGCCACCATAATAGCCTTTTCTATCACCGAAAGCATATTTTTTTCCCAAGGTTGGATACTTATAGTGCGAGAATCAGGCGTATTTACATTGGCCACCTGCCCCAGTGGAGTCTGTGAACCATAATAATCCACAAATACACTTCCAAGCATCTGAGGGGAGGCCTTCCCTGCACGAATATTAAGCAATGATTTCTCTAAGTGTGCTACTGAGCCTTGCATAGCTTCCTTAGTACTCTCCAAAATAAAGTCTATTTCTTCGTTCATAAGTTGAGTTATTTTTCATCTATTTCAATTTGCAAAGATACAAAATTTAAATCAAAAAGTTATTAGTTTTTGGTTTTTAGTTTTGAGCCGTTTCCAAAAACTTAAATTCATGTTTGGTTTCCAATCATTTACAAAATTTCCTTTTATTTAAATAAAAAAATACAGAAAAAATTTGTTTATTAAAAAAAAATAATTACCTTTGACAAAAAATAAATCCCACCTAATAGAAAGCTTTTATCGAAGCTACTATTTTATAGCATCACAAATACAAAATCTATTTTAATTACAATTACTTATGAGAAAGATTTTTTTATACACTTCTTTTTCCTTATTAGCACTCACGGCTTGTGATAATAAGGACAGCCTTACTATAGAGAATTTCGAGTCTGGCTCCTTCGAAAATTGGACTATTGAGGGGGATGCTTTCGGAGAGGCTCCTGAAAGAGAAGCCCTTCCTGGACAACAACCCGTGGTCGGTTTCGAAGGAAAATTCTTAGCCAATAGCTTCCATAATGGGGATAACTCTCGTGGTACCCTCACCAGTAAGCCCTTCCGTATAGAGCGGGACTATATCAACTTCCTTATAGGAGGTGGTATGTCTCAGGATACCTATATAGAGCTGATAGTCAATGGGCAGAGTGTCCACAAGACTCATAGTACTGTGGAGAGCGAGACCCTACAGCTGATGAGCTGGGATGTAAAGGCCTACAAAGGGCAAGAAGCTACCCTACGTATCGTGGATAACCAGCGTGGTGGCTGGGGACATATCCTTATAGATGCGATCGAACAGAGTAACCAATACAAAAGTAATATAATGGAAAACTACACTCTTACCTATGATATTTCCAAGAAATATCTACTACTCCCTATTGAGGACAGTGCCCCTGAGATAGCGGTACACCTCTTGGTTGATGGAAAGGAAATAGGCGCAGCTCAAAACATTCGCCTTGCTCGAACTCACGTTCAATATTGGTTGCCTCTGTCCGTAGAGGCTTACAAGGGTAAAAAGATCAACCTTGTTTTCGGACAAGCTACCAAAAAGGATATCGGTATCAGCCAGATAAAGGCTTCTGATACTTTTGACTACACCTACAACGAGACCTATCGCCCTAATTACCACTTTACCCCTGCTTATGGCTGGATGAATGACCCCAATGGCATGGTATATCACAATGGGGAATATCACCTCTTCTACCAACACAATCCTTATGGCGCACGATGGGGAAATATGCACTGGGGACATGCGGTAAGTGAGGATATGATACACTGGAAACACCTTCCTATAGCGCTGGCTCCTGATGAATTAGGGGCTATCTTCTCCGGTAGTGCCGTTGTGGATAAGTACAATACCGCAGGCTTTGGCGAAGGAGCTATCGTGGCCTTCTATACCTCTGCTGGAGAGAGACAAGCCCAATCCATTGCTTATAGCTTGGACAACGGACGTACTTTTACCAAATATGCCCATAACCCGGTAATTGCCAACCCTGGCATCGAGGACTTCCGTGACCCTAAAGTATTTTGGTATGCCCCTGGAAACAAATGGATTATGTCCTTGGCTACCTCTCAAACAATTACTTTTTACGCCTCTAAAAACCTCAAGCAATGGGAGAAAATTAGTGAATTTGGAGAGAATATAGGCGCTCACACAGGGGTATGGGAATGCCCTGACCTCTTCCCCCTTATCTATGAGGGAAAAATCAAGTGGGTACTCTTTGTAAGTATTAACCCCGGAGGGCCTAATGGAGGAAACGCTACCCAATACTTTATCGGAGACTTCGATGGTACTACCTTTACCCCCGATCCGCTCCCCTACCCACTTTGGTTAGACTATGGTCGTGACAACTATGCCGGAGTGACCTGGAGTAATATTCCCGAAAGTGACGGACGTAGGCTCTTCTTAGGCTGGATGAACAACTGGGATTATGGAAATGTGGTACCTACTCAAAACTTCCGCAGTGCTATGACCCTTCCCAGAGAACTTCGCTTGGCACACAATGGGCTACATATGGTCGTGGCTAGCTTTCCGGTCAGAGAAGTAGGCGATGAGAAAGAGGGTACTCCTATCATCATGAACCAACTTGCTGAGGAGAGCTTCCCTATCGGAGCAGACTATTACAATAATGGCTATGTATTGAGCTTTACCATCAAGCCCAACGGTCTTTCTAAGTTTGACTTTGCTTTACAAAACAACAAAGGAGAGAAGATTGTCTATGCCTTCGATACTGATCAGAAAACTTTCATAGTGGATAGAAGCCAAAGTGGACTTACAGACTTTAGCAGCAACTTTGCCAAACCGCTGATCAAGGCGCCGCTGACCAAAAAAGATAGCTATACCATACACCTATGGGTAGATAAGGCCTCCACCGAGGTATTTGTCAACGGAGGAGAGGTCGTACAGACTAATATCGTCTTCCCTACCGAACCTTATAATCAATTGAAATTTGATTTGAAAGGAAATACAGCTATCAGCGTAGAAAATATTACCCTTTACAAGGTTAAACATGACTAAATCACTTCAAGCAGGGAAGAAAGACTCTTTTTTCCCTGCTTTTTTATCTGATAATCACTTAAAACATTCCCTATAATGAAAAATATTATCGTTGGGTTAGGAGAAATTCTTTGGGATGTATTCCCCGAAAGGAAAGTATTAGGAGGAGCTCCTGCCAATTTTGCCTATCATATCTCCCAATTTGGATTCCAAGGCCATGCCGTAAGCGCTATAGGAAAAGATCTCTTAGGTAAGGAAATCTTAGGCAGCTT
Organism: Capnocytophaga sp. oral taxon 863 str. F0517; assembly: GCF_000466425.1. Taxonomy (GTDB): domain Bacteria; phylum Bacteroidota; class Bacteroidia; order Flavobacteriales; family Flavobacteriaceae; genus Capnocytophaga. Next base: position 50,336 of record NZ_KE992168.1, read on the forward strand.
AGAGAAGAAACAACTTAATTACTTAATAGAACAAACTGATTTCCCTACCGGAGAAGTCAAAGTAAAATTGGATAACTGGGGAGTACCTCAGTATGAGATTTGCGAAGGAGCTGCTTGGGACAATATCCCATTTACGCCTGCCATAGAGAACCTTGCCAAGCAGACCCAAGTGGTGTGTTTTGGATCTTTAGCACAACGCCACGAGGTATCTCGCGCTACTATCCATGCCTTTTTGGATACTATGCCCGAGGACAGCCTTAAAATATTCGACATTAACCTAAGACTGAACTATTATACGAAAGAAATTATTGAAAATTCACTTGAAAAAGCAGATATTCTCAAGATTAATGACGAAGAAGTTGTAAAAATAGCCCAACTCTTTGGGTGGAATGCCGCTGAAAAGGAAATTTGTAAGCAACTACTGGAAAAGTACCAGCTTGATATACTTATACTTACCAAAGGAACGGAGGGCAGTTGGGTCTTGACTCCCAAGGAAGAATCCTTCTTACCAACACCAAAGATTACCATTGCCGATACGGTAGGCGCAGGTGATTCCTTTACCGCTGCCTTTATCGCCTCTCACCTACATGGGCGCTGCTTAGTTGCCTCTCACCAGTTGGCCGTAGAGGTCTCCGCTTATGTATGCCAGCAACATGGTGCCATGCCGCGACTTGCCGATGCACACTTAGAATTGTTTAAGTAATCAGCTTATTTTTTACTGTTTTTTATTCGAACAAAGATAAGCACTACAGATAAGAGTAAGGTAAAAATAGCGGTGCCTATAATCCAATATTGTAGGCGCAAGGAACTCTCTTCTATTTGCTGTGGAGAATGAGGCTCGCTGAAAATGATTTCTGCGGAATTTTCGCTTCAGCATAGCATCTTCTATACGTGGGGTGAGAAGTCTCATTATTTGCTTAAAAGGTGATGGTAAAACTTCTCAAAAATAATCTTAAACCAAGCCGTGTATTGCTCTGGTGCCTGCAAAATATCCTCTTTGATAGCCTCTAAGGAAAGCCATTTCCAAGAGGCTACTTCTTCTTGATTTATCTGAGGCTGGACATCGCTATAGCCTACCAGAACATGATCATATTCGTGTTCGGTAAGGCCATTGTCAAAGGGAGCTTTGTAGATAAAAGAGAAGGCTTCCCTAAGAGGTACCCTCATCCCCATTTCTTCTTGTAAGCGTCGTTCTCCTGCTTGCAGGTTGGTCTCCCCTTCCCGAGGATGACTGCAACAAGTATTTGTCCAAAGATTGGGGGAATGATACTTACAAGCGGCTCGCTGCTGCAAAAGTACTTCTTGTTTGGAATTAAATATAAAAACTGAAAACGCCCGATGCAGGAGTCCCTTCTCGTGCGCTTCCATTTTTCCCATAAGCCCTATAGGCTCGTCTTTTTCATTAACTAAGATGACTTTTTCTTCCATAAATATCAGTCAATCAAAGATTCATAAGTCATACGATCTCCCTTGGAAAGTCCTATTTTGTCGGATAATCCTCCATTAATTTCCAAGACATACATTGCCTCTCCTTCCGAAGGACGTGAAGTCTCAGAGAGTGGTTCGGCATTCTTAGCGATGCTTACGATACGCTTATCCTTATCTAAATAGATGATATCTAATGGAATATAGGTATTTTTCATCCAAAACGAACGAGGTCTCTCATCATGGAAGACAAAGAGCATCCCTTGGTTCTCCTTCATGGATTTTCGATACATAAGTCCCACTTCTGTTTCCTGAGCAGTACGGGCAAACTCTATTTCAAAGGTTTTGATAAGGAGGCTATCACGATCCTTTTTATAAAAGGACAGATTTCCCTCGTGCTCAAAAGGAGGTTCCCATGAACTTATTGCCTCTGAATCTGAAACGGTAGTTTGTGGCACTGAAGCACCTTCTGTATCTGAGCCATTTATTAGCTTAGAGAAATAGGGCAATATCATAGCCAAAGCTACCAATACAAGCCCTCCAATTAGAATGTTCGTAAAATGTTTTCTAAAAAAATCCACTTATAATAATTGTTATTTGTTAATTATTAATTGTCAATGGCTAATATCAAGGATAAATTAATCATTGAGCATTGTTAGCATTCATTATATGAGTTTTCCTACAAAAAAAAGTATGCTCATCAGAAAAGTAGAGAGCGCTACTACTTTCAGTTGGGAATCAAAATCCTTAGGTACTTTCACTCTTCTGACATAGAAAAGATGAAAAACCAATGGTACAAAAGCAATGATGTACAAAGCTTTGTAGCGAAACTCAAAGGTGAGTATGGTATAGCACATCATCAGGCACATAGCTATGATAATGAGCAAATAATGATAATATTTGGCCAGTGACAGTCCTATTTTTACCGGAATGGTATGCTTGCCCATCTGCTGGTCATTCTCTATATCACGCATGTTGTTGAGGTTCAAAACTCCCATACTAAGCATCCCACAAGCAGAAGCAGGCAGTAATACAAGCCAACTAAAGTGTTGTGTATAAAGCATATAAGACCCCATAACACTTACCCAACCGAAAAAGATGAATACAAATACATCTCCTAAGCCCTTATACCCATAAGCCGATTGGCCTACTGTATAGCGAATAGCCGCAAAAATAGCTCCTGCTCCCAATAGCATAAAGACAAGTGCTAAAGCCCAATGCTCTCCAAAAGAAAGCATTATAAGGGATAAGGCTGAAAGAGCCGAAAGTAGGGCTGTGACCACTACCACTCGCTTCATTTCCTCAAGGGACATAGCGCCTGATTGTATAGCCCGTTTGGGACCTATCCTATGCTCATTGTCGGTGCCCTTTTGGGCATCTCCATAGTCGTTGGCATAGTCCGAAAGGACTTGAAACAAAACCGTAGTGAGTAAAGCCAAAAGGAAGATATCCCAACGAAAAGCTCCTTGCCCATAGGCAATAGCTGAACCTAAGATAATTCCCGACATGGAAAGCGGCAGCGAGCGCAAGCGAGCTGACTGGTATAAGCTATGAAATGTAATCACAATAAGGTTATTATCTTTCCGTACAGTTACATCCACCGATACCTTGGAACATATCTATCCCGAGGGTGATCATGTGGGAGCCTGAGTTATAGGAGCGTATAGCATTGAGGTTCAAGGCGTAGCCGTAGGCAAAGTAGAACAAGCCTTTCTTAAGACCTAGCATAGGCCCCACGCTCAGTGGCTTGAACACCTGGTCGTTGATAAGGCGAACCGTAGCCCCTGCCCAGTAATAGTCCTCATAGTCGAACCAACGGAACTTGATATTCACATCCGTTAGCGAACGACCATCCCCCTCTAAGTATTGCGCAAAGATAGATGGTTCTATCTCCAAACTACTATTGAAGTCGCGCTTGTAGCGATAACCCGCATACAAATTGTAGTTCCTCAAATTAGTAGGCTCTTTGATATCGAACATCTCCTGACTTTTATTGAGAATGTTGGTAGCCGAAAGACTCGCAAAAACCCCCTTATAGCGATAGAGTACCCCTACCTCAAAGTTGTGGTTGATCGTCGAGCGGTTGTCCGTAACCCCCAAGTCCGCCGAAGGACGTCCCGTATCAGTGAACTTGTCTATATCCACTCGGAAGGAGTTCACTATATAGGAGATCCCAAAGGAGATAAAATGGTTGTCGTAACTATCCAAAGTTAAGTGGTGAGAAAAGGTAAACTTACCCCCCAGCTGCTTGGTATATCCATTGCGGTCGTTATAAAGGGATAAGCCCATTCCGCTGCGATTGCCCAAACGCATATCCCCAGAGAGGCTCTGGTAGTCCGGTGCATCCTTCAGACCTACCCACTGGCTGGTGGCCGATAAGCGCACGCGCACATTATTACCTATACCCGCATAGGTGGGCATAATCAAAAATTCACTATCGGCCAAGTACTGATTCCCCGCAGGTAGCTGCAATTCTTGCCCAAATATACTCGGCATGCCCAAAAGCATACATACGCATATCGCTAGTTTTTTCATTATTCTTTTTTTAATTTCTTTTAGTTATCAGTGGTTAGTGGTTAGTGGTTAGTGGTCAGATGAGAACAACTAACCACTAACTACCAATCCACTATTATCTAAATAGTGTAAAGTGTCCTTTGAATTCTCTTGAATCATCCTCTTCCCCTAAGGTGATGATGTACCAATAGTCTCCCGTAGGTAAGGCCTTGCCATTGTAAGTACCATCCCATCTCTGTCCGCGGGTGAGTTCCTTGAGCAAGCGCCCATAGCGGTCGTATATCTGGGTGAGGATGTTCGGATACTGCTGGCTGTTGTGTGGCCACCATACATCGTTCTCTCCGTCCCCATTCGGTGTAAAGAAGCGTGGAATCTCTATATCTACATAGTCTATATAGTAGACTTCCTGTGCCGTACAGCCCTTGCTGTCTTCCACTTTGGCTTCGATACGCTTCTTGAGCTTATTATCACTCGGATCCACGCCCTCTGGGTCTTGTATCCTTACAATATAAGTACCTTCGCTGCCTCTATGTACCCCATTGAAGTAGTATACATAGCCTGGTATACCATTCTTTCCTAGAAGTCTTAACTCGTTCAGATCTCCTGTGGTTGATGGGTCTTTTATCAGGCTCAACTGCTCTATCACTGGCACTACCACTGGGGTGGTTTCTCCTTCACATGTGGTGGTTCCCTCTGTATAGTACAGCTTGATGGTCTGTGGCAAGGACGATGGGTTCACAGAGGTGTGGTTTCTGTTAATTCTCACCTGTGCCCCTGAGGCAGATCCACTGCTAAAGTTATAGCGAGTAGCCCCTCCATCGAAGGAGTATCTTACCTTGCTATAATCTACCGTTCCATCATCGAAGGTGATCACCACATCTCCGTCATAAGCATTATCGCGACAAGTATCCTCATAGGAGGCTTTCACATCCAAGTTCGGTGCTGCCGTCAAGGCAAACAAGTCTGATTCTCCTGGACACTGCTTGCCATCGCTCGCCCTTACTCGGTAGTTGACCCCTGGGGTAAGTCCCGTGATGGTGTAAGGCAACATACTTGTTCGGATATTAGGGAAGGTATTGGTCACCACATCCGTGTCTGCCTCTACCAATTCTAATTTATAGATGAGCTCTGCTGGGGTTCCCGATGGAGAGCCTTTCGGTATGGTTGGGGTTCCTCCCGTTACATTGATCTTGACAAAGCCGGAGGTGTCTCCATAGCATACCAAGTTTGATCCATCCACCTTGGTGACCTTCACCTCTGGTGGGTTGGAGATGGTAAACTGCTGTTGCTTTTCACAGTTCCAACGGTCTCTCACCACCAAGGTATAGTTACCCGCTGGCAATTCATCGAACTTGTTGCTGGTCTGCAACGGACGTATTGCGCCTCGCTCGGAGTGGTACAACTCATAGTAATAAGTGGTCTTCGGTGTGGCTTCCGTTGGGTCGTCATAAGCTCCCCCACGGGCATTCTCTATCACGATCTCCGCATCCTCTACACCTCTACAAGATACCATCGGGATCTGTGGTGGGTCAAAGTCGATCGGATCTGGTTTGACTACTTTCTTGCTCATCGGTAGGTGTTCCATCACACAGCCCCAAGCATCTTCTACCTTGAACTCGAAGGTGGCTCCTGGACTGTTAGATCCTGGCACTTCTATAAAGAGCCAACGGTTATACATCGCCGCTACCGTTTGTGTATGGCCATTGTCTCCTGTCATGGTCACCTTATAAGGGGCTACCCCTCCGGTGATCTCTATGGAGATTTCCGCACTACCGGTGGCACTACAATCATCCGGTATCTTTAGCTCTGCAGCCAAGTTGATCGGCTGGTCGGCCTGACGGATGGTAAAGTTGGCCGGTATCTTAGTCACACAGCCGGTACTTGTGGAGGTGGCCGTTACCGTATAGGCTCCATACTTCAAGTCGGTTAGCTCTTTGGTGGCACTTCCTGGCGCTACCATTTCTGTACGTACCGGATCCGTAGGTCGGGTGATACTCTTGATTTCCAAGGTATAGCCTTCTGTGGCCTGATCCACTCCTGCGCTATTGCTTAGGTCTAAGTCGGCTAAGGTAAAGGTGATGGATCCGGTGGCGGTACCATAACACTTCACTGGTTTTTCTAGCGTAGCCGTTAGCGAGAAGGTATTCGGATCTTGTACCTCATAGGCCGTTCCGTATACAATACAGCCAGTTTCTTCATTGAGTGCCGTGATGCTATAGCTGCCCATAGGCACATTGTCAAAGGTATGACTCACGGTGGCATTGCCTGCCGCTACCGTAAGGGTCTTGCTCTGGTGAGAGCCATCCGCTACGTTTCGCATCGACAAGGTAATACGTACATCCTTCGTTGGCGTTGGTGCTAAATTGGCCGTTACCGATACTTTTTCGCCTGCTTGACAGGTGATATCCTGTACCTCGGCGGCCATCACCTGGGTGACTTTCACAAATGGATCGATCGCCTGAGCTGCCAAGAAGTCAAAGTCCTTATAGTCACAGTGGTTATACTGGGCATCCTTCACGCGCAAGGTGTAGGTACCTCCCGCTTGGTTATCAATACGGAACTTAGGTTCTGTAAGCTCTACGTTGCCATCCACTGGCTGGCCTGTGGCTTTGTCTATCAAGGTATAGCGATACACACCGCTACCTCCTTTGACATAGTTGGACTCAAGCTCTAACTTGGCTACCAACTCTTGGTCTGCGCTACACTTGAACTGAGTGGCCACTGCCTTGGTCATATCGGCCTGAATCTCTTCTACCCCGAGGATCTTAACCTCCGTGGTGGTCTTACATTCATTATTGCCTTCTACCTCTATCGTATAGATAACGCCTCGCTTGTGTCCGTAAAGTCCCTTAATCAAGGCCTTACGTCCGCCTGCGGTAATCTCTACCTTACTATTGCTAGCTGACACTGATTGGTAATCGGTAAGACTAGTTGGATCCAGACTTACCGTACTGTCATCATCCGCATAGCGGGCTGACTTGACAGTGAACTTCATTCCGGCTATAGATTCAGGTGAGGCAAATAAAGTCACTGATCCTCCTCCGTTGGTTTCTCCCAATGCTGCATTCGGATTGAAGCACTTGGAGTCCGTAAAGCCTTGTACTTGTACAATCGGTACTACCTTTTCTCTTACCACTATAGTTCGAGCAAATGGACAGTTTGGATATTTCAAGTCTACAATCTCTACCCTGTACTTGCCGGCATCGGCTATATCCAAGGTGAAGTCTGCTGGGTTGTGAGCCAAGGCTGTATTGCCTATCAGCAGCGTTTCTCCATTGCTGTCTTCCTTGTACAAGCGGTACACATAGTTGTGATTTGGGGTATTGACATTCTGTACGGTCTTGACCGTAATCTGTCCTTCGCCTGCGGCTCCTGATCGACAGCTGATCAAGCGGGTCTGCTCTACCACATAAGTAGGCTTACCGGTGAAGCTGAAAGTCTTGATGTTGGACACGCAGACATTCTGATCATAGATTCTTAACTCTCTAGCATTGGCATCGGCATATACATTGCTGATACGTCCTTCCCACTTGTTAGGGGCTACCTGCTCGAAGTTGATCGGCAAGCGAGCTGTTTCCGAAGCGGCTGACCCTCCCGAAGGACGGAAGGTATAATAGTGCTGGCCTCGACCTATCTTATTCATCGTTACCAGTAGCGTAAAGTCGGTGCCTGGGGTACACAAGTTCTCTATCTCCACTTCATCTATATGGGCTGTATCGTCCGCATAAACAGTCACTGGTGCTGTTACCCAACAGTCATTGGCATCTCTGACATGTACATGCCATATATCTCCCGATACGGTACCGGTGATCTTCTTATCTGTGGTGAAGAAGGTCTTATCCAATACTAGCTCTGGGCTATTGGTGGTCACCACCTCTGGTTCTGCCCACTTATCTACCGGATCGGTAGCTACCTTAGTAATCGTATAGCGGTAAGGTGGAATACCATCCTTCACCTTAATACGTACCTGTGCCGAATAATTCGGATTCTCCGGAGTATTACAAGAGGAGTTCTTGATTAGCTCCGGAGTACCATCCATGGCCAACGCACGGGGTGCCTTGGCTACCTGGAAGGTTCTAGAGGCTTTCATACAGTGATCTGTCGTTTGGTCTCTTACAACCAAGGTATAGCTCTTGCCTTCTTGCAACAAGCCGGTGAGGGTCTGTTGGATACGTGCCTTACCATCTGATGCTGAGGTTACCGTTCCACTGTGAATTGGTGTGGCTGTAATCGGTAGGGTGGTTACAAATGGGTTCGTATAAAGGGCATAGTCATAGTTGGTGCTTGCAACTAAGCCTGCTACTGTGAAGTCTACATAGACATCATTACCACAGATATTTGGCTTGCGGTTCTGGGTCACCACACCTGAATTGCCATTAGGAATACCCCTTGGGGTTATTATCTTTGTACAGCCCTTATAGTTGGCAATAATCTGGTATCTCAAGCCATTTTGAAGCGTGAGTGGTACCTTAATTACCCCTGGGGTACTGTCGTCATAAGTGGACGGATTGACCTTCGTATGAGCCGCATAGGTCTTCGTTGGGTCATAAACTGCAAACTCTAAGTCTGCCTTGTTAATAGTTCCCCCTCTTTCTCTAAATTCTAAGATAACATTAAGCTCATTACAGTTGCCCGCAGGCCCTGGGGTTTGAGTAATCTCAAGCTCTGAGCCGGCAATGGTCAATGTATTAGGTAATACTACCGAACATCCTGTTCTTAGGTTCGTTACCGCTACATAGTATTCTCCTTGACGCAAGTCTTGGATCGTTACCACACCTCCTGTACTATTGCTAAGGTCTTCCTTGGCCTGACCTATCGTAGCACCTGGATAGTTATTGGCTACCGTAAGTGGCTTGCCATCTGCATCCAAGTCTGTATACAAGCCTACTCTATAGTCTGAGGCAAATGGTGCGGTAAGGGTCAGTTGTACTTCTCCTAATCTTGGAGATGGGGTACAACGCTCTGGCTGATAGCCACTCACCACAAGGGTCGGTGCTGCTTTCTCTGTGACTCTTACGATTTGGTGAGCCTGACATCCCTTACTATCGGTTAGCTCTACATAGTAGTAGCCTGCCACAAGGCCTTGTCCATTGAACTTGTCTGCCGTCAAGATCGTTCCCTGATTGGTTCCATTAGAGTGATAGATCTTGATCGTATAAGGGGCTACTCCCTTAGAGCGGTCTATCGCATTTTCTATCGGTAAGAAGCTGCTGCCATTGTACACACCTATCACCCCATCTGAGGCGCCCGCACAGTTGATCTCACTGCCTGATAGCCCTGGTGAACTCAAGAAGGCTGGCTCCTGTGCCTCTACCTTCTCGGTGACAAACTGCTCACAGCCATTGGCATCCGTCAAGCGGAAGTGGTAAGTGCCCTGCGCCTTAAGGTCGATCTCATACTTGACTGTCGTACCTGTGGTAGGAGCGCCTATCTGTACATTGCCACCATCATTGTCGGTCGATGGGTTATAGCCCGTTGGGTCTGTGGCTTGGCCACCTCGCTTCCACTCTAAGCGGTAAGCGCCGGAGATCTTATTACCTCCCTTGGCCATGATTTCTATATGCTCTGATGGATTCGCATTACAGTCGAAGTGGTCATCCGAGGTATGGCCTACCTCCAAGGCTTCACTGATGGTGATCTCTATCGGAGCAGCTAACTGACAGCCTAAGGCGTCTCTTACCTGTACTTTATATGGGGTCGCTCTTGGAGCTAAGTTCTCAAATTCATATTCCGTTGGGTTGGCCGGATCACTTAGCCAGTTGCCTGAATTATCCAACTCAAATTCATAGCCTCCATTACCTGTAAGCGCATCTACAATGATCGTACCAGTGCCTCCTGGGCTAAGACACAAAGTGCCATTGGCCGTTGCCGTTAGCGCTATCTTAGCTGGAACAAAGTAGGACTGTACTGGACTCAAGCAGCCATTGTGGTCTTTGATCCTGAACTGGTAGCTCTTATTGTCATCCAAGCCTACAAACGCTCCTGTGCTGCCTGTCCATGTGATGTCCGAAGCGGCTACATCTACAAAGTCTGGGTCTTCCGGACGTTTCTTCTGTACCGTATAAGGGGACGTACCATGTACTACCTTCACCGTAGCACCGGCCGTTAGCCATGGTGCTACACAGCCCTTAGCCTGGATCGTCAAATCTTCTATCTCTAACTGTGGTACATCCACTATCGTTGCCGTTTCATTAGTGGCTACCTGGCAATAGGTCTGATCTGCCGCTATCATACGGATGTTCAAGGTATGCACCCCTATCGGGGCTTCTATCTCTAACTTATCGGTGCCCACCAGTGGTGTGGCCTCGAAGGTGCCTCCTGATAGCTGGTACTTATAAGTACTACTTGGCTTCGGATTGGTCAGTTTTACATAGATCTTACCCTTGCCTCCATGACACTTAGGGGGTTCCACCTGGGTGATGCTGGCGGCAAAGCCTTTGTTCGGATCTACTTGTACCGAGATAGGCTCACCTACCTGGCAAGTCTCCGTCGGTTGGGTTACTTCTATATCATCCAATCCTATGGCTACATTGTGCACCGTAGTCTCGATAATCAAGCGCGCTCTGGTGCTCTGGTTGAAGCCTACCAAGTCCTCAAAGGTGACCTCCGCTGTCTTCCAGCTCTCTGCTTGTGATACCGCGGCTACAGTCTTAGTGAAGCTGCTGGTGCCTACACCCGATGGATTCGGTACCTCTACCACTACGCGTATCGGTGCATTATACTGGGTCTGGTGGTTCTTTCCTAAATTGATATAGCGGAACTTCACGCTCATCGCGCGCAACTTCACTACATTGTCTAATTCCTTGACAAACAATTGTACATTGCCCGGACCGGAATGAATCGCATAGTATCTGCCAGTACCTGTCTCACTGCGGTAGATCGCACTACTTGGCAACTGCTTGGTCACCACATGGTTCCCTGCCGATAGCTCGCCTGTTTCCGTAGCGGCTCCTATACCCACTGGGGCTCCCTCACTCGCATCCAAGCGCTCTAAGTCGCCAAAACCGGTCTTATACAATTCATTGATCGGATGGGTCGATGGCTCCTTATAGTAGGCGCGTACCACATAGGCTGCTGCCTTACCTGGGATACCTGTGTAAAGAATCGCATTGCCTGCCGCATTAGGACTCTGGCGTACGGCTCCATCCAAGCTATATTCATAGGTATAGGTCTTGCCCGCTGGAGTGGTCGGAGTAACCGTAAAGGTTCCATTACCCGCACAGTCGTAAGTAACTGGTGTGGCCGATAACGTAGGCTTTACAAGCGACTTCTTGGCCATCACTTCTACCTCGGCTATACAGCCGTTATTATCTTTTACATATACTTTGATCTTCGGATCACTCTCACTACCTCCATCCACATAGAACTCTCTGTCCGTACTATAGACCCCAGTGCCCGAAGTGGACATGAAGCTATAGGTGCCCCCTGGGCCAGGTACGCCGCCCTTAACCCAATTGACCTTCAAGAGGAATTTGCCATTGTTCGTACAGGTGTTGTCCTTCACCACTCCTATAGAGGCTTCTATAGGTGCCGGTGAGCTTACCTCTACATCTTGTTTTACTGTACAACGGATCTGTGGGGAAACAGAGGAATGCAAGTAACTGAGTTCTACTCTATACTTTCCTGCACTTAAATTGTTGAACTCCCCTGATGCATTGGTCTGTACCGACCAGCTGCTGTCCTCCGTGCCGTCTGTCTTATACTTGAATAGCTGAATCTTTGGTTGTGGTACCGTGTTGTCCAAAAATCTTGCAGTGATCTTTCCTGCATCCTCACTCGAACATGTAAGACCCGTTACCTCTACATCTACCGCATACTTGGAGGTCTGACCTACCTGTACCTCATTGGTCAAGGCAACTCTATCATCCACATCCTTAATCAAGAAAATGTATTTACCCTTGCGGGGTACCTCTATCCACTCTGAAAATTTATCAGGTGGATCCGTCTGGGCATTGGTCGGAGCACTGGCATTGGTGTATTCCGAATCTGGAATCACATCCAACAACATGCCATCATAAGAACGCTTCGCATATTGTCCGTCGATCTTATAAATCAAGTATTTATAGTTTCTCCTTCCGCCTACTATCGTAAAGTCGTATTTGGCTCGGTTACACTGACGCTCCGCCCAGGTGTTCGTGAACACTACCCTGGCCGTCATCGCATCTGTCTTTGGTATATCTACCCTGATGGTGGTGCTACAATTCGACAAGGCTGAATCCGTAGGGGTCAAGGTGATATCAAAATTATCTCGTGTCAGGTCATTCGGTACCGCTAAGTTCGGTACCTTTACATAGTGGCTGCCTCTACTATCTACCGCTGGGGTGACATTGGTGGCCAATACAGCTCCATCTGATACGCGTTTTACAGTGTATTTATAGCTAGTACCCTCTGTGCTCATCACTAAGTTGGCTGCACCCAAGCTCAAAGCAGAGTGTTCCGTTACTTGTCCTTCCAATGCAGCTGTGATGCCGCCACTCTTCACCTCGAAGAAGTAGGTCTTCACACACGCACCACTACCTACCTTCAAGCGGTATCTGCCCGCTCCTGTAAAGGTATAGCTATAGTCCGTAGAGATCGTCTGCCAGCAGCTATCTGTATTCTGGTAGCAGTTCTGTGCATTGCTGGCCGGATCACAACCATTGGCTCTTTGCCACTGTACGCCTGCCTGATAGAAGTTGGCTCTCAAGGTATAGCTGCTGCCTGCACAAAGCAAGAAGTGACTTACCCATATATTATTATCATTGATACAATGTCCGCCTCTGCCTCCGGCTTGCTCCTTGATCACATCTACATTGGCATCCGTTGAAGAGATCACTCGGATGTATTCTTCCGTAGCGGTGTCCGCTACTCCTTCACAAGCTACTATCTTCTTTACCATATAGTAGCCTGCTGCTGTAGCTGCGTAAGTAGCGGCCGTCTGGCCAGCTATCTCTTGATAGGTGCTGCCATTGTCCGCACTGCTATACCACTTATAGCTGGTGTAGCCACTGCCGCGAGCTGTCAAGTTCACCGTACCTCCGCAGAAGAGCTCCAATCTTCTACAGTTGTTATCATTATTATGAATCGATGCCCATGAGCTGTTTCCATCCTTGGTGCCTGCACTCGGACAGCCATTGCCCGTGCTGTATTCAAGCGATGCTTTGGCTGTTAGCACTGCACTACAAGCATTCTCATACTGCGAGCAATCCGTCTGGTTCCTGATATTTATAGGTATAAAGACATTGACCTTTCTGTTCTGTCCAAATACGGTTCCGTTGATATTGCTGATAATCAGCACTCTCGGATTATTTGTATCATATTCTACCGTAGTGCCTGTTCCCAACTGGGTCAGTAGCCCTGGTAAGCGGCTATCTGTAGCCTGTGGCAATTCGTAATTGCCATTGGTATTATCCGGTAAAGTAATCTTCAAGGCACTCGTGCCAAAGCGCTGTGTCGTCGTGTTCTCTACCGTTACCATATAATAGGCGGTCTCGCCCTTGGCAAAGCTATGTTTCTCTGCTGCCGCATCATTATGCTCTCCTACAAACTTGCCCGTTACATTTATAGTCACCTGTGGCGCCGTTACCGTTACCTTGAGCCGCTTCTTGCCCTCCGTACCACCATCGGCCTTGCCTTTTACCGTATACTCTACATAGCTATCCCCTACCTTGAAGCCATTCCAGCTCGTAGCAGGTGTATTGCCATTGGCATCCGCAGTCGGCTTGTACAGCTCGTTGCCTCCCGCATCCAATACCCTCCAGGTCAATCTGTAACCACAGCCCTCACTGTCGGTGATCGTAGGCGCTGTCCAAGTGGCCGTCGTTGCACACAAATTCGTAGGCATGATCTCAGTTACATCCGTAAGGGTGCCGATGGCTGCATCTGTGAAGTTCGTTACCTTTAGTGGTACTTCGAGTTTAGAAGTTGTCTTTTCTACTACCGGACAACCACTATTAGATTTCATCTTATAAGTCACAAAGTACTTAGCTGCTTTTTGCGGAGAGAAACTAAAGGTTGCCTTTTTTAGCGTGTCTGCTGGCACTCCATTGAACGCATCAGCAGGATCAGCCTTCCAACGGATATCATATACAGATTCTGAAAGATCCACTGAAAAAGTCATCGGTTGGTTAAAGCAAGCCTGAGTTACACTAGCTTGTGCTGCAGGAGCTGTCAAGCTACCAAAATCAGGTACAGGTACCCAACGATCCAGACAGCCCGATTCAAACTTTACCTCATAAGTATCTCCACCGGTAAGTTTAGGTACATTGGTAAAGGTCGCAAAAGCGTCTTCAAAATTGGTTGGCTTGGTATTGACTACCTTTTTTACCTCATTACCTCCTTGAGTCACAACAGTCTTAACTCCACCTGATACTTTATATAAAGTATAAGTAATAGGATATTTAGGTACAGAGCCTTGCGGCATCTCTACTCGTATCACCCCTGTATTAGGGTTAGAGACATCACACATCCCAATGACTGATACAGGAGTTACATCTGTAATATTCTCTATTTCAAATTCTTTGTATATTTCTGTATCATAAGGCCTTGGTAAGTTAGGGTACATATAGCCATTCTTTCTTGCAGAGGTAGGATCCACTACAGAATAAAGATAACTTCCTGTCTTGATTCCTAGCAAATATTTGCCTGGAGGAAGATCTGCTACATTTGCATGATAAACATATTTTTCTTGGCCATCATTTCCTATCGAAAAGTTAGCAGATTTTACAGCTACTCCTTTACGAAGGTGAAGTTTTGCTTGTCCATTATCTAAATCCTTGTAAACTACTACAGGACTACGTAAAGATGCCGAATAATTCTTCAAAGAAGTAGCTCTAAGAGAAATGGCACCCTTACTAACGCCTCCTCCTGATGCACAAGAGGTTCCTACAACAAGTTGAAAGGTATAAGCGGGTGAAGGCACTTGATCTACTGTAAATGTCTTCACCACCGCAGGCCTGCCAGGACATTGATCCGATAAGGTCATCTTATACTGTCCTATTGGAACATCGGTAAATTGGTAGATAACTTCAGGATTCCCCTCTGGGAGTACTTTGGTATAGGGGAATTTTACCTCATATTCTCCTGCCAAGTTCCAAGGCCCTGTAGCATTGAATTTTACAGTCTTCTTCCCATCAAGGCGCTCTAACTTTACAGTAAGCTTATTATTTGCTTTGAAAAAGTCCAACTGACCACTATCTGGATCTGAAGTTCCAAGATACACCTTATTGCCTTTAATTCCCTCTTCTAAAGTTTGTCCAGGGGTTCCTCCAACGCTGAGATTTATATTACTCAATGGATTTATAGCGTTTACTTGTGCTTGGGTAAACTGTTGGGAGAGGTAGTGTTTGCAGTTCTTTGTGGTAGAGCCATCTAAACTTCCTGAAGCAGTAGCATACTCTACCTGATAAGTAGAAGCAGCACTATTGGCAATGACTGCAATATGCTCATTGTTATTGACTTCATTATAATATCTAAAGAGGTCTCCCTTGTAAGTAGCCGTTGTCCAACTTCCTCCAACTTTTACACGAGACTGTACGGCATTAACATTACAGAAAGCATTGTAATAGGCATTATTACTAAAGGTTTGGAAATAAGTCTTTAGTAATACATTTTTATCACAAGCAGTACCACTTGTTTTAGCTCCTATATTTAGATTGGTATAAGGATGAACTGTAGGAGGGGCTACAGTATGTTGTATTTGTTGGGTTTGGTTATTACTATCTTTATAAGTTATTGTTATCTTATCACCTGGTTTTACTTGATAATTATCAATTTTATAGATCATCGGATCCCACCAGTTCCAATAACCGAATTCATTTCCATTACCATAAACATTGTATTTCCCTTGCACTCTCTTAGCTAAGGCCTCATCCTTGATAAATTCACGTACTACGGTAGGACTACCTGTACGTTCTATCTTTACCGTAAGCAAGAATGGAAAATAAGTAGGCCTTGCCCCCATATGGGTATAGTCCGCTGCTACCGCAAGGTCAAAGAGGTTACAATTGTTACAAGAAGGTACCAAGAACATCTTGAGTCCCTTTGTAGAGAAGAGATAGCCCTCTCCTCCTACTTGTTTGCCCCATTCGCAAGTACCATCAGCTACAGTCAGCAAATAACGCTTTCCTGAGGTGAATTTCTTGGTACCATCAGGAGTTACATAGGCTGTAGTAGTAGCTCCGCTTCCCTTGGTAATGGCATAGCTCGCTACAAACACCTCTGAAGAATCAAAATCTCTTACCTTTACGATAAAAGGGCCAGGTCCAGAGGCTGTATTATTGATTTCTACTGTAAAATATCCTTGCTCCACACGAGCAGGCTCAGTTGTTTTCTTAGGTCTCCAAGAAGTAAAGGCAAAGTTCCTAACAAAATGTTCTGCTGCCGATTGTGTTACTATGCGATGCACATTCCTCGGCTCGGTAATGGAACAAGCCCCTCCTCCAACCTGGTCAGTTACCTCTACATAATAAGCTGAATTAGGAGCAAGCCCTGATATAGCTACAGCTGTCTCTCCTGGGGTCTTAGCTGTAGGAGCTGATATGGCGATAGGAGTAGTATCTGTAAGGGTTCTATAAAGCTTCACTACAAAAGGCCCTTCTCCGTCCTTTATCTTGAAAGTGACTCCTGCATCAGGAGTGCAGACTCCGGTAGGTCTGACATAGGTTGTTGCAGACATATCCAAGCTAAAACGCCTATAGCTGGAGGTTACCGCCTGTACTAGCTGACTCGGATGGGTATCAGTTCCTACCTTCTTAACAATTTTTACCTTATAGGTACCCGAAGAAAGGTCGGAGAACTGTGCCTTCCCGTCCGTATCAAAGTCCAGCTGGGCGAGCTTTGTTCCGCCGCTATCGTAAAGCTCTGTACGCCACTGTGATACAGGGATACTCGCTGCGACAGCTGCTGACCAGTCTACCTTGATATTACCCCCACATACCGTGTTCTCACCCGTAAGGGTGTAGGCAGGAAGCGTAGGTGCTTGTGCCCACATCAGTAGGGGCAGTAGGAAAAAACTTATATACAGTAGCGATCTTTTCATAATAATCTTATTGGTTTTTAGTTTTTAGTTGTTAGTCACTGGTCATTAGTCACTCTATCTGAACCATGTTTCTACCGCAATTAGGGCACCACTACCGGCAAGGAAGCCGATTAAGGCAAGCCAAGAGATGTGTTTTACATACCAGAAAAAGTCTATCTTCTCCATACCCATGGCTGCTACTCCCGCTGCAGAACCGATAATAAGCAAGCTACCTCCTGTACCAGCTGAGAAGGCGATGAAGTGCCAAACAGCGGCATCCAAAGGCTCTTGGAACATCCCTATGGCTGCTGCTACCAACGGTACATTATCAATCACCGCAGAGGCAAAACCAAGGATCATTACCACTATATTCTCATTAGGGATCACATGGCTAAGCGTACCAGCGAAGTTGAAAAGAGTTCCCATCACCTCCAAAGAGGCTACCGCTAAAAGAATTCCTAGGAAGAACAAGATACTAGAATGCTCTATACGGCCTAAAGCACTATGCACAGAGAAAGAAGGCTTGTCTCCCTCTACCAATTCGGTATTAGGCTTGAGCAGTTCGGAGAAGAACCACACAGTAGCCAAAGAGAACAACATCCCCAAGTAAGGTGGCAAGTGGAATATAGACTTGAATACAGGGACAAAGATAATGGCCAATACCCCAATGATAAGGATAGGAGTACTACTCTTGTAAGCCTCGGTCTTATCCATTCGTGGCATATCCAATTTTCCTTTGAAAATAGGCATCACAGAGGCAATCGCAAAAGGTACTAAGAAACAAAGTACAGCTGGAAGTACCACATAATCAATCAATCGCATCGCAGTCACCTTGTTGGCCATCCAAAGCATAGTGGTCGTTACGTCCCCAATGGGTGACCAAGCTCCCCCAGCATTGGCTGCGATTATCAAAAGCGAAGCATACCATATACGTTCCTCGCGGAAAGGTACCAGCTTGCGCAAGATGGTAATCATAATAATAATAGTGGTAAGGTTATCTATCAAGGCAGAGAGGAAAAAGGCAACAATCCCCAATACCCATAGCAGTTTTTTCTTTCTGCGAGTCTTAACCATCTTTTTGATAATCTCGAACCCACGGTGCATATCGATAATCTCAACAATGGTCATAGCCCCAATGAGGAAGAAGAGAATTTCGGCTACTTCCCCTAAGTGATGCAACAAGAGGGTGTCTATAGCCTCCTGATTGCCCCCAGCATACTGATCAGCTAAGGGGACAAGACCATCCTGTATTTTGAATACAGGCAAATCAGCCGTTTTGAGGATTGTCCAGCAGATAACGGCCATGCCTAGTGCTGAAATTGTTTTGTCAATTTTCACCTGGTGTTCTACTGTAATAAACAGATAACCAATGAAAAACACTGCTACAATTAGAAATTCTAATGCCATTTTCTATATACTTTTTTGAGGGTGCAAGTTATAAAAAATTTATCAGAAAAACCTATTTTCTTACCTCTATTTTTATTGTTTTGTTGATAACTTTTTAATAGAGAACATAACTCACTAATTACCAACAAATAAGAGCTATAATCAGAAGGTGGAAAAGTTTATTTGTATTGTTCATAAAAATAACCCCTATTTCTTTTTAAATACGGCAAAAAAATGTATCTTTGCGGAGATTTTTACCAAACAATTAATTTCCTCCAATATGATACCAAACTTCAAATATCCTACTCCTATAGATAAGGAAGTAGATTGGGATAAGTCCAAGACCATCATGAGCCGCACAGATGCTGCTGGTGTGATTGATTTTGTCAATCAAGTATTTTGTGATGTATGTGGCTATACCGAGGAAGAGCTATTAGGCTCCCCACACAACCTGATTCGCCATCCGGATATGCCAAGGGTGATTTTCAAGGTACTTTGGGATAATATACAACAAGGTATAAACTTCCATGCAGTAGCTAAGAACCTTGCCAAATCGGGCGAATACTACTGGGTGGTAACAGATTTCGACATTATCAAGGATGCACAAGGAAAAATTGTAAGCTACTTGGCTCGCCGTACCTCTATACCAACCCAAAGTGTACAGAAGTACATCGCTCCACTCTATGCCAAGATGCTCCAAGTGGAAGCGGCTGGCGGCATGGAAGCCAGTGGTGCTTATCTGGCCAACTACCTCAAGGAAAACGGCTACTACGACTATATTGACTTCATAGAACATGCTATCTTAGAGTTCAAATAATATAGTAACCAGTGACAAATGACTAGTGACAAATGACCAATAACTAAATAGATGCTATTAGTTATTGGTCATTTATCATTTATCACTACCATTGTCTTTTTATCCCATTAAAATTTCTAAAAAATAAAAATTAACTATCATTTTTTCACAAATATAGCTATACACACAGAAATATCAGTTAAAAGACAAAAAAACATCATTATTAAGGATTGTAATTTGAAAAAAAATCGTATATTTGTAGGAGTTAAAAACACATATTATTCGCTATGGAAAATACCGTAAAACTAACTTTCGAAGGAAAGGACTACGAATTCCCCTTAGTAGTAGGGACTGAAAACGAAAAAGCAATTAACATAGAGAAATTGCGCGCTCTTACTGGGCTTATTACCTTGGACTCTGGCTATAAGAACACTGGTTCGTGCAAGAGTGCTATTACTTTCTTGGATGGGGAAAAGGGTATTCTCCGCTATCGTGGCTATAACATAGAGGATTTGGCCTCCAAGGCTGAATTCTTAGAGGTGGCTTACCTGCTTATCTTCGGAGAACTACCTACTGCCGATGAATATAGCAAATTCAAGAAAACGATCCACAAATACACCTTAGTGCATGAGGAAATGCGCCAAATTCTCAACGGCTTCCCCAAGGCTGCCCACCCTATGGGGGTACTCTCAGCTGCAACTAGCGCCTTGACTGCCTTTAACCCTGTACCAGTAAATGTAAAGTGTGAGAAAGATGTATACGAAGCCGTATGTAAGGCTATCGCTAAGGTGACCATTATTGCTACTTGGGTATACCGCCGACGTGAAGGGCTGCCACTGAACTACTACAATAATGAGTTGGGCTATATAGAAAATATCCTACAGCTGTTTTTCTCGATTCCTACAGAGAAATATGAAATCAACCCAACAGTAGTCTCCGCCCTTAACAAACTACTGATTCTCCATGGTGACCATGAGCAGAATTGTTCTACCTCCACCGTGCGCCTTGTAGGTTCGTCCGAAGCGGGGCTTTTCGCTAGTATCTCCTCTGGGGTATCTGCCCTCTGGGGTCGCTTACATGGTGGCGCCAATCAGGCTGTCATTGAAATGCTCGAAGAGATTCACAAGGACGGAGGTGATGTGGATAAGTTCGTCCGCCGTGCTAAAGACAAGGATGATCCCTTCCGCCTTATGGGCTTCGGACACCGCGTGTACAAGAACTTCGATCCAAGAGCTACCATCATCAAGGCTGCCGCTGACGATGTCCTTCAGGCCTTGGGTATCAATGAGCCTATCTTCGCTATCGCTAAGCACTTAGAGAAAGTAGCCTTGGAGGACGAATACTTCAAAGCGCGTAACCTCTACCCCAATGTGGATTTCTACTCCGGTATTATCTACAAGGCTTTGGGTATGCATTTGGAAATGTTCACCGTACTCTTTGCCATCGGCCGCCTACCAGGCTGGATCGCCCAGTGGAAAGAAATGCGCCAAGGCGGAGAACCTATTGGTCGTCCACGCCAAATCTATATAGGAGCTACCCAACGCCCCTTTGTGGAACTTAACAAGAGATAGTTATGAAAAGTATTGTATATACCAAAACAGATGAGGCTCCTTTTTTGGCTACCCATTCCCTGTTGCCTATCATTGAGCGCTTTTGTGCCTCCTCGGGGGTTACCTTTGCACTGAAAGATATTTCCTTGGCTGGACGCCTTTTAGCAGCTTTCCCCGAGCTGCTCTCTGCTGAGCAACAAGTAGAGGATGCCTTGGCAGAGCTGGGTCAATTGGCCACTACTGCGGAGGCCAACATCATTAAGTTGCCCAACATCAGTGCCTCTGTACCCCAGCTCAAAGCAGCCATAGCCGAGCTGCAAGCACAGGGCTATCCGCTCCCTCCTTACCCTGAAACGCCTGCTACAGAAGAAGAAAAAGCCATCAAAGCCCGCTATGACAAGGTCAAAGGAAGTGCGGTAAACCCTG
This sequence comes from Capnocytophaga sp. oral taxon 863 str. F0517, assembly GCF_000466425.1. Lineage (GTDB taxonomy): Bacteria > Bacteroidota > Bacteroidia > Flavobacteriales > Flavobacteriaceae > Capnocytophaga. The sequence goes on from NZ_KE992168.1 coordinate 71,430, forward strand.
TCCTTAGAGAAGGGAACTCCGACCGCCGCGCTCCTAAGGCGGTGAAGGCTTATGCCAAAGCACATCCTCATAGCATGGGAGCATGGAGCCAGGATTCCAAAACTGCCGTAGCCACCATGGAAGAAGGAGACTTCTACCACAACGAGCAGTCCACAACCCTCAAAGCAGCCGATACGGTTCGTATAGAACTGCTCACCTCCTCTGGCAAAACAGAGGTACTCAAGGAGGGGCTTTCCCTACAAGAAGGTGAGATTATTGATGCTACTGTAATGAGCCAAAAGGCCTTACTGGCTTTCTATAAAAAGCAATTTGCACGTGCGAAGGAGCTGGGGGTATTGCTCTCTTTGCACCTGAAAGCCACCATGATGAAGGTCTCCGACCCTATTCTCTTTGGTTATGCTGTGGAAACTTTCTTTGCGCCCCTTATCAACAAATATGGCGATACCTTCCAGCGCTTAGGGGTAAACCTACGCAACGGCTTCTCTGATCTATTGGAAAAAATAAGCACCCTCCCCGAAGCAGAAAAGGCTGCTATTGAGAAAGATATAGAAAAAGTATTCGCCGAAGCCCCCGCGGTGGCTATGGTCAATTCCGACAAGGGCATCACCAACCTACACTATCCCAATGATGTGATCGTGGATGCCTCCATGCCTGCCATGATTCGCAACTCCGGTAAGATGTGGAATGCCAAGGGAGAAACCCAGGACACCCTCGCGGTACTACCCGATAGCAGTTATGCTGGAGTCTATCAGGTAGTGATAGACTTCTGTAGGGAACAAGGAGCTTTCGACCCAACTACTATGGGTTCGGTACCCAATGTAGGCCTTATGGCACAGAAAGCTGAGGAATACGGCTCTCATGACAAGACTTTTGAAGTCTCTGAAGATGGCCAAATACGCGTGGTTGGTGCTCAGGGCAAGGTATACCTCTCCCACTGCGTAGAAAAAGGCGATATTTGGCGCATGTGTCAGGTCAAAGATGCTCCTGTAAAAGACTGGGTGAAGTTGGCCATAAATCGTGCTAAGGCCACTGGTGCCCCCGCTATCTTTTGGCTAGACACCTTCCGCCCTCACGATCACGAGCTGATTAAGAAAGTAGGACGCTATCTGAATGACTACGATACCGAAGGATTGGAAATTCATATTCTCTCCCCCGAAGAAGCAACCCTTTTCTCCCTCAAACGAGCTAAAAAAGGCTTGGATACCATCTCGGTTACCGGAAATGTGCTGCGTGACTACCTCACCGACCTCTTTCCAATCTTGGAATTGGGTACCAGTGCGAAGGTGCTCTCCATTGTTCCCCTGATGAACGGAGGAGGACTGTTTGAAACCGGAGCCGGAGGCTCTGCTCCTAAGTTGGCCGAACAGCTCTTCCAAGAAAACCACCTCCGTTGGGACTCCTTAGGTGAGTTTCTCGCCTTGGGAGCTTCTTTGGAACACTTCTCACAGACTTATAGGAATCCTAAGGCACAGGTACTGGCCGATGCCTTAGATAAAGCGGTGGGTAAGGTCTTGGAAAATGGCAAATCTCCCCAATCCAAGGTTGGTACTCTTGACAATCGTGGTAGCCACTACTACTTGGCATGCTACTGGGCAGAAGCCTTAGCGGCACAAACACAGGACAAGGCACTCTCTGATGAATTTGCTCCCATCGCTAAAGCCCTCACCGAGCAGGAAAGCCAAATCCTTTCCGAACTAATGGAAGTACAAGGCAAACCGGTAGCTATACAAGGCTACTACCACCCCAATGAAGCACTAACCTTTGAGGTAATGCGAGCTAGTAAAACACTTAATTCAATTATTAACAATTAAATGATTAGAGGTTAGTCTTTAGTGACTAACCTCTAACCACTAACAACTCAAAACTCATAACTTAAAACTAACAACGTATGGCATTTGATATTGAAATGATAAAAAAGGTATACGACCGTATACCTGAGCGAGTAGATAAGGCACGTAGCATCGTAGGCCGCCCCCTTACACTCGCTGAAAAAATCCTTTATGCACACCTTTGGGAGGAAACCCCTACAGTGGCCTTTGCGCGAGGAAAGGACTATGTAGACTTTGCCCCTGATCGCATCGCTTGTCAGGATGCAACTGCCCAAATGGCACTGCTCCAGTTCATGCACGCTGGCAAATCCAAAGTGGCGGTGCCTACCACCGTACACTGTGACCACCTCATTCAAGCCAAAGAAGGTGCCGAAGTAGACCTAAAGACGGCTAACGAACAATCCAAAGAGGTTTTTGACTTCCTCTCCTCGGTATCCAACAAATATGGAATCGGTTTCTGGAAGCCAGGGGCTGGGATTATCCACCAAATTGTCTTGGAAAACTATGCTTTCCCTGGAGGAATGATGATCGGAACCGATTCCCATACGGTGAACGCCGGGGGCTTGGGGATGATCGCCATAGGCGTAGGAGGTGCCGATGCGGTAGATGTGATGGCGGGTATGGCTTGGGAGCTAAAGTTCCCTAAGCTCATCGGGGTCAAACTCACCGGTAAGCTCAACGGCTGGACAGCTCCTAAGGACGTAATCCTCAAAGTAGCTGATATTCTTACTGTAAAAGGAGGAACTGGTGCTATTGTGGAATATTTCGGCGAAGGAGCACAATCGCTCTCTTGTACCGGTAAGGGTACCATCTGTAACATGGGTGCTGAAATTGGGGCTACCACCTCTACCTTCGGATACGACGAATCCATGCGCCGCTACCTTAAGGCCACTGGTCGCGAGGATGTGGTAGCTGCTGCCGACAAAGTAGCCGACTACCTTACTGCCGACCCTGAAGTATATGCCAACCCTGAGAAATATTTTGACCAACTCATCGAGATCAACCTCTCCGAGTTAGAGCCATATATCAATGGACCTTTCACTCCTGACCGCGGTACCCCTGTCAGCAAGATGAAGGAAGTAGCTCGTGCCAACGACTGGCCTCTCAAGGTGGAATGGGGACTTATTGGTTCCTGTACCAACTCTTCCTACGAGGACTTAAGCCGTGCCGTATCGGTGATCAAGCAAGCGATAGAGCTCGGAGTAACTCCGAAAGCCTCTTTTGGTATCAACCCAGGCTCCGAACAAATTCGCTATACCATCGAGCGCGATGGTATCATAGATACCTTTAAGCAACTCAGCACCAAGGTATTTACCAACGCTTGTGGCCCTTGTATAGGTCAGTGGGACAGAGAAGGCGCCGACAAACAGGAAAAGAACACCATTGTACACTCCTTCAACCGCAACTTCTCCAAACGTGCTGATGGAAACCCTAATACGCACGCCTTTGTTACCTCCCCTGAAATGGTGGCCATGCTGGCCATTGCCGGACGTTTGGACTTCAACCCCCTTACCGATACCCTCACCAATGACAAGGGCGAAGAGGTAAGATTCAAACCTCCTTATGGAGAAGAACTTCCTACCAAAGGTTTTGCTGTAGATGACCCTGGTTACCAAGCTCCTGCCAAAGATGGTAGTGATGTAGAAGTCGTGGTATCCCCCACCTCCAACCGCCTACAGCTTTTGGCTCCTTTTGCTCCTTGGGATGGAGAGAATATCACCGGAGCGAAGTTGCTCATCAAAGCACAAGGCAAATGTACCACCGACCATATTTCCATGGCAGGACCATGGCTCCGCTTCCGTGGACACTTGGACAACATCTCCAACAATATGCTCATCGGGGCAGTGAATGCCTTCAATGGCAAGACCAATAGTGTCAAAAACCAGCTTACCGGTACGTATGACGAGGTACCTAAGGTACAACGTGCCTACAAGGCTGCCGGGGTTCCCTCTATTGTGGTAGGCGACCAAAACTATGGGGAAGGTTCCTCTCGCGAACATGCCGCTATGGAGCCACGCCACCTCGGAGTAAAAGCTGTTTTAGTCAAGTCTTTTGCGCGTATCCACGAAACCAACCTCAAGAAGCAAGGGATGCTTGCCCTAACCTTTGCCAACGAGGCCGATTATGACAAAATCCAAGAAGATGATACGATCAACTTCCTTGACCTTACCGACTTTGCTCCCAACAAACCCCTACACTTGGAGTTTGTTCACAAGGACGGCAGCAAGGAGGTCATTACCTGCAACCATACCTACAACGCCTCTCAAATAGAGTGGTTCAAGGCCGGTAGCGCATTGAATCTTATTGCTAAGAATAAGTAGGCAGTAGACAGAGGTTAGACGGCAGTAGGCAGCAGTCAGTGGTTAGTGATTTCTATAGACTGATAACTAAATTCTGTCTACTATCTACTGACCACTGATAACTGAATTTTTATTTTTTATTTTTTACTTTTTTTACTATCTTTGCAGTCTAATCTAAAGTAATAGGTCGATAGGTTGCTTTTTTACCTTTGCCTCTTACTTTTTATCTTTAACAGCATGAGTATCAAAGATCTATTACAAGAAAAGACGAATGTAGGTGAGGTTACCCTCCGCGGATGGGTGCGTACCTTTCGCAGCAACCGTTTTATAGCGCTGAACGATGGTTCTACCTTGGCCAACCTACAGGTAGTTGTGGATTTCGAACATACCCCCGAGGAAACCCTCAAGCGTATCACCACAGGAGCCGCTATCGAAGTTAAAGGGAAGGTCGTGGAAAGCCAAGGAAAAGGCCAATCTATTGAGGTACAGGCCTCCGAGGTGACCATCTTGGGCGACTGTAACCCCGATGAATATCCTATACAGCCGAAGAAACACTCCTTGGAGTTTCTCCGTGAGCAGGCACATTTGCGCGTACGTACCAATGCTTTCGGAGCAATCATGCGCGTACGCTCCACGCTGGCCTATGCGGTACATAAGTACTTCCAAGACAATGGTTTCTTCTATGTGAATACCCCAATTATCACCGGTAGTGATGCCGAGGGTGCCGGGGAAATGTTCCGTGTAACTACCCTTGACCCTAAGAATCCGCCCCTTACCGAGACAGGCGAAGTAGATTATAAAAAAGACTTCTTCGGACGTGAAACCAACCTTACCGTATCGGGTCAGCTCGAAGGAGAGACTTTCGCTATGTCATTGGGGAAAATATACACCTTTGGCCCCACTTTCCGAGCAGAAAACTCCAACACCTCTCGCCACTTGGCGGAGTTTTGGATGATTGAGCCTGAAATGGCCTTCTATGACCTTATTGACAACATGAACTTGGCCGAGGACTTTATCAAATATGTACTGAAATACACCTTGGAGGTCCGTCGCGAGGATATAGAGTTCTTAAACCAACGCTTCTTGGAGGAAGAAAAGACCAAACCACAAGCCGAACGCAGTGAGATGTCCCTGATTGAGAAGTTAGAGTTTGTTATTCATAACGACTTCAAGCGTGTAAGCTATACCGAGGCAGTGGAGATCCTCAAGAATTGTAACCACAACAAAAAGAAGAAGTTCCAATACCTCATAGACGAATGGGGAGTAGATCTGCAAAGCGAACATGAGCGCTATTTGGTAGAGAAACACTTCGGTTGTCCGGTAATTCTCTATGACTATCCTGCCAAGATCAAGGCTTTCTATATGCGCCTGAACGAAGATGGCAAGACCGTTCGTGCTATGGATATTCTTTTCCCTGGTATTGGAGAGATTGTAGGAGGCTCTCAGCGTGAAGAGCGCTATGACGTCCTCAAGCAGAAAATAGAAGACTTAGGCATGGACGAGCAGACCCTTTGGTGGTACCTCGAACTACGCAAGTTCGGTACAGCTGTACATAGTGGTTTCGGTCTAGGCTTTGAGCGCTTAGTCCTCTTTACCACAGGTATGACCAACATCCGTGATGTAATCCCTTACCCTCGCACCCCACAAAGTGCTGAATTCTAAAACATCCAAAAGGCTATCCGAAAAGATAGCCTTTTACTTTCAGTAATATTTCACTATCTTTGCCCCCACAGAAAACACTTATGAAAAAATATCTATTCTATACTTTAGCTTTAGTAGGATGTTGGCTCTTACCTATAGGAGTACATACTTTAGTGAGTGTTTTCTATCAAAAAACCTTCACTTATACCACTATACATGGAGTTTCATGGGGACTTTTTATCTATTTTATGTTTTATTACTATAATGCTGTGGGATTACTCCTTTCCTTTCTATTATTTCAATGGAAAAGAGGACTATTTTTTGTACCTTATGGGTTACTTTCCCTAGAGATACTACAGCATTTCCCCTATCGCCCTTTGAGAACTTTGCTTATATGGGGCAGTATAAGTATAGGCTATGGCTTATTATTTGTGTTATTAGCCCGAATTAGAAAAAGAAATCAAATTCAGGATGAAAAAGATATTTAACAAACAAAACAACTTCCTTTTTGCCTTAGTGGGCATGATTGTCTTAGCAAGAATCATCCCTTATAGAGAGGAATACAATGCGGTATTTAACCTAAACCGCTTTATTGATTGGGGAATTTGTATCATCTTCTTGCTCTACGGACTGAAACTCAATATCAAAGAGGTATTTCGGGATATAAAGAATTGGAAACTCCATCTCTTGGTACAGTTGGGTACCTTTGTCCTCTTTCCGCTCTTGGTGGCTTTGTTCTACCCTATTGCTAAGGGTACAGACTACCAATTGGTATGGCTCTCCATTTTCTTTTTGGCGAGCTTGCCCTCTACAGTATCCTCCTCTGTGGTAATGGTTTCTATCGCCAAAGGCAATATTACCTCTGCTATATTCAACGCCTCCATATCGGGGCTGATAGGGATTGTAGCTACGCCCCTACTCATGGGTTTTTTCTTAGAAAATACCTCGGCTGAGGTAGATCAAGGGGAGATTATTCAGCAATTATTACTCAAGGTACTACTACCTATCGTACTGGGGCTATTATTGAACCCTCTTTTGAAGAAATGGGTAGATAAATACAGCAAATGGATAGGTCAGTTTGACCGATTTATCATTTTGCTCATTGTATATGAGAGCTTTTCCGATGCTTTTGTCAAGCAAATATTCCTTTCAGTCTCTCCTATGGTCTTTGTGATCATTGCAGGGGCTTCAGTAGCCTTGTTTTTCATCGTATATGAGGTACTCAAGCGAATCTCTCATGCCTTGGGATTCAACAGGGAAGACACCATTACCACCACCTTTTGTGGGTCTAAAAAGTCGCTAGTACATGGAAGCCTTTTTGTGATGGTCTTAGGTATCCCCGAAACACAAAAAGTACTCTATCTGCTCCCTATCATGCTCTACCACAGCTTCCAGCTCTTTTATGTCAGCTGGCTGGCGAATCGAATTGGGCAAGGGGTAGATAAGAGTGAAAAGTAAATTAAGTGAAAAACGAAGAGTGAAAAACGCCCTCTGTCGTTCATTTTTCACTATTCACTTTTAAAGTAACTCAAAATTCAAAACTAATAACTCAGAACTTAAGAATCATGCTAAAAGATATTTTAAACTTCCGCAGGGCAGTGCGTTATTATGCGCCTACGCCCATTAGTGAGGAGAAGGTGCGTGAATGCCTTCAGCTTGCTACACTAGCACCTAGTGGCTTCAATATGCAACTATATGAGTTGTACCATATTACTGATAAAGCTTTGTTAGAAAAATTAGCAAAAGCCTGCTTGGGGCAGCTTACAGCAACGACGGCACAACAGATGGTAGTTTTCGTTACCCGTCAGGACAAACACCGCCAGCATGCCAAAATGATTTTGGAATTTGAGCGTGGTAATATACAGCGCAATAGTCCGCCCGAAAGGCAAGCTAAGCGTATTAAAGATAAAGAGAAGCTTTACCAGAAACTAATCCCCTTTGTGTACAGTCGCTTTTTCGGCGTATTAGGTGCTTTCCGCAAACTCTCTGGGGTGATCGGTTGGTTTCGTCCTATGGTGCGAGAACTCTCTGAAGGTGATATACGTGTGGAAGTACATAAAAGCTGCGGGCTTGTAGCACAGACTTTTATGCTAGCTATGGCAGAGGCGGGATATGATACTTGTCCGTTGGGGGGGTATGATAGCCATCGTATTAAGAAGCTATTACACTTGCCTTATGGAGCAGAGGTAAGTATGGTCGTCACCTGCGGTATCCGTGAGGAACGTGGCATCTGGGGTGAGAGGTTTAGATTGCCGTTTGAAGAAGTGTACAAATCAGTAAGCTCCAGCCAAGGGAACCCTACCAGGCCATCGCCATAGAGGTATTCGCAGAACTGGTGAGCCCTACCCCTCAGCTACTCACGGCTTTGCAGAATGCACGAGCCAGCGATGCCGAGGATATTTATAGACAAGGACTTATATAGTGACTAATGATTAATGACCAATGACTAACAACTAACCACTAATCACTAATCACTAACAACTAACCTCTATTTCATCGGATAAATTTTGCTTTTGGTATAGAAAACTTTCTTTTTTAGCCTATAGAGGTGTTTTTCCCTTACCTTTGCGGCATAATACTAAAAATAAGGTTTGTGAAAAAAGCAATCACCCTCATAGCACTACTTTTTGTAGGAAGTGCATTGGCACAAATTAGTGCGAAAACAGAGTATATAGGCAATTCTAAATTTTACGATGCGGTAGCTGATACTAATACGGGCAATGGCTCGGCGATGATCTACGCTGTGAATGCTATGGTACCCCTTTCTATGCAAGCTCCTAAAGAAGAGGATCCCTATCAGCGCCCTACAGCATGGGGAATATCCCTCAGTGGTAAGTTTGTACAAATGGATAACCATAATTTCCCCATAGGTAAGGAACTCCCCTCCGAGGTGATGAACCTTGGGGCAACGGCCATCCACATACGCCCTTTGAAAGAACGTTGGTCTATGTTGATGGCGGTGGGTGCCGGAAGCTACCTTCCTAAAAGCCAATTTTCAGCTATCCATATAGGGGAAAATGTGGTAGCCAACGGAGCGTTAGTCTTTGTATGGCACTGGAAAACCAACCTTGAGATAGGTGGAGGGGTAGCCCTGAACAATAGTTTTGGCTTTCCTATGGTATTCCCCGCCTTTTATTTCAAATACAAAGGTGGTTTCTCTGACAAATTTACGATAGATGTCAATCTGCTCGATGGAGGAAAAGTAGCCTTTGGCTACGATTATCACCAAAACCTCAGCTTGAATTTGGTAGCCAATATAGGAGGATATGCCGCTTACCTTAGGCGCCATGAAGAAAAAGAGATGTTCTCCTCTCAGACCTTCTTTGTGAGCTTACAGCCTGAGTTCAAGCTGGGCAAACATGTAGCCATTCCTGTAGCCTTTGGCGGTAGTTTTATCCGTTCGGGTCGCTATAGGGAGCGTACCCTTGCTGCTATGTTCCAGTCCGAAGCCAAGAATGAAGACGGTACTGCTCGTTCCAGTGTGTTCCTTCCAGCCTTGTATTTTGCTGCAGGAGTCACCATCAAATAAATGGTTAATGATCAATAGACTAACAATTATGAATACCATCAAGAACCTATCTTTGCAGTCTCTTCTTTTTCTACTAAGCTGTTGCAAACCTTTGGTAGGAACTAAAAAAATAGTCTTCCAAGAAAGAATAATCCCTACTTATTCCCAAATTAAAGTGCTTGGCAATGCTGATATTGTACTTACCGAAGGGAATGTAGGACAAATTACAGTAGAAACTTCAGAAAATGTATTGCCATATATAGCCACCGAAGTCAAAGAAGGCACTTTGGTTATCAAGCTCAAACATTATGGGGTCAATTATGTACCTAAGTTAAGGATACATATCCCTATAGATGAGAATTTTCAAAAGATAGCCATCGTAGGAAAAGGAATAGTTACTACCCATAAAAACTTTTCTTTGCGACTTCATTCTTTGGAAGTAGTCCTCAAAGGCGATGGTAACTTTTTAGGTAAGGAACTAAGTACTCGTAAGGCAATCCTTTTTATAGCTGGGGCGGGAAATATAGAAGCTTCTGTTACTGAAGATGTACAAGCAAAAATTATGGGATATGGCAATATCTCTATCTTTGGAAATCCACCCCAGAGAGATACAAATATCAAAGGAAGTGGAAAAATCGAATTTCTATAGTATTAATTCAAAAACACATATAAAAATGAAAAAAATTATTATCTTTGTAGCCTTATGAGTGCTCACCACTATGACTATTACAATATAGATATAAATAGTTAATTATCAAACAAGTAAGTATAAAAATCTTTTATGAAACAGTTCGTAATATTCTTATTATTATGCGTGCCTTCTATGTATGGCCAAAATCCCTTAGAAGGCAAGTGGATAACCAACTCTCTGTTGTGTGACTTCAAAGAGGAAGACAGCAACTTATTTGTGCTTACACAACATAAAAATGAAAGCTTTGGGTATAGTACTGTATTTGAAAAGAACAACAAAAATCAGTATACCTCGTATTACTTTGCCCCTTGTGACAACGACTGTTTCCCCTCTATAACAGGTACATTTGAGCTTATTGCCCCCTCGTATGTACGCTTGAACGCCCTAAAATTTGAGCAAAGAGGTTTTTGTGAAAACAAAGACGAAACATTGCACCATGATACCGCTGACTATTATATATACAAAGTCTCAGATAAGACAATCTTCTTGGTAAAAAGCACTTCAAAAAATGAAAAGGAAGATCAAGAAAAGGCTAAATATCTGTTGGTAACTGGTATAAAGAAAGAGATTGTATTTAACCAAAAGCAAAAAATGAAAATAAAGGCTAAGGGTATAGAACCTTTACCTGAGCAAGTAAAGAAATACGCTACCAATATACTTCAGCTAAAGAACTTTAAGATACTTGCTTATAACCAATTAGGAAGTAGAGCAGCTTGGATATTTGCTGTAGAAGACCTTCCCACAGGAGTCATAACCTATGTGTTACAAGAACATTATACGGATGTAAAGGGTAAAGAAGTCGCTCGCTTCTTTGACTGTACCGAAGACGAAGTAAGTCAGTTTAGACAATAATCTAATGATTAATGAGAATCCACACCTATTTTTGAAGAACAACTTCTTCTTGCAGTTCTTGATAGCCGATAGGTTTCGTATCTATCGGCATGTGGTGGCTTGCGCTTCGTTGTTGGCGTTTCTTGTCCTTACCAAGCAATGGGGTGAATATGAAGGAATGATAGACCATTGGGATTGGATAGAGAGATGGTTGGGGATTACCGCTACTTTTTACCTAAATATGTATGTGTTTATTCCGCGCTATTTCTTCAAAGGAAAGCTAGCTACTTATATTATTCTCCTCTCGCTATGGGTCTTTTTTATGCTGGGTGCCACCTATTATCTCAATTTCACACTATGGAAAGCGTATATGATAGGAAAAAACATCATAGCTTCAGCAAAAACACCTGCTTATATAATCCTTTTTTCTGCTTTGGCATATGTAGTACCCTTTATAATGACTTCTACACTTATCAAAACCTTCCAAGTATGGGTAAAGGACAGCGAAAAAATGCAAGAACTGGAGCGACAAGCTACCGAAAGCGAACTACAAGCCCTCCGTAGCCAGATACAACCCCATTTTTTGTTCAATATGCTCAATAGTATCAACACTTTGTTGTATATAGATACCGAGAAAGCCTCCTACAGTATCACCAAGCTATCGGATTTCTTGCGCCACCTGATCTATCAGTCACACCAGGAGCAGGTATTCCTCACCTCAGAACTGCGTTTCCTATCAGATTACCTTTCTTTGGAGGCCATGCGCCGTGATGATTTTACTTATGAACTCACTTATAGCGAAAAGAACATCCAAGGGATACAAATTCCCCCTAATACACTGCTTATTTTAGCCGAAAATGCCGTAAAACACAGTATGGACGCCTTAGCACCCTCTTATATTTATATACAATGTGAAGCAAAAGAGGACTTTTTGCACTTTTCTGTACGTAATTCGGTGCCTTCTCAGCCCAATCCAAAACACAAATGTAGTGGTATAGGCTTGCCCAACCTAAGCCGCCGGTTGGAACTGCTCTATGGGGAGCATTTTAGCTTATCGCAAGAGCGTTTGCCACAGGAATATATAGTAACCTTAGCTTTGCCCTTATGAATTGTTTGATTATAGACGACGAACCCTTGGCGCGTATCGGGATGGAACGCCTTGTAAGACAATACAGTAGCCTAAAGGTAGTAGGTACTTTTAGGAATGCCGTAGGGGTTGCTGACTTCCTGAAGAATAATGAGGTGGATTTGCTCTTCTTAGATATCGAGATGCCAGGCATCAATGGGTTGGAGCTGGCGAAAATCCTGCCCGAACAAATCTTGGTGATCTTCACCACCGCCTACAGTCAGTACGCCTTGGAGAGCTATGAGGTGGATGCCCTTGACTATTTGGTAAAGCCCATCACTCCGGAACGCTTCAAAAGAGCTGTTGCTAAGGCCGAAAGCTACCACCAGCTACTCTCCCAACAGAAAACCAACTTAGAGGCTACCGATACCCAATGTATTGATATTCGTGCCAATCGGCGTAATTATCGCATCCCTCTGATCGATATTCTCTATATAGAAGCCCTGAAAGACTATGTGATTATCCACACTTTTATGGACAAATATATTACGTGGATCAATCTCAAGAATATACACAGCCAGCTCCCCGAATCGGTATTTGTACGTGTGAATAAGAGCTATGTAGTGAACTTGCAACACATCACCTCCTATACCCACCAATTCGTCTATATAGGGGAAACAGAAATCCCTATTGGTAGGGCGTATGACCTTGTAAGCAAATTAGCCCATTGGCAAAAAAATTATCATTGATTGCTTGCTATATGTCATTATTTTACTATCTTTGCTCCCAATATGAGATTTTTCACCTTCATACTCAGCTTATATCTGTTGGCACTCACTGGGCTGCCCTGTACGGATATGCTTGAAGGTGAGGAGTATTCTGCTTCTTATGAATTTGTAGCAGCCCCAACTGGAGAACACTCTCATTTTCATTTGGATAGCTGTTCGCCTTTTTGCACTTGCACTTGCTGCCAAATGGTAATGAGCACACCCACTACTTATGAGGCCTTAACCATTGTTCAAGCTACCGCAACCATTCCCTCCTATAGCTATCCCCTATACACGGCCGTATGGTCTTCGAACTGCTATGGGAATATCTGGACTCCTCCCAAGATATAATCTTTCTTCATCTCAAGTGACTGTTCATTAGTCATCTCACCCATCATTAGTCATTAACTATTGATCATTAATCCTTATTAGAAATGTTAGACAAAATCATACAATTTAGCATCAAAAATAAGCTATTTGTAGGAATCATGACCCTTATGCTTATTTTTTGGGGTGTATGGAGTGCCACAAAGCTCCCCATTGATGCTGTTCCAGATATTACCAACAACCAAGTGCAAATCATCACCTCCACCCCTACTTTGGCCTCACAGGAGGTGGAGCAACTGGTTACCTTTCCTATTGAGCAAGCCATAGCCAATATTCCTGGGCTGGAGGAAACACGCAGTATTTCCCGCTTTGGCCTCTCGGTCATCACAGCCGTCTTTAGCGAGGATATGGACATCTACTTTGCCCGCCAGCTAGTCAATGAAAAGCTCAAGGAGGCACAGGAGCAAATCCCTCAAGGCATAGGATCGCCCGAACTCTCACCCGTGAGTACCGGACTGGGGGAGGTATATCAGTATATCATTCGCCCTACGGAGCAGAGCAAAAACAAATATTCCGCCAAAGACCTCCGCACCATGCAGGACTGGATCGTGGCTCGCCAACTCTATGGTACCAAAGGAATAGCCGAAATCAACAGCTTTGGAGGCGAACTCAAGCAGTATGAGGTGGTTATAGACCCCGATCGCCTCCGTGCCATGGGGGTGAGTGTCAGTGATATTTTCACTGCTTTGGAGCAGAACAACCAAAACACAGGAGGTGCCTATATCGACAAGCGCCCCAATGCCTACTTTATCCGAGGAATAGGCATGGCTCGCTCCCTTGAAGACATAGGCAATATAGCCGTAGGCAAGCACACCCCTCCCCTCTTCATCAAGCATGTAGCCGAGGTACGCTTGGGCAGTGCCATCCGCTATGGTGCCCTTACCTATAATGGCGAGGTGGATGCCGTAGGTGGGGTAGTGATGATGCTCAAGGGCGAAAACAGCCACGAGGTAGTCAGTCGTATCAAAGAAAAACTGCCCACCATACAGCAATCCCTACCTGAAGATGTAGTGATAGAGCCTTTCTTAGACCGCACGGACTTGGTACAACGCGCCATCCATACAGTAGAGAAAAACCTCTTAGAAGGGGCGCTGATTGTTATCTTCATCTTAGTGCTTTTCTTAGGGAACCTGCGTGCCGGACTGATTGTCGCCACAGCCATTCCGCTCTCCTTGCTCTTTGCCTTAGGAATGATGAACCTCTTTGGAGTAAGTGCCAACCTGATGAGCTTGGGAGCGATAGATTTCGGAATTATCGTAGATGGATCGGTTATCGTGGTAGAAGCAGTGATGCACCACTTGGCGATCCGAAAGAACCGCCAACGACTTACCCAAGCACAAATGGATGAGGAAGTATTCCATTCCGCTTCCAAAATACGCAGTAGTGCCGCCTTTGGAGAGATTATCATCCTGATGGTGTATATACCCATTCTTACCTTGGTAGGAGTAGAGGGCAAGATGTTCCGCCCTATGGCACAAACCGTCGTCTTTGCTATTTTGGGAGCCCTGATCCTTTCCCTGACTTATATCCCTGCCATGAGCGCTTTGCTCCTACCTAAAACAGTAAGTGACAAGCGCAGTTTTGCCGAGCGAATGATAAGCTGGCTCAACGGTCACTACCAACCGCTCTTTGTCCGTTCTATCCGCCTTAGGGGATGGATAATAGGCAGTACCATGGTACTGTTCGTCCTTGCGGTAGGCATTTTCAGCCGTATGGGAGGTGAGTTTATTCCACAACTACAAGAAGGTGATTTTGCTTTTCACTGTATTCTGCCACCGGGCACTTCCCTGAAGCAGAGCTTGGAGACTTCCATGCAGGCCTCTCGCCTGATTCGTGAGTTCGACGAGGTGAAAATGGTGATAAGCAAAACAGGTTCTGCCGAAGTACCTACCGACCCTATGCCGCTGGAAGCCTCCGATATTGTGATCGTTCTCAAGAGCCAAGACCAATGGAAAAGTGGTCGCTCCTATGAGGAATTAGGAGATGCCATCATTGAACGGCTCAAGGACATTCCTGGGGTCTTCTTCGAGAAAAACCAACCTATACAAATGCGTTTCAACGAATTGATGACAGGTATCAGACAGGATGTAGCGGTAAAAATCTTTGGAGAAAACATGGATACCCTCTCCCTCTACGCCCAAAGGGTAAGCCAACTTATCCAGAAAACAGAAGGTGCTACCGCCCCACAGGTGGAAAAGGTAAGCGGACTTCCGCAAATCAATGTTACTTACGATCGGGTACGCTTGGCCAATTACGGACTTTCGGTGCAAGAGGTCAATGAGGTGCTCAGTACCGCCTTTGCGGGCAAGAAGGCAGGGGTTGTCTTCGAGAACGAACGAAGGTTCGACCTTGTGGTACGCCTCGATAGCCTCTATCGTACCGGAATTGACGATGTACAACATATGATGGTAGCTACCGAAAATGGGCAGGTACCGATGAGCCAATTGGCCACTATCAAATATGAATTAGGCCCCGCACAAGTAAGCCGTGAAGCAGGCAAGCGCCGTATCGTCATTGGCTTCAACGTGCAAGGGCGCGATGTACAACGCGTAGTAGGCAACATACAAGAGAAACTCAAAGAGGTAAAACTCCCCACAGGCTACTACTTCACCTACGGCGGTCAGTTCGAAAACCTACAAAAAGCCACCGATAGGCTCCTTATTGCCGTACCGGTAGCCTTGCTCTTGATTTTTTTCTTGTTATATCTTGCTTTCCATTCTATGAAACAATCCTTACTCATCTTTAGCGCTATCCCGATGAGTGCCATCGGAGGTGTATTGGCCTTGCTCCTTCGGGGAATGCCTTTTAGTATCAGTGCAGGCATAGGTTTTATTGCGCTCTTTGGGGTAGCTGTGCTCAATGGTATTGTACTTATTGGCACTTTCAACCAACTGAAGAAAGAAGGTATGAACAACCTACTACGCCGTGTGATTACCGGTACCGAGATGCGCTTGCGCCCCGTACTGATGACCGCAATGGTGGCCAGCTTGGGCTTCCTCCCTATGGCACTCAGTCAAGGAGCAGGAGCCGAAGTACAACGTCCCTTAGCCACTGTGGTCATCGGTGGGTTGGTATCGGCGACCTTCCTCACCCTCTTTGTATTGCCTTTGCTCTACTTAGCTTTTGACAATGGCTTCAAATGGGCAAAGCCCTCAGCCAAAGGACTGGTAATTATCGCTGTGCTTCTTAGCCCCATTGCCCTACAGGCACAAACTGTTTACAGCCTAACTGAAATAGAGCAAATAGCCCTCGAAAACAATGGGCTTATCAAGGCGGAACGGCTCAAACTAAAAGAGGCTATCGCCAAAGAGCACACCGCCTGGGAGCTTCCCAAAACCGACCTTACAGGGCAGTTTGGCCAGTATAGCAGCCCCGAGAAAGACCTCTCGGTAGGTATATCACAGTCTATTCCTTTCCCTACGGTATTCAGTGCGCGCAAAAAAAGCTACTTGGCGGAAACACAACTACAACAAGGAAAAGTAAACCTTCAGGAAAATGAACTTAAGCAACAGGTGCGTACCCTATACCAACAATTGCAGTACTTAGCCTTCAAGCAGCAGCAACTCTTGCAGCTCGATAGTCTTTTCAATGATTTTATCCGTATTGCCCAGGTACGTTTTAAGGCAGGTGACACCAAGAAAATAGACATCAACACCGCACAGGTAAAAAAAGGAGAGATTACCCTCCTGCTAAAGCAAAACCAAGCCTTGACACAGACGGCTTATCGCAACCTGCATACCCTTATGCAAACCGAAGCGGACTTTACCATCGCCACCTCCACTGCGTACGAACCTTTGTTGCTAAAAGAGACCTCTGCCCCCAGCCTCTCTCAGCACCCTTTAGTACAGCTAAGCTACCAAGAGGCGACCATCGCCCAGAACAATCAGCGTTTGGAGCGTGCCCAAGCCCTACCCGATCTTACTTTGGGCTATACCAATCAGTCCCTCATCGGAATGCAAACCATCGGTGGAGTAGAAACCTACGCCGATAGAAGCCAGCGCTTTCACTTTGCCACCGTGGGGCTATCAATTCCGCTCTTTACCGCCACTCACAACAAAGTAAAAGCCTACGAATACCAAAGGCAAGCCGCCTTAGAGCAAGCAAAGCAAACAGAAAAGCAGCTCAACACCCAGTGGATCAATCTGTGGGAGAGCTACCAACTGAATTTACAAAAGTATCAGTTTTACAAAGATGAAGCCCTCCCTGAAGCACAGCGCATCGTAAAGGCCAACCAATTGGGCTACAGTGCCGGCGAAATAAGCTATGTAGAATACCTCTATACCCTACAAACTGCTGTAGATACCCGCTTGGCATTCCTTGAAAGCATAGAGGCGCTCAATCAAAAAGTAATAGAACTCCAATCCCTTTTAAATCAGTAACACACATGAAAAAATACAGTATAAAAATCGCTTTTATCCTTATCACACTCTTCACTTTATCCGCTTGTAATAATAACACTTCTACCGCTGACCACCAGGAAGCGGAAGAAGAACACCACCACGAGGAAGAAAATACGACCACCCTGACCCAAATGCAAATCAAAACGGTAGACATTCGCCTGGGGCATATAGAACAAAAAGCCCTCACCGCTACCCTCAAAGCCAATGGAGTACTGAGTGTGCCTGCCGACCATCAGGCAAAGGTATCGACCATATATACAGGGATTATCCAAAGTGTAAAGGTAGAAATAGGCGCCTATGTCCACAAAGGGCAAGTAATTGCCACCATTTCCAATCCCGATTTTCTACAACAGCAACAGCGCTTGCTCACTGTAAATAGCCAAATCGAACTTGCCCAGCAAGAGCTTGACCGCCAGCAGATCCTCTACGAAGGCAATGCCGGTACGGGTAAGAACTTACAAGCTGCCACTACCCAACTGCGTACCCTACGCACTGAAAAAGCAGCCCTCGAAGAGCAAATACGCCTAATGGGCTTGAACCCCAAAACCCTAACCAATGAGGGGATGCAATCTACCCTGGCAGTAGTAGCTCCTATCAGTGGGAATATCAGTGCAGTATATACTAACAATGGGGCTTATGTAGATGCCTCCACCCCTATCGTGGAGATCATCGACAACAGCTCGCTGCACCTACATTTGCAAGTATATGAGCGCGACCTGCCTTATATCAAAGTAGGACAACAAGTGCACTTCAACCCGACTAACAATACTTCTGGTGAATACGATGCCCAAGTGTACAACATCGCCGCTTCATTTGAGAATGAAAGTAAAAGTATCATCGTACATTGCCACGTAGAGGGAGACAAACAAGGACTTATCAGCGGAATGAACGTAACAGGAGTCATCAGTCTGGACAAAGAAACGGCACCTGCGGTACCCAATGATGCCATCGTAGAAGATAGTGGCAAATCGTATATCTTTGTCATCACCCACACTGACGATAAGGAAACTACCTTCGAGAAAATAGAAGTAGCCAAAGGCGCTTCCGAAAGTGGCTATACCGCTATCGTCCCAGTAAAACCGATCGCCCCCGAGCAAACAATCGCTACCAAAGGCGCCTTTTTTATCAATGCTACCTTGGTCAATAGCGGCGAACACGAAGACTAAACTAATGAACATCTTGACAGATCTTATCACTCTTCTTCGTGAGGAAGCGCCGTTCTTCCTGCTCCTGACTGCTGAGCATTTACTTATCTCGCTCTTGGCAATTGTTATCGCAACATTTATAGGGGTGCTTTTGGGAATCTTTATCAGCGAGTACCGCAAGTATGCCGCTTGGCTCTTGGGAGCGGTGAATGTGCTCTATACCATCCCCTCTATCGCCTTGTTAGGTTTCTTTATCACCATTACAGGGGTAGGGAACCTCACCGCCCTTATTGCGCTGATACTCTATGCCTTGCTGCCTATTATCCGCAGTACTTATACGGGTATTACCCAAATCAATCCGCTGATTGTAGAAGCTGCAGAGGCAATGGGTAGCACCCGCAGCCAACTGCTTTGGAAAATCAAACTTCCTTTAGCCCTCCCTGTACTGATGTCGGGCATTCGTAATATGGTTACGATGACCATTGCGCTCGCTGGTATCGCCTCTTTTGTAGGGGCTGGCGGCTTGGGGGTTGCTATCTATCGCGGTATCACTACCAACAATAGTACCATGACACTGGTAGGCAGTGTGCTCATTGCTTTCTTGGCTTTGGGGCTCGATTTCTTCTTAGCAAAAGTAGAAAAACGATTAGTAAACCGCGAAGTAGCTCATAAGCGCAACCCTCTAAAGCTAGTAGGGGTAGGGGTGTTGGCACTGCTTATCTCGCTCTTCTTCGTGCTTTCGCCTAAGAAAACAAAGGATATACATATCGCTACCAAGCCAATGACCGAAAGTTATATATTGGGACAAATGCTTGCCTTGCTTATCGAGCAGGACACAGGGCTCTCGGTGCGACTGACCAATGGTGTAGGGGGTGGCACCTCTAACATTCACCCTGCCATAGCACGTGGAGAGTTTGATATGTACCCCGAATATACTGGTACTGCATGGGAAGCCGTACTCAAACGCAAAGACCCTTACAACGAGAACAAGTTCGCCAACTTAGAAACTGCCTATAAAAAGCAATACGGATTGGAATGGGCTAACCTATATGGCTTCAACAATACTTACGGCTTAGCCGTGAGCAAAGAGATAGCCCAGCAATACCAGCTCAAAACCTTTACCGATTTGGCTAAGGTGAGCCACCAGCTTATCTTTGGGGCTGAATATGATTTCTTCGAGCGCGAGGACGGTTACAAGCAACTCCAAGAAGTCTATGGTATGCACTTTGGCAAAGTACTCGATATGGACATCGGGCTCAAATACCAAGCCATGTGCGATAAGAAAATAGATGCTATGGTCGTCTTTACCACTGATGGACAGTTATCGGTCAGTGAGGTGGTGGTACTGCAAGACGACCGTAATATGTACCCCTCCTACAAGGCAGGCACAGTGGTACGCACTGAGTTACTGACCACCTACCCCACCCTGCGCACTACTTTGGCAAAGCTGAACCAGCTAATAGACGATACCACGATGGCGCACCTCAACTTTTTGGTAGAAACTGAAAGAAAACGACCCGAAGAAGTAGCTAAAAACTACCTCCTACAAAAAGGACTTTTACACCCACAACAATGATAACATTCACCCACATATACAAGAGTTATAACGGCAAGGAAATCATTCCCGACTTCAACCTCACTATTGAAAGCGGCGCTTTCCTTACTATCATAGGAACTTCAGGCTCTGGTAAAACTACTGTGCTGAAGATGATTAACGGGCTGGTATTGCCTGACAAAGGGGAGATACGTATTGACGGCAAGAATATTGCGGACGAAAACCTCATTGCCTTACGCCGCAATATAGGTTATGTAATTCAGGGGAATATCCTTTTCCCACACCTGAGCGTGGCAGAGAACATAGCCTACGTGCTTGTCCTAAAGAATTATCCTAAAAGCGACATCAGCCGTATTGTTGCTGAAAAACTAAAGTTAGTAAACCTCGCTCCTGAACTGGCTGAGCGTTTTCCGCACGAGCTTTCAGGCGGACAACAACAACGAGTAGGGATTGCAAGAGCCTTGGCTGCTAATCCTAACATCATACTAATGGACGAGCCATTTGGAGCGTTAGACAGCATCACCCGCAAGCAACTACAGCGCGAGCTCAAAGCGCTGCATCAGCTTTCAGGAGCTACCATAGTATTCGTCACCCACGACATCACCGAAGCCTTAACACTGGGTACCAAAGTATTGGTGTTGGACAAGGGAGTTATTCAGCAATACGACACCCCCGAAATGATTCAAAGACACCCTGCCAATGAGCTAATCCGTGAATTGGTCAATGGATGAGTCTCATATCAACAAATTATTCGTATCTTTGCCACCTAATTCTCAAAAATAAATTCAAATGAAAAAATTCTTTTTCTACTGTTTAGTCCTTATAGGCTTTACAGTTACAGCACAGACCTATGAGTTCAAAGTAGTAACCGCTGTAGAATCCGTTGTTCCCAATGGATTGGGACGTTCTCGAATGATTTCGGCTAATGACCAGCGCAATTACAAAGATTTCACCACCACTCGTTCTGAAGAAGGGGACGAACGTAACAAAAGTGACCGTGATGACATTCGTGTAAAAGGGTTTGATGAAACCAAGCTCCTCAATTTCTTTAACATTGGCGGGATACGTTTCCAGAATATCGCTGCTAATGATGCACTTATCACTTCCAAACTCAACGCAATGAGTGAAGAAGGTTGGGAACTCGCCTTTGTTACCAGTGGGGTAGAAAGCAATTCGGGCAGAGATGATTCCACCGGACTTTTCATCACTCGTTTTGTTTTCAAACGATTGAAGAAATAATCTTCAGAAGCACCGCAAATGCAAGCTAAAAATCCCACTTGTAGTCTTGAGACTACAAGTAGGATTTTTAGTATCAGAGAATGGACTCATTAACTTATGTGGGTACAAAGATGTTTTGCTTCTTTGATATCAATAAGTTTGACAAATGCACGCTCAAATGCAACCCCGATGAGATAGAACAACTCAAAGCAAATTATCAGGCAGTAGAAGACCCTTTTAACCTAAGCAAAAAGTATTGGGTGGGTATCCGTTTCAATGAAGATATGCCCGATGATAAAATCAAGGCTTATGTAAAACAATCGTATGATTTAGTAGCTTCTTCACAGAAAAACAAATTAGTAAAATAATGACAACTATGAAAAAAGAAAACCCTAAACGCCCCAAAAATATTGAAGTTCGAGGGGCTAAAGTACATAACCTCAGGAATATAGACGTCGATATCCCCCTCAATAAGATTGTAGGGATTGCAGGCGTATCGGGCTCTGGCAAATCATCTCTTGCCTTAGGAGTTCTCTATGCCGAAGGCTCACGAAGATACTTAGAATCGCTTTCTACCTACACAAGACGACGAATGACGCAAGCCGAACGCGCTGAGGTAGACGACGTGCGCTACGTGCCAGCCTCCTTAGCACTGCACCAGCGCCCTACGGTACCTGGTATCCGCAGTACTTTCGGCACAATGACCGAATTGCTCAACAGCCTCCGCCTGATGTTCTCAAGGCTTGCCAATCACTGTTGCCCTAACGGACACTATGTAAAACCTTCGTTTGCTGTAGCAGCTATGCAAGAAATCACCTGCCCCGAGTGCCACGAACATTTCTACGGACCTGGGGCTGAAGATTTAGCTTTCAACAGTCGTGGGGCTTGCCCTACCTGTGGCGGAATAGGAACCGTCAGAACGGTAGACGAAAGCAAGTTAGTCCCCGATCAAAACCTCACTATCGACGAAGGAGCAGTAGTGGTATGGGGCACCCTGATGTGGTCACTTATGAAAGATGTATGCCGCGAAATGGGCGTGCGTACTGATTTGCCTTTCAAGGATTTAACCCCCGAAGAAAAAGAAATAGTCTACCACGGACCTGCTGAAAAGAAACATATATTCTACCTAAACCCCAAAACAGGACAAACTGCCGAAATGGATTTTACTTACTACAGTGCTGTGTATAGCGTACGAAACGCTTTGGCTAAGGTAAAAGACGATAGCGGAATGAAACGCCTCGAGAAGTTCCTAAAAGAAGACGTTTGCCACGACTGCCACGGCACAAGGCTTTCTCCAGCGGCACGTGCCCCACGCCTTAGGGGCATTAGCTTAGACCAAGCTACGGCTATGACGCTCGATGAGTTAATGGTTTGGGTAGCAGGCGTCCCCGATTCGTTAGAAGAAGCAATGCGCCCAATGGCTAAAAACATCTGCGAAGCCTTTACCGATACCGCCCACCGCCTTATCGACTTAGGCTTGGGCTACCTCTCCTTAGACCGTGCAGCAGCTACCCTTTCCACCGGCGAACGCCAGCGCGTACAGCTTGCCCGCGCCGTACGCAACCGCACTACTGGGGTGCTCTATGTGTTAGACGAACCCTCTATCGGGCTACACCCTCACAACCTCAAAGGCTTAATAGGGGTGATGGACGACCTCATAGCCGACGGCAATTCGGTGATATTGGTAGAGCACGATACCCAAGTACTTACTCACGCCGATGAGATTGTAGAAATGGGCAAAGGCGCAGGGATTAATGGCGGAACCGTCATCGCACAAGGAACGGTAGATGAAATAACACAAAATAAGGAATCGGTAATAGCGCCTTACTTATCGCAAGAGAGCAAACTGCCTGAAGAACTCACAGAGAATGAACTCTTTCCTATGGGCAAAATACGCCTCTCTACCGATGCTATACACACCGTACAACCTTTAGAAGTCGAAATTCCCAAAGGGCGACTTACAGTAGTTACAGGGGTTTCCGGCTCAGGCAAAACTACTTTAGTGTTAGAGAGCTTAATTCCCGCTTTAGAGGCAAACGCTATGGGGAAGAAATTACCTCAGCACATCAAATCGGTAGAAGCAGAAGGTATTCGTCAGGTAAAGCTCATCGATGCTACCCCTATAGGCATCAATGTGCGCTCTACGGTAGCTACCTATGCCAGCATTCATGACGAACTCCGTAAGATTTACGCCCAAACCCCCGATGCTAAACAGTGCGGCTATAAGGCAGGCGACTTCTCCTACAATACAGGCGACCTCCGTTGCCCTACCTGCGACGGCACAGGGCAAATATCCTTAGATGTGCAGTTCCTCCCCGATGTTGATATTGTGTGCCCTGATTGCAAAGGGAGCAGGTACAAGCGCGAAGCCTACAAAGTATTGCGCACCGCCAAGAATGGCGAAAAATACAGTCTGCCCCAGCTGATGAGTATGAGTATAGACCAAGTAATAGAGGTAACTACCGATTTGAAGTTAGTAAATCAAAAATTACAAGTGTTACAACAGTTAGGATTGGGCTATTTGTCGCTTGGCGAAGATACCCCAGGACTTTCGGGAGGAGAAGCCCAACGCCTAAAGTTAGCCAGCGAAATGGGCAAAGGACAAAGCGATACCGTTTTTGTATTTGATGAACCCACCATAGGGCTACACCCGCAAGATGTACGTGTGCTGCTCGGTGTTTTTCAGAGCCTCCTTAGCTTAGGAGCTACCGTGATAGTGATTGAACACGATTTAGACGTCATTCGCAATGCTCATTATATTATCGATATGGGTCCCGGTGGCGGTGCCGCAGGCGGAAGAATAGTAGCACAAGGCACCCCTCAATCAGTAAAGAATAATGCCAATAGTATTACAGGAAAATATCTATAAACCTAGTAAAATTATAAAAATCCCCGCTGGCAGGCTTTGCCTACCAGCGGGGATTTTTATAATAATTAACACATTTGCCAATTGGCTAATTATTTCTATCTTTGCCCTTCATCAATAGCAAACAACGTGTTATCACTTCACCCCTATTATCACCCTATGCAATCGGTTATTCCTGCGGAAGAAAAAGCGGTTACCTATACTGAGTTTCTTCCGTGTGAGGCTTTGCGTTCGTTTATCTATTGCTATTGGGAACTGAAATCTCCTCCGCGTAACACGCCTTTCTTTTACCGAGTAGTTGCCGATGGCTGCATCGACTTATTTTTTGACTGCAACGCCCCGCAGATGAGTTCCATTATGGGCTATTGCAATACATACATAGAGTTTCCTATAACGGGGGCTTTCCACTATGTAGGGGTGCGCTTTCTGCCCAGTGCCTTTCCGCTACTTTTTGGTCAGGATGCTTTTGAAATCAGCGCACAAGAAATCCCTTTGCGCGAGGTAGTACCTGCACTGGCTACTTTTATCGCTCAGCAGTTGGAAACTCCCCTTTCGTTAGCTACCATTGCACAACGCTTGGACAACTATTTTCTCCGTCACCTATCACAACACCCTTTGCAGATGGACAACCGCTTTTTCTCGGCACTTTTGCAGATATTACAAAGCAAAGGCACGATGCACATCAGTGAGTTAGATACCGGCATCAGCACCCGACAGTTGCGCCGCCTTTTCGACTACTACATAGGCGATAGTCCTAAAACTTTTAGCAACATTGTGCGTTTTCAGCATATACTAAGTACAAAAGCCTACCACAACCATTCTTTTTTAGACACTTATTACGACCAAGCCCACTTTATCAAATCGTTTAAAACATTCTATGGCGATACACCGAGTAAGGTGTTAGGCTGAAGAATGTCCGTTTTTTACAATCGTATTCCCTGTGCTTGCGGTACTTTTGCCGCCGAATAACAAATACATTATCAGAATGAAATTAAACGCAGGTATTATCACCGAGAAATTAGCTGAGAGCAAGGCTTTCTACACCCAAGTATTGCAATTTGGCGTTACTTTTGAAAACGACTTTTATTTGCTGTTGCACACCCCCAATCACGAGGCAGAAATTAGTTTTTTGTTGCCTAACCACCCTTCGCAACAGCCTCTCTTCCAAAAACCTTTTACCCAACAGGGGGTATACCTCACCATTGAAGTAGAGAATGTAGATGACTATTACCGCAGCCTAAAAGAGCAGGGCGTGCCCATTGCCATAGACTTACGTGAAGAGCCTTGGGGCGATCGCCATTTTGCCATTATAGACCCCAACGGCATCGGTATTGATATAGTAACCTATTCTGCACCTGAATAAAAATGAAAATCCCCTCTGAAAGAGAAATCTATCAGCGGGGATTTTTTAATTTGCTAATTAACGTGAGTTCGATATAAGAAAGTTACTTTT
>NZ_KE992169.1 GCF_000466425.1 Capnocytophaga sp. oral taxon 863 str. F0517
AATGCACAGAAAAAAGCCGTTGCTGTACATCACTTAGATACCCCTTGGCGACCCAGTGACCTGCAACAAAGGGACGGACGTGCCATTCGCAAGGGCAATGAAGTGGCCAAATATTTTGCTGATAATAAGGTGGATGTGATCATCTATGCCGTTGAAAAATCTTTGGACTCTTACAAGTTCAATCTACTCTTTAACAAACAACTCTTTATCGACCAGCTTAAGAACAATAAGTTGGGCAAAAGAACCATTGATGAGGGAGCTATGGACGAAAAATCGGGAATGAACTATTCTGAATATGTAGCTATCCTCTCAGGAAACACTGATTTACTTGAAAAAGCAAAGTTAGAAAAAAAGATTGGGGCTTTAGAGAGTGAAAAACAAACGTTCTTACGCTCTAAATACACCTCTAAAAACCGTTTAGATAACCTCTGTAGCGATTTGAAAGCCCTACAAGATCGCTTACATCGTTTTCAGACGGATTGGCAAAACTTCTCAGATAAAGCGGTACGCCGAGAAGATGGCTCGGTAGTCAATGCTTTGCGTTTGGAGGGTTTAGACGAGAAGAGCAGTGTAAAGCAGTTAGCGCAAAAGTTACAGGACTATGCCCAAAACGCCCGTA
>NZ_KE992170.1 GCF_000466425.1 Capnocytophaga sp. oral taxon 863 str. F0517
TTGTGAGGGTGGCAAGCCCCCCTTCAATCCCCCTTTTCAGAGAGCCGAAAGGCTCATAGTGTGACGGTGGTAGCACCGAAGAAAGAGAGGTCAAAGGCATGAAAAAAGAAATGGATAAAATTCAGTTTGAGTACAGATACGAGGTGCAGGAGCTGATGAAAGTAATTGATAAATATGTAAAACAGAACCCGGCAGAAAAGGAAAATAAGACGCTGGAGCGTTTCTTTGACTTGCTTGATGTCATGGATATGGAGTGGTAAGGGTATGAACAAGACAAGACCAAAGCAGTTATCATTCCGAGTAAGTGAAGAAGAATACCGGCAGTTGCAGGAGAAGATTTTAGAGAGTGGAAAGAACCAGCAGGAGTATATCCTTTCCTGTGTGCTGGAGAAGCAGATCGTGAATACGGACGGTATCAAAGAACTTATCCCGGAACTGAAACGGATAGGGAACAACCTCAACCAAATAGCAAAGCGGTGTAATGAGGGGGGAATGTTGCCGAGTGAAGCGGAAGTGCGGAAGCATGGAGAGGAGCTGAACAAAGTATGGCAGTCATTAAGGCGGTATCTTCAAAGGCGGGCATAGGGCACGCAATAGATTATGTGACGAAAAAAGAAAAGACAGAGGAGAAGCTTGTCAGCGG
>NZ_KE992171.1:0-1061 GCF_000466425.1 Capnocytophaga sp. oral taxon 863 str. F0517
TGTGCAACGGCTAAGGTGAAGATAGAGGTAACCGGAGATAGCGCTTCGACCCCAACGATCACCGCCAACAACGATCCAGAATATACAGTCCCCGCAGGAGGAATGGTAGATATACTTAGCAATGACCGAGTGAATGGAGATCCCGTATCCCCTTCACAGCTGACCATTACCATCGTAAATAAGGGAGGCCTTCCCGACCTTATTATTGACCCAGCATCAGGCAAGCTTAAAGTGCCCGATACAGCGAGCGCAGGAGGCCCTTATGAAGTAACCTACCGAATATGCCTCTCTCCAGCAGGTACCCCTTGCGATGAGGCTAAGGCAATAATCAAGGTGTCCGGGGCACCTCGTAGGATTGAAGCGAAAGATGACGACTTGGGTCGTATCCCCAATGCAGTGAATTACACCTCTACCCATACGGTCTTCTCCAAAGGGGTAGATACCTTAGAAGGGGTATCGGGTGTATTGAAGCCAGGAGAGGATGTGATCCTCGTCCCAGGAACAGCTCCTCATGCTGATATTAGCATGGATACTGCTACAGGTAAGATTACCATCAAGGCTGGTACTCCTGCAGGACAGTACGAATATCAGTATACGATCTGTGAGAAAAACAATCAGGACAACTGTAGCAATACCGCAACAGTGCGCTTTGAGGTAAAAGCATCTGCTATCACTGCTAACGATGACAAGGTATGGAAAGTAGGTACTAAAGGAGGCCTTACCCCAAGTATCTTGAACAACGATATACTTAATGGTAAGACCGGCCTCTCTCAGAGTGATGTAGAGATAGGAGTTCCTCAAGGAGAAACTAATGATGTAGTTCACTTTAAGATGAATGAAGATGGACGTATTAAGGTTGAAGAAGGATTAAATCCAGGACCCTATACATATCATTATGTCATTAAGGATAAGGCAAATGAAAATGTCTACGATACGGCGAAAGTTACCATTGAAATAGTATCTTTTGCTGCCGCCGATGATGAATTTACCGAGATCAACAATCAAGATCAGCCTAAGACAATCGAGGAGAGTGTCTTGAAGAATGATGAACTTGATGGCAG
>NZ_KE992171.1:1161-2075 GCF_000466425.1 Capnocytophaga sp. oral taxon 863 str. F0517
TTGAAGAATGATGAACTTGATGGCAGAACACCGCAGACCACTACTGATGTATATATTACCCCAGGGGTATTCAAAGATAATAATAACAATCCAGTGGATTACTTTACCTTTGATACCACCACCGGTAAGATCACTATCAAGCCACATACACCGAATGGTACTTATAGCTTCAGTTATACCATCTGTAAGAAGGGAACCAGCGAGTGTGCTGATCCGGCTCAGGTGACCATTAAGCTCGAAGCAGTTGAAGCGGTGGATGATGATTATAGTGCCACTCCGGTCAATACTGTAGGAGGCGCCAAGATCATAGGCAATGTCTTGGATAATGACAGATACCAAGGAGGACCTGCTATCGATCATAAGGACAGGGTAGTGGTTTCAAGACACTCCGGAGATGACCGTATAGAAATCAAGTCTACTGGAGAGGTGATTGTGCCACAAGGCATGCCAGCAGGTACTTATGAGCTTACCTACCAGCTTTGCCTAAAAGAAAGCAGCAACACTTGTGATACGGCTAAAATTACAGTAGTAGTCTTCGAGGACAAGCCACTAGTGATCCATAATGGTATCTCTGCTGATGGAGATGGTCACAACGATAGCTTTATCATAGAAGGTATAGAGCTTTATCCCGATAACAACTTGAAGATCTTCAACCGTTGGGGTGTACTAGTCTATGAAAAAGATGGCTATCGCAACGATACAGAGCCATTTGATGGACATTCCAACGGCCGAGCTACCATCAATGCTAGCAGCAAGCTCCCACAAGGAACTTACTACTATATATTGGATTACAAAGATACGACAGGTAAGCTACAACAAGAAAAAGGATGGCTGTATCTTAAGTACTAGATTTAGTGACCAATGACTAATGGCAAGTGACTAATAGACGATGACCCTTTCCCTAAAATGGGAGA
>NZ_KE992171.1:2175-114587 GCF_000466425.1 Capnocytophaga sp. oral taxon 863 str. F0517
AGACGATGAC
Organism: Capnocytophaga sp. oral taxon 863 str. F0517; assembly: GCF_000466425.1. GTDB lineage: Bacteria > Bacteroidota > Bacteroidia > Flavobacteriales > Flavobacteriaceae > Capnocytophaga. The sequence continues at coordinate 2,186 of NZ_KE992171.1, forward strand.
CCTTTCCCTAAAATGGGAGAGGGTCATTCGTTACTAACCACTAACCATCAACCACTGCTCTCTATAAAAAAATCTTTATACCGAGGGAGGCGAATTTAAAATCTTGTCAAAGAAATATTTTAAGAGGGTGAATATTAACGAATTATTTTAGGTGCGGAAAAGTTATAAACAAAAATCATTTTTTTGTGGATAACTAAGAAAAAAGCAATAATTTTGCAGCAGGGAAAAACCTCTTATTTAGGGACAAATGATAAATGATTAGCGACTATGAGTCTTTGTTAATCATTGATCATTAACCATTGATAATCAACTATTAATCAATATATCTAAAACAATAAAAAACAGCAAAAAAGTATGGCGATAGAATTTGACAATGCGACATTTGACCTTCCTAGGACTGCAGGAAGTTTGATTAAGGTAATAGGTGTAGGTGGAGGTGGTGGAAACGCCGTGAACTACATGTATAAGCAAGACATCCGCGGGGTGGATTACATTATTTGTAATACAGACCGCCAGGCCTTGGACAAGAGTCCTATAGTGAACAAAATTCACTTGGGTGTGGAACTTACCGAAGGCTTAGGAGCAGGCTCCAACCCAGAAGTAGGAGAGCAGTCCGCTATAGAAAGTATAGAGGAAATAAAGGCTATGTTGGGCAATAATACCAAGATGGCTTTCATCACTGCTGGTATGGGGGGCGGTACGGGTACAGGAGCAGCCCCTGTAATTGCCAAAATATGCCGTGATATGGGGATCCTTACCGTGGGTATCGTTACCAGTCCCTTCAAGTTTGAAGGGGAAATACGCTTGGCACAAGCCCAAAAGGGAATCGAAAACCTACGCGAACAATTGGATTCACTCATTGTGATCAATAATAATAAGCTCAGAGATACTTATGGCAACTTAGGAATCAAAACGGGCTTCGCTAAGGCGGATGAGGTACTTACGATCGCTGCCAAAGGTATTGCAGAGGTGATTACCAAGGAGTTCGAAGTGAATATTGACTTGCGTGATGCCCATACGGTACTTTCCAATAGCGGTACGGCTATCATGGGTACTGGTTATGGGACAGGGGACAACCGTGCCTTGAATGCCGTAAAAGCAGCCTTAGAATCGCCTTTGCTCAATGACAACCGCATCACTGGTGCTAAAAATGTATTGCTACTTATCCTCTATGGGAAGGAAGAAATCACCGTGGATGAAGTGGGTGATATCAACGAATACATACAAAAAGAAGCAGGAAATACCCAAGAACTGGGTGTAGGTTATAAGACCAATATTATCATGGGAATGGGTGAGGAAGCAGCCTTGGAGGATAAGGTGATGGTAACAGTTGTAGCTACCGGATTCTCCACCGAGCAGCAACATGAAATCATAGATGCTGCCCCTAAGAAAATTGTCCATTCCTTGGACGAGGATACTTCCATGGTAAAAGAATTGGATACAACCTCTTCTTTCACCGATATTTCCTTCGAAAATTCAGTAAAGAAAAAAGAAAAGGTGGTATATCATTTGGAAGATACCCCTCAAGCGGCAGTACCTGTTCCCTCTGTGGAGGAGCCTGCTACCAAAAGCAGTATGGGAATTACCCTGCATACAGAAGAGAAGAAGATAAAGACACTAAGGGTAGAGGAGAGTCTCTATCGTGTGCCGGTACATTTTGAAGTCGTGCAACGTATAGTACCCCTACAGCAGGAGGAATTTGTCATCTATCAAGAAAAAAAAACGGCACCCCAGAGACCAGCCCCAGCTAAGGTACAAATGACTATGGCCAAAGAACCTGAGGTGGCCACCGCTACCCTACAAGAAGGAGGAAAAATCGTACATACCCTTGATGATTATATGGAAGTGGAAGAGATGCTCACTCAGGCACGCTCTCCATACGAAGAAGATGACTTCAAGGCTGAAATACGAATCAAAGAACCTGTAAAGGCTAAAGAACAAGTCAAAGAAGCGCCTACAGAGCCTAATCAGAACGTTTATATGGCAGCTCTTAGGGAGAACGCAACCCATCGAAAGGCTACTTTTAAGCATATGAGTCACCAATTCTCCAATCAAAATAACTATAGATTGGAAGATCTAGAGAATACACCGGCCTATATGCGTAAGAATGTGGATATTTCCTCCACAACAGCAACTCCTTCTGTCTCTCGTAGTTCTATTAGTTTAGATTCCAATAATATAGTGCAGATACGTGAGAACAATAGCTATTTGCACGACAATGTAGATTAAAAGTAATGCAAAAACCCAGTATACCCAAAGGTACGCGTGATTTCACTCCAGAGGAGGTGGCCAAGCGTAACTATATTATACAAACCATACGGAAATCATTTGAACTATTTGGTTTTCAACCTATTGAAACTCCCAGTTTTGAGAATATGGAGACCCTCATGGGCAAGTATGGAGAGGAAGGTGACCGGCTTATCTTTAAGATACTCAACTCCGGAGATTTTCTAAAGGAGATACCCGATGCACTTTACCAAGAGCGTAATAGCTTGAAGATCAATTCTTTTATTAGTGAGAAGGCACTTCGCTATGACCTTACGGTACCTTTTGCACGCTATGTAGTGCAACACCAAAATGAAATTACCTTTCCTTTCAAGCGTTATCAGATACAGCCGGTATGGCGTGCCGATCGCCCACAGAAAGGGCGCTATCGAGAGTTCTATCAATGTGATGCCGATGTAGTAGGCTCCAAAGGGCTTTGGCAGGAGGTAGAATTTGTTCAGCTCTATGACCAAGTCTTCACAGACCTGAAGGTAAAGGGAGTTGCCATCAAGATGAACCACCGCAAGATACTCTCCGGCTTTGCTGAAATTATTGGAGCTCCAGATAAGCTGATTGACTTTACAGTGGCTTTGGACAAGCTCGACAAGATAGGCAAAGAAAAGGTAGAAGAAGAGATGCTATCCAAAGGTATTTCTCAGCAGGCTATTGACAAAATCCAACCTGTATTCTCCTTAGAGGGCAATTTTGAGCAGAAAATAAGCCAGCTCAAGGACTTACTTTCCACCTCTTCCATAGGGCAAGAAGGAATAGCCGATTTGGAGTTTGTTCACACACAAATCCAACAGTTAGGCCTACAGACAGCCACTTTGGAACTAGAGGTAACCTTAGCCCGCGGGCTGAATTACTACACAGGCGCCATTTTCGAGGTAGCTGCCCCTAGTGAAGTCGCTTTAGGCTCTATAGGAGGAGGAGGCCGCTATGATGAGCTAACCGCTATCTTCGGGCTCAAGGGAGTCAGTGGAGTAGGTATCTCATTCGGTTTGGATAGGATTTATCTTGTCTTAGAACAACTGGGACTTTTCCCTGAAGCCATAAGCGAGAGTTTGGAAGTGCTATGTGTCAATTTTGGAGATAAGGAGGCTTTGGCTTCGTTTGTCTTGGTACAACAGCTTCGCGCTCAAGGTCATAAGGCCGAGCTCTATCCGGAAGCAGCGAAACTCAAAAAGCAATTGGCCTATGCAGACAGCCGCCATGTGAAGTATGTAGTGCTTATTGGCCAAGAGGAACTCTCCTTAGGTACAGCCATCCTTAAGAATATGCACTCCGGCGAACAAGCCTCTTATCCTATAGGAGAAATAGGAAAAGTAATAGCTGAAAAATAAAAGTAATTACTTATAAATAATGAAGAGTGAAAAGTGTAAGCGCATGATAGCGTTATTCACTTTTCACTCTTCTCTTTTTACTTAAATAGACTGAATGACCGCTTTTTCGGCTTCTTTGCGGGAGCCATCAAAGCCATCAACCCCCGCTACAGTGGTATATTTGAGTACATACTTCTTGGTAGGATAGAGGCGGTTATAGACCCCTTGGCACATCAGGGTGGCCTCATGGAAGCCACAGAGAATGAGCTTGAGCTTACCAGGGTAGGTATTCACATCGCCTATGGCATAGACCCCTTCAATATTGGTTTGATAATCAAGGGCGTTATTGACCTTGATCGCATTGCGTTCGATCTCCAATCCCCAATCGGCAATTGGCCCAAGCTTAGGGGTGAGTCCAAAGAGAGGAATAAAGTAGTCGGTAGGCAATTCCTCTTGAACCCCTTCCTTCTCTAAGACCACGGAGGAGAGTTGTCCTTCTCCTTTGAGAGCGACTACTTCAGCAGGGGTGATAAGATTGATTTTGCCAGCAGCCTTAAGTTCCTTTACTTTCTCTACTGAATCCAAGGCGGCACGGAACTCATTACGGCGATGTACTAAAGTCACCGACTGGGCAATATTGGACAAGAAGATACTCCAGTCCAAGGCAGAGTCGCCCCCACCGGCAATCACTACTCGCTTGCCAGCGAAACGTTCGGGCTGGCGAACGAAGTATTCTACTCCCTTATCCTCATAATCCGCCAAGTTGCTAATTTCAGGTTTGCGTGGCTCAAAGGTGCCTAAGCCCCCCGCGATAGCCACAGCTTTCCCTTTGATCTGAGTACCCTTGTCAGTGGTCACGATAAAGGTGCCATCGGCTTGTTTTTCAAGGGTTACCGCTGTTTCAGAAAGGGTAAATTCCGGCTGGAACTGTTTGATTTGTTCCATAAGGTTATCTACCAGCTCCGCAGCGCCTACACTGGGATAGCCAGGAATATCGAAGATAGGCTTTTTAGGATAGAGCTCAGTGAGCTGTCCTCCCGGTTGGGGGAGCGTATCTATTAGGTGACACTTCAGGCGCAAAAGGCCAGCTTCAAAAACGGCAAAAAGCCCTGTAGGCCCCGCCCCTATGATGATAATATCGGTTTCTTTCATGAAAGTTGGTTTGATTGTGCAAAAATACGAATTTTAATTATTAATAGTTAATGGTTAATTGTTAATTTCTAATTACTTATTTTTCACCTTTCATTGGTGCTGAAAACCATTTCACAAGACAAGGGGTTAGTAAAGTAATTTGACTTCTTTAAGTGAAAAAGAACTCATCAGGGCATCTTCTTGTTCTACTTGGAGTTGGCCGTTGTGATCTACCCCTCTGATATAGCCCATAAAGCGCTGCCCGTTCGGGTACTCAAAGGTAGAAGGCTTGTCCTTTCGAAACAAATGAGAGTGGTACTCCCGTAAAACGGTCTCAAAGCGGGTAGGGGAAAGGCTCAAAAGGGCTGCTTCCAGCTCATGACCTATAAGGAGTAAGATCTCCTCCAAGTCAAAGGGGTGTCCCATGATTTTCTGCAAAGAAGAGACATGTGGGAGCTCTCCAAAAAATAGCTGATTGACATTTAGCCCGATTCCAATAACTGAAGCGGTAATAGCTTCCTTCTGTAGCGTATTTTCTATCAGTATTCCACAGATTTTCTTTTTGGCTGACAGAATGTCATTAGCCCACTTGACAGCCAAGTCGGGGATGTATAATTTTTTTAAGGTGCGGAAGATAGCCAAAGATACTTCCATATTCAGCAAGAAGTGATATTCAGAGGGGAGCGCCTCGAATTTCTTCAAAAGACTGAAAGTAAGGTTTTTACCAGGCTCTGCTACCCAGGTAGCACCCTGTTGTCCCCGCCCTTGGGTCTGTGAAAGTGCCCATACACAACTAAGGTCTTCTACAGGTTTTTCCTTGATGAGATTTTTAAGATAAGTATTGGTAGAATTTGTGGCATTAAGTTTGATAATTTCCATAAAATGTTATACCTTTGTCGCTTTGCAAAAGTAATTAAAAAAATTGAATGTCAGAAAAAAATAACACAGAACAAATCCTCGCTTCTGTACTGGAAGGTATACAGAAAGTAAAGGGTCAGGACATCACCATTTTAGACCTAAGAGGAATAGAAAACGCCGTATGTAGCTATTTTGTGATCTGCTCAGGAGGCTCCAATACCCAAGTGGTAGCCCTATCGGGAGCTGTACAGCGCCAAACACCACAGAAGCCTTGGCATGTAGAAGGCGAACAAAACGCCGAATGGGTACTGTTGGACTATGTGGATGTAGTGGTACATATTTTCCAAAAACCTATACGCGAATATTATGATATAGAGGGCTTATGGGGAGATGCCCAAATAACCCATATAAATACAAACGAATAGTTATGAACGAAAACAAACCCTCTCGATTCTCTGCTTTTTGGTTCTATGCAGGGCTTGCTATTATCTTATTTTTTATCCTTAATCCGATTTCAAGTTCCGGATTATGGAAGCAACCAGAGGAAATCCCACAGACTGAATTTGAGAAATTTCTCCAAGATGGAGACATCTCTAAGGTTGTGGTTGTCAATAAGCATCAGGCACGTATCTATCTTTTCCCAGAGGCTTTGCAGAAGCCGGATCACAAAAAGGTACAAGCTGAAAATCCTTTGTTCAAGCAAGGAGCAGAGGCAGATATTCCCCAATATAAAATGGAAGTGGGGGTCTTGGAGAACTTTGAAAATCGCTTCAATAAGATTGTAGCAGAGAACAACCTCTCCAATACCCAGCTGATCTACCGTACCGAGCAGAATTTCTTGGGAGATATGCTCATCACAGTGATTCTTCCCTTAGTGCTTTTTGTAGGTTTATGGATCTTTATGATGCGCCGAGCAGGAGGCGGATTTGGTGGAGGGCAGTTCTTCAATATAGGTCGCTCACGAGCCAAACTCTTTGACGGGGCTAAGGATAAGAAGATAACGTTCCAAGATGTAGCAGGCCTCGAAGGCGCCAAAGAAGAGATACAGGAGATTGTAGATTTTCTTAAAAACCCTGAAAAATACACCTCTTTGGGAGGAAAAATCCCTAAGGGAGCTCTTTTGGTAGGCCCTCCAGGAACAGGGAAAACCCTCTTGGCCAAGGCGGTAGCAGGTGAGGCACAGGTGCCTTTCTTCTCTCTTTCAGGCTCTGACTTTGTGGAGATGTTCGTCGGGGTAGGGGCTTCTCGTGTAAGAGACCTATTCCGTCAGGCAAAGGAAAAATCTCCTTCTATTATCTTTATTGATGAGATAGATGCCATAGGACGCGCCCGAGGCAAGAATAATATGACCAATGCCAATGATGAGAGGGAAAATACACTCAATCAGTTGCTTACAGAAATGGATGGCTTTGGTACTACTACTAATGTGATTGTACTAGCGGCTACCAACCGAGCGGAGATATTGGATAAAGCCCTCTTGAGAGCAGGACGTTTTGACCGACAGATCTATGTAGACCTCCCCGATCTGAATGAGCGTAAGGAGATCTTTAAGGTGCACCTACGACCCATCAAGATTACCGAGGACTTGGATATAGAGTTCTTAGCTAAGCAGACACCAGGTTTCTCTGGAGCGGATATAGCCAATGTATGTAATGAAGCCGCCCTTATCGCTGCCCGACGAGGCAAAGAATCGGTGGATAAGCAAGATTTCTTGGATGCGGTGGATAGAATTATCGGAGGTTTGGAGAAGAAGAATAAGATCATCACCCCAGAGGAGAAAAAGGCTATCGCTTATCATGAGGCGGGACACGCTACCGTAAGCTGGCTCTTAGAACATGCCGCTCCGCTGGTGAAGGTTACCATTGTACCGAGGGGGCGCTCACTGGGTGCTGCTTGGTACTTGCCAGAAGAGCGACAGATTGTCCGTACCGATCAGATTGAGGATGAGATGTGTGCTGCCCTCGGTGGGAGAGCTGCCGAACAGATTACTTTCGGAAAAATCTCTACTGGAGCCTTAAGTGACTTGGAAAAAGTAACCAAACAAGCACGTGCAATGGTTACCATCTATGGATTGAATGATAAAATAGGGAACCGCACTTATTACGATCCTACCGGTGAGGAATACGGATTTACTAAGCCTTATAGTGAGAAAACGGCTCAAGTGATTGATGAAGAGATTAGCAGTATCATAGAACAACAATACCAAAGAGCTCTAAATATTCTTACAGAAAATAAGGATAAACTCACTGCCTTGGCTGAATTGCTCTTAGAAAGGGAGGTGATTTTCAAGGAAGATTTGGAACATATCTTTGGGAAAAGGCCACATGATAATGACAAATAAAGAGTGAAAAATCAAGAGTGAAAAATGAAGAGTGAAAAGTGTCCCTAATGATAGTAAGAAGTAACAAAATAATAAAAGGTAAAAAGTAGCGACTACTTTTTACCTTTTATTTTTGGCCTTTTCTTACCCTATTAGAATTTGTAGGTGAATCCAGCGCCGAAGGCTTCTCTTATCTGGAAGGCTTTCGCTGCATCGTCATCATAAACGGCTTGTAGGGTAAAGTTAGCAGAAAGGAAGCTATTTACTTTCATCAGTACATTAAGGGTATAGTCTATATCTACATTTTGAGGCTTATCAAGGTAGTTGCTATAGAGACCAAGGGTATTTTCAATTGTTACATTCTTGATCAAGTCGTCAAACTTAGCATACCCATTGACAGCCGCACCGAACTCAAAGCGAGAGGTTTCCCCTTTTTCTACCCCAAAGTGAGGGCCGAACTCGGTGAATTTCTTATCTGTAAAGATAAGTCGAGCAGTAGCAGGAGAGATATTCACCTTTAGGTTGTCGTTTTTCTTCCACAACATACCGGGACCGAAAGAGAAATAAGCAGGAGCTAAGAAATTGGTTGTTTCGGTACGGATTTGGGCACCTGTATTGTCAGTCCCGTACTTATACCCCTTGGCCAATTGTGTCTGGAAATTAGCGAAGAAAGAAACAAACCAAGTATCGGTCAATTGTCGTCCTACCAAGGAAGTGATCGCAAAGCGGTCGTTGGTCTTCTTGGAGAAAGCATCCCCATCTACTCGGGTAAGCCCATAATCGATAAGGAGTTTGTTATCCCAAGTCCAAGCATCTTTTTTGTAGTTGGCATCGTAGGAAAGATTGAGGTTACCTCCGTAGTTATTTGTTCCTCCTCCTGTCCAATCATGGTTAAAGGCTGTTTGGTTGAATAATAAAGAGATAAGTCCAGCTCGTGTCCATGTTTTTTCAGAATTAGCAGAAGGTTCTGGAGCGGACATTACTTCCTGTTGAGCAAAAGCAGCAAATCCCCATAGGGCAAATGCTGAAAGCAACATTTTTTTCATCGTTGATTATTTAGATTATTAAAAAACGGGGCAAAGATACTTATATTTTTTGAATTTGCAAGTTGTTACCACTTATTTTTAAGAAGAATAAAAAAAGAGACTTCCTTGTCAAGGATAGTCTCTATCGAAAAGAATTGCGTTAAGGTTATTTTAGGATTTGAGTTCTTTTTCTTTCTCATAGGCAGACTTGTAGGGTCTGATAATAAGCCTAACCCCTTTGTTGTATTGGAAATACTGTACAATCCAGTTGGCCAAAGCCACCATCTTGTTACGGAATCCGACCAAAAAGGCTAAGTGAATGACCATCCAAAGAATCCAAGCGAACCAACCGGAGAAGCGCATACCGGCAACCTCTACCACGGCCTTGTTACGTCCGACTGTAGCCATGGCACCTTTGTCAAAATAACTAAAAGGAACGAGTGCCTTTCCGGCAATCTTTCTCTTGAGGTTTTTTCCTAATTGCTTGCCTTGTTGGATAGCTGGTTGTGCTACCATGGGATGCCCCTTAGGATACTTGTCGCTGATCATAGAAGCGATATCCCCTATGGCAAAGATATTTTCACAGCCTTTGACTTCATTAAATTCATTAACTGAGTAACGGCCGAATTGGATGCTTTCCTCAGGGAGGCCTTCTATGGTACTTCCTTTTACTCCGGCAGTCCAGATAAGGGTACGTGTCTCGAAATTATGCGTATTGGTTACTACATTGGTACCATCATAATCTTTTACAAAAGTATTGAACCAAATGGTAACTCCCATCTTTTCGAGGTATTCTCTGGCTTTCTCACTCGATTTCTCGCTCATTCCTACTAGCAGACGAGGATCGGCCTGAATGAGGTGAACATTCATCTTACGAATATCCAAATCAGGATAGTCGGTAGGGAGGATATGGCTTTTGAGTTCGGCAAAAGCACCGGCCAGCTCCACTCCAGTAGGGCCACCCCCGACGATAACAAAGTTCATGAGGCTGTTACGCTCTTCAAGGTCATTGGTCAGTATGGCAGCCTCCAAGTTTTGGATAATAAGGCTACGCATATCTATGGCCTCGGGAACGGTCTTCATAGGCATGGCATATTTTTGGATATTGGCATTGCCATAGAAGTTGGTCTGTGAGCCAGTAGCGATGACAAGATAGTCATAGGAGAGGTCACCTAAATCAGTTTCGATATACTTCTTGTCTGGATTAATTTTTTTTACCTCCGTGATGCGGAAGTGAAAGGTTTTTACTTTTTTGAAAATAGAACGCACGGAGTGTGCGATAGAATCAGGCTCGAGTCCAGCAGTGGATACCTGATAGAGGAGCGGCTGGAAGGTGTGATAATTGGTTTTATTGATCAGTACCACTTGCATTTTGGTAAAATCCAGCTGCTTTACAATGTTGATACCCCCGAAACCAGCTCCAATAACGACTATACGAGGGAGGTTGGTGGTAGGAATATTCAGTTGAGTGATAGTACTCATAGGTGTTTGCGTGTTTCTTTTATAATTTTAGTAGCATTGCCCAGTACTAGATGGTCATCGATAACCAAAATAGGTCGTTTTAGGAAGGTGTAATGTTCCAAAATAAGATTTTTGTAATCACTCTCGGAAAGTTCTTTTTCGTTGAGTTGTCTTTCTTTGTAGAGTTTGGCTCTTTTGTTGAATAAGAGCTCATACTTTCCTGTAAAGTTTTTAAGGGTTTCTAAATCTGTCTCGCAGATAGGTTCTTCTTTCACATCTTGAAAGGTGAAATCCTCCAATACTCTGAGTTCATGGAGAATGCGTTGGCAAGTATCGCAACTGCTTAGATAGTAAATTTTCCGAGTGGGTGTCATTTTCTTTTAGGGTCATTAAGGTTAAATGAAAGCCAAGGATTTACTTCGGATAGAGGTATTCTAACCTCTAAGATTCCGGCACTATAAGGGGCAATTTCATAAGGGTTATACAATAATATAAGGTCGTTTTGGTCAAAGCCAATATTTTCAGGTAAGGAAAAGATATTATTTTGGAACATGAAGCCACTTTCATCGAAGTCTTGATCTTCGGAGAGGTGAAAGGTACTTCTGAAGTATTTTTCAGCTATGTCTAATATTTTGTTTCTATCTTTAAATAGTTTTATAGAGGGGATAGGATTTCCACTGGTAGTATCGAAGTTGATATACTTAACCCAAGAGAAAGGATGTATGCCTCCGAAGTCTTCGAATACGGAACGTTCTATAGAGATAAGGGACTCATGCTCTAATAAGATCGTATCCACGATTTGAATATGATAAGGAGCCACTGCATCGAACTGTTGTTTATCAGCCTTGTATTGAGCAAGGAATAGTTCCCCAGCCTCTTTGACACCCATTATGGTATCCTTAGCTGTGAGGATTTTGACCAATTGTCGTTGTATGGTGTCATTGAATACCTTGGCAAAGTCCTTAGAACTTTTGCAAAGCATGTAATTAACAGAGACTTCAGCACAGTCTTCTTCGGGACAGTCGTTGAGTATAATTTCTTGATTTTCAAAATGATACTTTCCGTATTGAGAAAATAAGAAATAGCCACCTACACCAAGGATAACGGCTACGAGCGCAATAATATAGTAATTTTTACGTGACATTTTTATTGAGAATGTGAGGGCAAAAATAGTTTATTTTTTAGAAATAAAAAAGAAAAATCGGACTTATTTGTTTTTTTTAACGTATATATTTTCGGCTACTATGGAAGAGATATTAATAGAATGGCTATCTAATTGAATTTCAATAGAATTGTCGAATGGATGAATTTCCAAAATCTTGATTTCTTTTCCTATGGAAATGTCTATCTTATTGAGATATTGCAAAAATTCTTTAGAAGTATTCTTTACCCCTATACACTGAGCGACTTCATCCTTTTTCATATGGCTCAGCAACTCGCTTTTGAGGGTAGGCATATGGCCATATTTGTCAGGGATAGGGTCTCCATGAGGGTCTTTTTCAGGGTAGAGAAGTAGTTTGTCTAATTCCTCTATGAGCTTATCGGACTGTATATGTTCCAGTTGCTCGGCCACTTCATGAACTTCGTCCCACGAAAAATGGAGTTTTTCCACGAGGAAGACCTCCCAAAGGCGATGCTTTCGGATGACCAAGAGGGCGTTTTTGGCACCTTCCTTGGTAAGGCTTACCCCTTGGTATTTCTTATGTTCTACCCAGCCCTTTTCGTGTAGCTTCTTGAGCATATCGGTTACGGAAGAAGCCTTGGTCTGTATGGCCTCAGCTATAGCATTGGTAGTCACCTCCTCTTGGCGTTCTTGGCCGAGGTGGTAAATGATTTTCAGGTAGTTTTCTTCGGAAAAGGTCATAGTGTAGGGAAATTCTGTTGTAGGATAGTGGCCATTTCTCTTTGTAGCGCATGGGCAGCCTCTGCTGCCTTTTGGGCAAAGTCTTCCCCTTGGGAGGCGTAGATCACCGCACGGGAGGCGTTGACAATCAGACCAACTGATTCGTTGAGGCCATACTTGCAAACCTGCCCTAGGTCGCCCCCTTGGGCGCCTACTCCTGGTACGAGCAGGAAGGCATGAGGGACGATGCGGCGAATTTCGGCCAAGTATTCCGCCTTAGTAGCCCCTACCACATACATGAGGTTTTGGGCATTGTGCCATTGTTGGGAGCGGGAGAGTACCTGCTGGTAGAGGGGTACCCCCTCGGTGGAGAGGGTTTGGAAATCAAAAGCCCCTTTGTTGGAAGTCAGTGCCAAAAGAATGGTCGCTTTGTCCTTGAAAGCCAAGAAAGGTTCTACCGAATCTTGCCCCATATAGGGTGCCACAGTGACACTGTCAAAGTTAAGATCTTCAAAAAAAGCCTTGGCATACATGGTAGCTGTATTGCCTATATCGCCTCGCTTGGCATCGGCGATGGTGAAAATACATGGGTGCTGCTCATTGAGATAGTCAATGGTCTTTCTTAGCGACTGCCAGCCCCGTTCCCCATAGGCTTCATAGAAAGCAATATTAGGCTTATAGGCAATGGTATAGGGGTGGGTGGCGTCGATAATGGCTTTGTTGAAAGCAAAAATAGGATCCTCTTCCTGGAGTAGGAAAGGAGGAATTTTAGCTAAATCTACGTCTAATCCTACGCAGAGGAAGGATTTTTTGGAGAATATTTCTTGACTAAGTGTTTCTAAAGAGAAATTTTTCATATAATAAATGTATATTTTAATAGTCTTTTTCAGATAAATCAATATATTTTTCTATAGGCATCCCCTTCACTTGTATGCCTTTGAGGACAACTTCTCCCTTGTAGATAACCACTTCGGCATAGGCTTCGTTGAGCAAGGTCTCGGCTAAGGGAGCTTTGTTTTCGTTCATATAATAGCGATTGGGAAAGTCTATCTTTATCCAACTCTCGGCATAAGTGGAGCCATAGGAGACTGTTTTTCCTTTGAGGTAGCTATCCGTATCAGTGGGAGGGTATGAACTCACCTGATCATAGACGAGCCTGCCTTGGCTATCTTTTTTTACCCTTACATAAAGTTCTTTCCCCTCTTCTATAGTGTCGTACTCTTGGGATAAGGGAACCTCATCGTCTTCGTAGGAGATCGTTACATAGCGGCCACGGAAGGCATCATAGGGGTCAAGCGGTTTGACCTTCATCAGAAAGGTTTCTCCCTGAAACAGAGATACTTCTCTACCCAGAATCATTTTTAAAGGAAAGGCTAATTGAGCCAAAACCATACAGGCAAAGGCTATGGGGAGGTATTTCTTACGCATTTTTCTTTTTTTGTTTTAAGATGAAATAATTGGCTACAAAAAAGCTCACCCCTAAGAGGATAAAGACAATTCCTTTGAGCACAAAGGGGAAATAACTATCAAAAAATCGTATAGCGACTTCGATAGAGATGACCGTAAGACCATAATTGACCACTAAACTACGTTCGCTTTTAAATCCTTTCCAAACATAGTAAGCGCCAAAGGCTAAAATAACTAAATCATATAGGTAAAGACGCGCTAAATAAACAGAAAAAATATAAAGCATAGGAAAAAATAATACAAGGTCTATTATTTTTTCCTTTTTATCTATATAATAATACTTTGTAATAAGTAAAAAATAGATAAATACTATAGCAATGGTCGTATATAGGGTGTAATTATTGCTAAAAGAAGGAAAATCTTCTATAAAGAAACAAATAGGAATACACAGAAGGGCAGCTATCTTATAAGCATTGTAATAAATACTTGTTTGTAGATATTTTCCTATCATAAGATAAATAGCGGAGAGTAATACAAACCAAAGAATAACATCATCATCATTTCTTATGCTTGTATAGAGGACGAACAAAGCTATTCCGATGAAGATTGCGGTAAGCCAGTGAAGAAAAGAAGTAATTGCACTATTTGCCTTATACCTTATATGCCAGATATAAAAAGGTAAGATAAGCGCAAAGGTAGCCAAAGAAGTATAGTAAGTAGTCCATTCTCTATACCCCAATATACAAAGTGCTCCTATACCTATATAGTAGAGTATAGCCGTAGCCCGAGAGCGCATCAGGTAGAGGGTAGGTAGCGCTAAGAGGAGCCAAAGGCTAAGGAAGCTGGCAAAGGAACTCTCTGGCAAGTTATATACCTGATGCACCATAGCGATGGCTGCACCTATGGCAAGGCTGGTAAAGGCGGCGGCAGCTTCCCTCCACCAAGAGGTAAGCCCTTTGTAGAAAAGCAGGTAGCCACAAGCAGCTTGCCCTATTAGCAAAGGAAGGAAGGAGATGAAGGTCTTTATCCAGCGAGGCAGTTCGTCCCAGTTATGCGCCAAAAGGACAATGATTCCCAAGGCAATGAGGATCGCCCCCAGTGCTCCGAAGACGGTCAGAAGCCTATGGGAGGAGTTACTCTGGGTGCGCTGCTGGGCATAGAGGCGAATGCGCTCGGCCACCTCGAGGGAGATGACCTCGGCGGCGGTGAGTTCGTCCAATTCTTTTAGGATTTTCATACAATTAGGTTTTTAGTAAGGTGATAAACTTGTCTATATACAGTTGTTTCTCCTTGGATTTGTACTGTTCTATATAGCGAGGGTGCTCCAGAACGACCATTTCTTGAAACAAGTTGGCTTCTTGGTTGAGTTTGTCTAAGTAAGTAGCGTTTTTCTTTCCTAAGACAAAGACTTTGTTGGTGTCTAATCCCAAGGCTATATGTTTTTGGAGGGTCTCTATCATATAGGAACGAGTGAGGGCAAAAAGCTCCGGATCATCGTAATAGTTGGCATTGAGCCAATTGCCCTGCGCATTCTTGCGGACAATAGCCAAAGGGAAAGGCGAGTTGATATAGTAATCTTTGTAAAAAGCGCTCACCCCTCCATACTGGGCAATCATATCATAGACGAATACCGAGGAGACTTCATGGGTGCGAGCCGAAAGCATGGGGATACCACAATCGTTTTCCAAGTGCTTGGTATCGGTAAAAGGCACCCCGGTAACCCCCGCCCCATGTCGGCTGGGATTGATACCGATGATAAACTTACGAGGCGCCTGGTCATTATAATATTTGTCATAAAAGGAGGTCATCACCTGTAGTGTCTCCGGATTGTCCAAATAAGGGTTTAGCACAGCAAAGCCCTCGGGGAGCTTGCCTGTATACTGTAAGCCTTTGTTAAAGGTGATGATACGCTGGCCAATGGTAGGGGTATCGGTAGGGGAGAGGTGAGTCATGGTCTATATAAGTTCTTTTTGGCTTAGGTGTTCGATACTTTCTTCTACCACCTGGTACACCCTATCGAGCTGTTTGTCGGTGATGATATAAGGGGGTAATATATATATGGTATGATATACCGGACGCAAGATCACTCCATGGCTGATATAGAAACGATAAAGTTCGTTGCGAATGGCTCCGTAATACTCCCCTGTATCAGGTACTTTCAAGTCCAAGGCGACAATTACCCCCAGGGTACGAGTACGGGCAACCTTAGGATGTTTGTCCATTTTAGCCGCAAAAGTAACATGCCTGCTGTGAATACGCTTGAGGTTGGCTTGCATCTCGTCCTCGGCTAATATCTTGAGGCTCTCCAAGGCAATAGCGCATCCGGTAGGATTGGCCATAAAGGTATGTCCGTGGAAGAGTGCTTTGCTAATATCATCACTATAGAAAGCCTGGTAAATAGCCTCGGTGGTGGTAGTTACTGAAAGAGGAATGGTACCCCCAGTAAGCGCTTTGGAGAGGCAGATCATATCAGGCATTTGCTTGAGGTAGTCACAAGCGAAGGTCTTGCCTGTTTTTCCGAAGCCCGTCATCACCTCATCGGCTATGGTAAGCACTTGGTGTTCGCGGCATATTTGGATCAGCTCGTCCAAGACCTCCGGAGCATACATACGCATACCTGCAGCACCGAGGACTAAGGGCTCAAAGATAAAGGCTGCACAAGGTTCTTTCGCAATGACCTCTAAGAGTCGTTGTTTGCAAGCCTCTTCCTGTCCTTTCTCAGGGATAGGAATGCGTACAACATCCAAGAGCTGTCCCTGAAAAGCAGTGGTATAGAGTGAGATGCCTGATACGGCCATTGCAGCGAAGGTATCCCCATGGAAGGCCTCCTCAAAGGCGATGAAGGTAGTACGCTTCTCTCCACGGTTGTAGTGATATTGTAAGGCTATCTTGACAGCCACCTCTACCGCGGTAGAGCCATTGTCGGAGAAGAAGACCTTGCTTTGGTTCTTAGGAAGGATCTTAAGAAGCGCCTCCGCTAAGTCGCAAGCAGGCTGGTGGGTAAAGCCCCCAAAGAGCACATGCTCCAAAGAGGTGAGTTGTTCGTAGGCCTTTCGAGCTAAGCGCTCGTTACTATGTCCGTACGGATTCACCCACCAAGAGGCGATGGCATCGATATAGGTATTGCCATTTTCGTCCCACAAGAGGGCATCTTTTCCCTTGGTAATGGCAATAGGGGTATCACTGGTTTTGTGTTGGGTATAGGCGTGCCAGAGGTATTGCTGGTCTTTCTCGGTCAGAGTCATGTTTTTTTGAAGGCAAAGGTACGAATAATTCCTCAATTAGCCAATGAGTTGAGGTGTCAATTAATTGGCAAATTGACAAATTGATTTATATTTTTTTGGTAATCTTGCGAAGATATCGTACCTTTGTCCCGATGAGTGAAAAATGAAAAATGAAGTGTTAAAAGCCACTATTCACTGATTCCTATTACTGAAAAAGATATACCGAAATGAAATACAAGAGAATCCTCCTCAAGCTAAGTGGAGAAGCCCTTATGGGAGACCGTCAGCATGGGATAGACCCTGCACGATTGAAGGAATATGCCTTGGAAATAAAAGAAGTAGTCGCACAAGGAGCCGAGGTAGCTATTGTAATTGGAGGAGGGAACATCTTCCGAGGGCTGGCAGGTGCCAGCAATGGTATGGATAGGGTACAGGGCGACTATATGGGTATGCTCGCTACTGTAATCAACTCCTTAGCCTTGCAAAGTGCCTTAGAAGCAGAGGGGGTACTCACTCGCTTGCAAACCGCCATTACAATGGAGGCCATCGCCGAGCCTTTTATCCGCCGTAGGGCAGTACGTCACTTGGAAAAAGGGCGTGTGGTGATCTTCGGAGCAGGTACCGGAAACCCTTACTTTACCACCGATTCGGCGGCAGTACTCCGCGCTATAGAAATCAATGCGGATGTAATTCTCAAAGGTACCCGAGTGGATGGCATCTATACCGCCGATCCAGAAAAAGATCCTCAAGCTACCAAGTATGAACACCTTACCTTCACTCAGGCGATAGACAAAAACCTTAAAGTGATGGATATGACCGCCTTTACCCTGAGTCAGGAAAACCACTTGCCTATTATTGTTTTTGATATGAATAAAAAAGGTAATTTGGCTAAGGTCGTGGCCGGGGAAGCGGTAGGAACGATCGTTAATGATTAGTTGTTAGTTGTTAGTCCATAGCAACTAACCACTAATTACTAATCACTAACCACTAATTACTAAAATTATGGAACATGATCACCACGACCATCATGGTCACCACCATCACCATGTGCCCGATTTGAAACGTATCAATCAGGCCTTTTATGTAGGGATAGGTGCTAATGCACTCTATACCCTGATAGAGTTTGTGGTAGGAATACGTATCAACTCCTTAGCCCTGATTTCCGATGCCAGCCATAACCTAAGTGATGTGGCTACGCTGCTTATCTCTCTGGTAGGTATGAAATTGGCACAGAAAGGAGCTACAGCGCTTTATACCTATGGGTATAAAAAGGCCTCTATCTTAGCCTCATTTGTCAATGCCGTGATACTCTGCTTGATAGTGATTAAGATAGGGGTGGAGAGTATAGAGCGCTTCTCAAATCCTCCTCAGATGCAAGGAGCGATGATTATCATCACGGCGCTGATAGGAATCTTTATCAATGGACTTTCGGCTTTTCTTTTCTATAAGGGACAGAAGGACGACATCAATATCAAGGGAGCTTTCTTGCACCTGATGGTCGATGCGTTGGTTTCCCTGGGAGTGATCGTATCAGGCGCATTGATTGCCCTGACAGGCTGGAATATTATAGACCCTATCATCAGTTTTGTGATTGCCTTTGTGATTCTCTTTTCCACTTGGGCACTACTCAAGGAGAGTGTCAAGCTCATTTTGGATGGAGTACCACACCAGGTCAATAATGAGAAGATACAGCAGCTACTGCTACAGCATCCTTGTATAGCCTCTCTACATCACTTGCATATATGGGCACTAAGCAGCTCGGAGAATGCCCTTACGGCACATTTGGTTATAAAAGAGGGGGTCACCTTAGAAGCTATAATGAAGCTCAAGCAAGAAGTCAAGCATACCCTCTATCATGAAGGGATACAACATGCCACCCTTGAGATAGATATCAGTGGGTATCGCTGTGGGGATACCACTTGTAGTTGTTATCATGAGCATGAAGATTAAAAAAGGGAGCGAAAGTCGCTCCCTTTTCTTTTAAGATTTTATTCTTATTTCAAAGCCTTAAGTGCGGCTTCATAATCTGGCTCGTGGGTGATTTCTTCCACTTGTTCCGTATAGAGGACTCTTTCTTCTTCGTCCAAGACGATAACAGCACGAGAGAGCAGTCCCTTAAGAGGGGTATCCAAGAGTTCCAAAGGATATTTCTTAGAGAAATCGCCACGGAAATCGGAAAGAACCACTACATTGTTCAGCCCTTCAGCACCACAGAAACGAGCCATAGCGAAAGGCAAGTCTTTGGAGATGCACAATACTTTGGTATTGGGAAGGTTGGCAGCTTCTTGGTTAAAGCGCCTTACAGAAGCGGCACATACGCCTGTATCTACGCTGGGGAATATGTTGAGCACCACGCGTTGTCCTTTGTAATCAGAAAGTGATTTTTCTTTCAAATCACTCCCTACAGCTACGAAGTTAGCAGCTATACTGCCTACTTTTGGAAGTTCTCCAGCGGTAGAAGCAGGTTCATTGTGAAATGTAATATTTGCCATAAAAAACTTATTTTAGCGGGTACAAAAGTAGGCAATTATTGTGAAATAAAATACTTCTTTGTCTTTAAACAAATGTTAAAGTTGCCCGTTTAAGTCCAAGCGGCCTAATAAGAATTTTTTGACCTTTTCTTTGTTATATCCTTTGCTTTCTTCCATATCTTCTGTCTTGCGAGTGGTGAGGATATTACCTCTTTTGTCAAGGATCAAAAAGGCAGGGTAGCCATATTTTTCACCAGGGTTTCCATATTTGGCAAAAGCCTTTTCATTCTTGTTCTCTGGGGAAAAATTTAGGTGATAATAGAGATATTTTTTGTCCAAAATCTTTTTCAGTTCGGGATCGGTAGTGACCAAATGGTTGAAGCGTAGGCACCATATACACCAATTGCCTCCGATTTGGACAAGGAGTCTTTTGTTTTTCTTTTTGGCTAATTTGAGTAGTTCATTGATTTTTTCAAGGCCATCTTCTTGAGGATTATAGGGCTTAGGTAAGGCCTCTTTTTCTTGAGCCAACTCCTCCTGTTGTTGGTTCTGTGCCCAAGCTATAGGAGTTCCTATACAGAGTAGCAGGGCTATAAGGAATAGTTTCTTCATAACAAGTCGTTTTTAATGGGGTCTAATAGCTTGCAAAAGTACTGATTAATTTTGAAAAGTGCAAGATAGAAGGGAATTTTATTATGAGAGTATTTGTAAATAATTCACTACCTTTGTCGCCTGAAACACATCACTTATGGCTACGGATAAAAACTACCTTAAAAAGACACTACAGATTGCCCTTCCCCTGCTCTTGGGCTTGTTTCTCTGTTGGTATGCCTTTGCCCAATTTAGTGCAGAGGAACTTACCCTTATCAAGGAACAATTTGTCAAGGCGGATTATTCCTTTTTATGGCTTTCGGTGGGGATGGGGTTTTTAAGCCACCTATCACGGGGGCTCCGCTGGCAATATACCCTAGCTTCCATGCACTACTTTCCCAAGCGGTATAACTTAGTCTTGGCCGTATTTATCGGTTATTTGCTCAATCTTACCATACCTCGTTCGGGAGAGGTCTCCCGAGCCTTGATTATCAATCGCTATGACAAGGTACCTTTCGACAAATCCTTTGGGACTATCCTTACCGAGCGGGCGATTGATATGTGTATTTTGCTCTTGTTCATAGCAGTTGTCTTTATCTTTCAGTTTGATTTGGTATGGCATTTCTTGGAAAGCTATTTTACCTTTTCCTATATGATAGTCCTATTATTAGGACTGGGATTGGCATTTTTAGCCTTTCTTTATTGGATTTACCGCTCCACTACATCTTTGGCACAGAAGGTGCGTCAATTGCTTTCAGGCATTAAGGAGGGGATATGCTCCATTGCTTACATGAAGAAAAAATGGCAGTTCATCGCCCATACCTTGTTTATTTGGCTTATGTATTTTCTGATGTTCTATGTGGTATTCTTCTCCATGGAAGCGACTAAGAATCTATCACTGATACAAGTGCTGACCGCCTTTGTGATTGGTAGCTTTGCCATAGTTTTTACCAATGGGGGCTTGGGTGCTTATCCGCTTTTTATCGCTAAGGTACTGTTGCTTTTTGGCATAACCGAGACAGTTGGTACGGCCTTGGGCTGGGTGATATGGATTGCCCAATTTTTGATGATTATCCTCTTTGGAGGATTGTCCTTTTTACTATTACCTATTATCAACAGACGTCGTTAGTCACTATTCATTGTTCACTATTCATTGTTCACTGTTCACTATTCACTATTCATTGTTCTCTATTCACTATTCACTGTTCACTATTCACTAAAAACTATGCATTGTTATCACTGTGGAAATGATTGTGACCCTAAGCACCCGATAGTCTTTGACGATAAGCACTTCTGCTGTCAGGGCTGCCAGACGGTCTATGAAATCCTTTCTACCAATAAGTTAGGCAAATATTATACCTATGAACAAACACCTGGAGCACGTCCTGAAGTGGCAGGGGAGAAGTATCACTTTTTGGACAATCCCCAGATTGTGGCTAAGCTACTGGAGTTTGACGAGGAAAACACCCAAATCGTCTCCCTCTATATCCCTCATATCCACTGTAGTTCGTGCATTTGGGTATTGGAAAATTTGCAGAAATTGCACCCAGGAGTACTTCATGCTTTAGTAGATTTTCCTAAAAAGACGGTGCGGATCAGCTATCTCAAGGACAAAATCACTCTCAAGGAATTAGTGGAGCTTCTCTCCCAAATAGGCTATGCCCCTTATATTAGTTTGGAAGATTATAACCAAAAGAAGGACAAAAAGGGGCAAAAGCAACTCCTGTATAAGCTGGGAGTGGCAGGTTTTGCCTTTGGGAATATCGGACTACTGTCTTTCCCTGGTTTCTTTGAAGACAACGAATTTTGGTTCAATCGGTATAAGGAATTCTTCCGCTGGCTAATGTTTGCCTTCTCCCTGCCTGTGATGTTTTATGCGGCGACAGACTACTTTGTCTCCGCCTATAAGGGAATTCGCAACCGCTTTCTCACCATTGATATTCCCTTAGCTTTGGGGATCCTCACCATGTTTGTCCGCAGTACTTACGACATCGTATCGGGTAGGGGGCAGGGCTTCTTTGATAGCCTGGCATCCTTGGTTTTTTTGTTGCTTATAGGGAAGTTTTTCCAGCAACGTACCTACTCCTTCCTCTCCTTTGAACGAGATTATAAGAGCTATTTTCCCATAGGGGTCACTCGGATAGAAGGAGGGAAGGAAACCAGTGTGCAGGTATATGACATCAAGGAAGGAGACCGCTTGCTTATTCGCAATGAAGAGCTGATTCCGGTAGATGCCGTACTGATCCAGGGCGTAGGCCAGATAGACTATAGTTTTGTAACAGGTGAATCCAAGTGGACAGAGAAGAATAGTGGGGACAAACTCTTTGCCGGTGGCCGACACAAGGGTACCGCCATAGAGATTGAAGCCACCAAGACGGTTTCTCAAAGCTACCTCACCCAGCTATGGGGACAAGAATCCTTTCAAAAGAATAAAAACGAAGGAATCAAAACCCTGACCGATAGCATCAGTCAGTACTTTACCTTCTTTGTGCTACTTATAGCCTTCCTAACCTTAGGCTTTTGGCTTATTTATGGTAGCCCTACCGAGGCTTTCAATGCCTTTACTGCGGTGCTCATTATCGCGTGCCCCTGTGCCTTGGCTGTTTCAGCCCCTTTTGCCTTAGGAAATATGCTTCGCCTCTTAGGCAAACGCCGTTTTTATCTCAAAGATACCCAAACTATAGAACAAATGGCGCAGGTGGATACCCTTATTTTTGACAAGACGGGTACCATCACCCAAAGTGATACCCAAGAAATTGCTTATGAGGGGCAACCAATGAGCTCGGAACAGCTTATCCTTCTCAAGAGCGTCTTGCGCAATTCCAATCATCCCCTCTCTCGCCAGCTATATGACTATCATAAGCAGGTAGATATACGCCCCTTGGAGCACTATGAGGAACATATAGGCAAAGGGATGGAGGCGATCGTAGGCGGCGAACGCATAAAAATAGGATCCGCTAAGTTTGTAGCGGCTACTGAAAACAAGGAAGAAACGGCTGTATATGTAGCTATAAATGGAGTATTGTTAGGTAAATATACCTTCAAGAACCCCTATAGGGAACATATATTTGATGTTTTTCGACAGCTCGAAGCCCAAGGCTATACATTGGCACTACTCTCAGGAGATACAGAGGCAGAAAAAGGCTATTTGCAAAGCCAGCTTTCTGCAAAAGTAGGCCTCCATTTTAACCAAAGTCCAGCCGATAAGCTCCGTTATATAGAACAATTGCAGAAAGAAGGCAAGAAGGTGATGATGCTGGGTGATGGGCTCAATGATGCGGGTGCTCTCAAGCAAGCCCAAGTAGGCTGTGCCGTAGCAGAAAATAGCAATACCTTTTCTCCTGCTTGCGAGGCCATCCTTCAGGCCTCTGAAATAGAGCAATTGCCACGCTTTCTCTCCCTAAGCAAGCAGACGATGCGGGTGATTAAAATGAGTTTTGTCCTTTCTCTACTCTACAACTGTATAGGTACCTCTTTTGCGGTGACAGGGCACTTAGAACCCGTCGTAGCAGCTATCCTCATGCCTATTAGCTCCATTAGTATTGTGCTCTTTACCACCCTGATGACGAATAAATTAGCCAATTAGTTAATGAGACAATTAGCTAATGAGGCAATGAGCTAATGAGTCAATTGACAAATTATCAAATTGACTTATTGAATATATGTCTTACAAAGAGTAAAATAGATACTTTTTAAAAAAAATAAATATTCTTCTTGTTTTATCAAAAAAAATACGTATTTTTGTGGCATAAATATGTATTTCTATTTTTTTAATGGCTTTTATAGATTTTTATTGATTTATAAAAAGAATTTAAAATAATGGAAAGAATGTTAAATAGCTATTTAAAACACTCTCTAATTACTTTTTTAACTGTTAAACAACTGGAATATGAACAACAAAACAGGATTACTATTGATTTTTGTCTTGTTCCCATGGTGGCTTTTAGCCCAAGAGATGAAAATAAAGGGGAACGTAAAAGACGATGAGGGCTTAGGCATGTTGGGCGTTTCCGTGGTGGTCAAAGGAACTACCAGGGGCGTGGCAACGGACAATCACGGTAACTTTGAACTCAAAGTAGATCGCAACGATGTGCTTGTATTCTCAAGTATGGGATATACAACTCAAGAGGTGAAAGTGGGCAAGCAAACCAATTTGAAAGTGGTGATGCTCCCTGAGGTAGAGGAATTGGTAGGGATAGAAAAGGTAGCCGTGGCCTATGGTACGGCCGATAAGAAGTCCTTTACTGGTTCTATGGCCACTGTTAAGGCAGAGGAGATACAGAACAAACAAACCACTGACGTAGCTAAGGCGCTCGAAGGGAGTGTCTCTGGGGTACAGATCTCCACCTCTACTGGGCAGCCAGGAGCCAATAGTGAGATACGTATCCGTGGGATAGGTTCTATCAACGGAAGTAGTGAGCCGCTTATTATCCTCGATGGGGTACCTTTTTCAGGAAACTTAAGTGCTATTAATAACAACGATATAGAATCGGTCAATGTACTTAAGGATGCGGCCTCCGCAGCCCTCTATGGAGCACGAGGTGCCAATGGGGTAGTAATCATCACTACCAAGTCAGGCGCACGAGGGAAACTCTCCATACATGTGGATACACGTGCAGGGTTCAACTATCGAGCTATTCCGGAGTATGACATCCTAAAATCTCCTGCGGAATATTATGAGACTTATTGGAATGCCCTCTATAATGATAGTTATTTTCAAGCCAGAGGAGGCGGAAATGCAGCGGCTGCTGCGGCTTATGCTTCTAAAAATCTCATCAAAAATTTAGGAGCTGGATATAATGTTTATGATGTTCCTGATGAACAATTGATAGGGGCTGATGGGAAGCTTAACCCTCAGGCTAAGCTTAAGATCACCGATCCGGATTTTAATAATTGGGAAAAAGCCTTGTTCAACTCTCGTGTACGTAAGGAACATAACCTAAGTCTTACCAAAGGAACAGAATTCAATAGCTTCTTTTTCTCCTTGGGTTACTTAGGTGATGAGGGGTATAACCTTAATTCTTATTTTAACCGTTATACGACCCGATTTGCTTACAAAGGAGAAATTACGCCATGGCTTAAGGTCAATGCCTCTACCTTACTTACCCATACCCAAAGACAAGGTAGAGAACAAAAAAATGCCTATGCAAATCCTTTTTCATGGACACGCAATATGGCTCCTATCTATCCTGTATATAAGCAAGGAGATCGCAGCAAAGGATATGACTTTGGGGAGACAAGAGCCTATCTGTCCAATGAGAACCCTGTAGGTACTCAGAATGAGAATCTTGACCTAAGAAAATCTTATTATCTTAACCAATCACTTTCTTTGGATTTGGATCTAACCAAGGAATTGAGATTCTCTACCACGGGGAATTTTTATGGAAATTTCGTAAAAAATAATCGCTTTAGAACTCCTATAGGAGGTTCTGCTAAAAAATATGGTGGAATTATCGAAAAATCTGATTATGATGAGATCGTAATGACCTTCAATCAATTGTTGAAGTATAATAAGAGTTGGGAGGACTATGCTATGGAAGCTCTCTTAGGACATGAGACCTATAAGGAACAGTCAGGCTATATGGAAGGAGGCAAACAAAAAATTGTAGATCCGAGTGGTACTTCTTTCAGGAATGCTGCTAAGATTACCGATCTTGACTCTTATGGTCATACCTATGCTGTGGAAGGTTATTTTGGACAGGTAAATGCTAATTACAAGCAAAAATACTTTGCTTCAGCTAGCTTGCGTCGTGATGCATCTTCTGTCTTTGCCCCTGAAAATCGTTGGGGTACCTTTTGGTCAGTAGGAGGATCTTGGCTGGTAAGTAGTGAAAAATTCCTAGAAAAAGTGCACTTTATCAATAGCCTTAAGCTCAAAGCTAGCTATGGCGTACAAGGAAATGATAATATCTACTTACCTGGAGATGAAAAGGAACGTTCCTATACTCCTTATATGTCCTTGTATAAAATTTCTTCTGATGGTAATGAACCAGGTTTGAAGCCTCAGTATAAAGGAAATAGAGCTATCACATGGGAAGAGAGTGGTAACTTCAATGCAGGAGTTGAAGCAACTTTTTGGGATAACCGTATCGACTTGGATGTAGACTTTTTTATAAAAAAGACTAACAACCTCTTGTTCAATATGCCGATACCTGCCTCTACAGGGTTTACAACTGAGCCTCGTAATGTGGCCGATATGAAAAACCAAGGAGTTGAGCTTACTCTTGGAGTAACTCCAGTGAAAACAGATAAACTTAGCTGGAAGCTTACCTTCAATGGCTTACACTATAAAAATGAGATTACCCGACTTCCTGATGAACTTCGAGAAAAAGGGTTAACTAAAGGAGTACAGAAATTATTAGAAGGAGGAAGTATCTATGATTTCTATTTGGTCAAATGGGGTGGGGTGAATCCTGAAAATGGAGATGCCCAGTATTGGATCAAAAATCCTACCACCGGAGAGTTCGAACTCAAGCCAAGTGCAGCTTATGAATCAGTAAATAGTACTCAATTGGTAGGAAGCGCTATTCCTGACCTACAAGGAGGTTTTGGAACTACTTTTAACTTCTATAATTTTGAGTTGGCCTTACAGTTCTCTTACCAATTAGGTGGAAAGTTCTTTGACTCTCAATATCTAGGACTTATGCATGCAGGAACTGCTGGACATAACTGGCACACTGACATCCGTAATCGCTGGACACCAGAGAATCGTAATACCGATGTACCTCGTTTGCAAGCCAATAGCCAAAATATAGTATCCACTTCGGATCGTTTTCTTATAGACGCTTCTTATCTATCACTAAGAAATGTCTCTTTGGCCTATAACTTCTCTAAAGAGGTAGTTGAGAAACTTCGATTGAGCCAATTGCGCTACTATATCACTGCCGACAATGTATGGTTGTGGAGCAAACGTAAAGGGCTAGACCCACGTGTGAGCTTGGATGGTTCTAATACTTATGCCGTGAATAGTCCTATTCGTACTGTTTCTATGGGATTGTCATTTACTTTTTAATTTTGTAACCTATGAAAAAAGAAATAAAGAAAATAGCTTCTGTAGTTCTACTCTCTGTGATGTGGGTAGGCTGTACCAAGGACTTCTTTAATCCAGAAGTGGATGAATATATCACAGATGAAAGAAGAAAAGAACTTCAGAGCAATGCAGAAACTCAGAAAAAACTCTTGGATGTAGAGCTTAAAGGGATCTATAATAATAATGCAGCTACCCAGAACAGAAATCACGATAGTTTTGGGCTCAAGGCCATAGATGTGGGCTTTGACCATACAGGCTTGGATTTGGTGCAGCAAGCAAGAAGTTGGTTTATCTTTGACTATAATGTTAACAACAAGAAAGCTAACTATCGTCGTCCTTCCTTTGTATGGAATTTCTTATACAAACAGATTAGTGCTATTAACATCATATTGGCTGACAATTTTGCTACAGAACCTTCTGACCCAGGGGTATATCAAAAATATGGAGAGCTAAAGACCTTACGTGCAATTTATTACTATTATTTGGTCAATAGCTTTGCAAAAACCTACCAAGGGAATGCAGGAAGCTTAGGGGTACCCCTGATGCTTAATCCGGGAGATGATAAGCTACCTCGCGCCACCATAGAACAAGTATATGACCAAATGATTCGAGATCTTGAGGTAGTGAATGATGCTCGCTTCCAAACTACAGAAGGCTCTCATGCAGATGCCGACAAGGCTGTGGGGGCTGCTTATTTGGCTAAAATCTATGCCTGCAAAAGAGATTGGAGCAATGTAAAACACTATGCCCTAATCGCTATGGGAGGTACTTCTACTCCTACCCTTACCCCCAGTGGAGATGTAGAGGCAGGAAAATGGGATATCAATATGCCTTCTTGGTTATGGGGATTTGATATCACTAAGGAATCCACTACTTTCTACAACTCTTTCTATTCTCATATGGATAATAGTATGTCTGATAACTATGCAGGAGGAGGCTCTTTTAGATTGATCTATAAGAACTTGTATGATAAGATAGGTGTAGGAGATGTACGTAAAAAGTTGTTCGTCAATTCCACACTTTTCCCTACTTTAGCACGCAAATACAAACAGTTGAATCCTAACTTACCTGAATATGCTAGTATGAAGTATGTGACTAATCCGGACTTTACCGGAGATTATTGCTTTCTACGTATAGAGGATCCTTTCCTACTCTATATAGAGGCTTTGGTGGAATTGGGAGAGGTGGATGCTGCTAAAACGGCTTTGGAACATCTGGTAAAGGACAATAGAGGAGATACCGCTTATGATCCATCTTCTTTTGACCAAGCACGCCTCCGAGAAGAGGTGCGTACCCAACGCCGTATAGAGCTATGGGGAGAAGGAACAGCCTTCTTTGATTGGAAACGCTGGAATGTAGGTATTGACCGCTATGAAGCAGGTTCTAACCACATATTCAAGATAGCTGTACCTGCTGGGGATGAAAAATGGACTTACCAGATTCCTAAAGCAGAAATGGAATCTAATCCTAATATGGTGCAAAACGAATAGTTGTAAGTTAATTTGCTAATTGTGTCAATTTGCCAATGTGTCAATTACGTGTATAGTGATTGACTCATTGGCAAATTGCTTTATTGGCAAATTATCTCATTGTATCATCATCTTGGTAGCTAAGATATGTTTGCATAATCCTCGATTCGTTTGGTGATTGGTATACCAGTTGCAAGTACACTGGGCGTGTTCGCCATCGAGGATAACGGTATGGGTAACTCCCCCTGTTCCTTTTACATGAGCTTTGACAAAGTTATCATGTTGTTCTATGAGCTGCACCTCATTGTTTTCGGTGAGTTTTTTAGCGTTCTGTAGGCGTGGATTGAGGCTGGCCAAGCGTTCTGGCTTGAAGGGAAGGCGGCGATAGAAGTAATTGCGATCTAAGAGGTTGTACCCTAATAGCCCAATACTGGAGAGCGAGGCCTGTAGGGTACTCATCGTACCTAAGTTGATATCATTCTCAATGGAGACCATAATGGGGGAGAAGACTTCATTGGTTTTGAAGAAGTTGTTGATTCCCACGAGCCATTCCATAGGGACGTCCTCTATCATATTTTCTAAATAACGTCCGTCCCCTGAGAAACCGCGATATACATTGTCTGAAAGAAGAAAAAGCAACTCCACTCTTTTGAAATTCAACACAAAAGCCACTGTTTGTTCACTGGGATTGCGATAGATAAAAAGGCTATCGGCTAGCAGCAACAAGCCCTGTAAGAGGTTGAGGCGGTGCGCTCCTCCTACCTTGATAGCATTCCCTGAAGGACTGGGAGCAAAAGTATAGACGATGCCTCGCTTGACCAAGTAATAATCAGTCTTTACCGCTTGTTTGGGCAAGGAACGGAAGAGCTGAATGGCTTCGGCTTTATTGAGCCGATAGGCCAATTCCATTTCAGATAGATATACCTGTACGTTGCCCAATCCCTTAATCCAGCGATTGGGAAGGGTGACTTTCTTTTCTATGGTTTTATGTTTGTCGGTGATAAAGTGGGTTTGTTTCTGTCCCACACCCAAGATCATTTTCTCGGAAGCGGTTACTGCATTGAAGGCACGTACCGTAGCATCATTGAAATCAATATTGGTACAGCCACTTTTGACAAACTCTCCATCGAGTACTTCGTTGTGAAGGGATACGCGTGCATACACGCTATTGCAGGAAGAAAAGGCCTCAAAAAGCAGCTGCTGATTCCCCACTGAGATGATAGGATCGCGCAGCTTGGCCAACATCCCTGGGGCAACGGCAAACTGAGAGGCGACCGTCTTGGCCAGTGTAGCGAGGCACTTAGCTACCACAAAAGGTTGGGTGATATTGCCCCAAAAAAAGCAAGGCACGGCATTGTCTTCTTTCAGTTCCGAACAGTGAGAAAAGATAAAATTCTTCTGGTGAGTGCTCTCCTCTTTTATCATAGAGGCAAACGGATAAGTATATTCAAAATCGTTCATTTCTAATTATTAATTGTAAATCATTAATTATTAATTATTTATAAAAAATCACTAGTCACTAGTCACTATATACTTGTCATTTTCTTGTGGTTTTTCGGTAACTTGTCTTGCTTTTTGACTTCCTCCAAGTAGAGTGCTACTACATCCTTGCCAAAGGCTTTCACGGCTGGTGGATTAGGACGGTCTAAGAACTCTATAAAGCGGGGAATAGTCAGGTAGTCCCAAGCCAGTACTTGAGCGAGATAAGTCTTTAAGTAAGTGAGGTCTTCTCCACGAGCAATCGCCTGGCAAAGGTATTCATAACCTAAATCACGAGACGGGCGTTTCTCAAAGAGCAAACACGCTCCTATATACAGCCAACCGCTATGGCGCACACGCAAATCATAACGCAAAACAGCTTCTAATGGTAGCTGCATATTGCGTATTTCATCTGCTCCACAAGCATTATTGGCTATATAACCTTTAATTTTAGGCGTTCCTCTTGAGAAAGACCAAAGCAAATAGTACGTATCGCAGTAAAATCATGAGCCTTAATGGCGGAAAGTAAGTTTTCTTTCATAAGTAAAAAATTAAAAGTGGATAGTGATTATCGTACCGAGGTCAGGTATTAAAATAAAGAGTTAATTCGTTAGTTTTTTCTCTAAAGACTTTAGGATTTCTAAATAATCTTCTTCTACAGTTGATAAGGTTTTGACTTGATATTTTTTAAATTCAATAGTAGCTTTTTCAATAGCTTCTTGATGGCTTACTCGTCCTGCATTTTGCAATACCTTTTCTCCTGTTGCTGAGAGAATGTTGTCTAATTGCTTGATATAATCAGCCATATACATCGGTTTTCGCTTCATTGCCTGTATTTCGGCAAAGTCAAAATACCCAGAAACTAAATTGTTGAGTACTTTGAGTTCCTCTTCTGTTAGGTAATTTTTAGCAATTACTACTTCTTTTAGTGAAGGGTGATCTCCTGCAAAAACGGTAAGTCCCATAAAAGGTTTATCACTATCGGCACGTTCATAAATTACCTCAGCGGCTGTATGTCCGTGAGCGGCATAGTGTAGTTTGTTCTGTACTATCTTAAAAAATGTAATAGATTCAGGAGTACGGGGGTCATAATCTACACTAGTGGCATACAAGTCAAGCACTTGCCTATACAACACTTTTTCGGAGGAACGAATATCGCGAATACGATTAAGAAGTTCATACCAATAGTTGCCCCCTGCATTCTGTTTCAAACGGTTATCATCTATAACAAAGCCTTTGATGATATACTCTTTGAGTCGCTGAGTAGCCCATATCCTGAATTTTGTAGCAATATGGCTCTTAATACGATAACCTAAAGAGATAATCAAATCAAGATTATAGA
The DNA here is from genome assembly GCF_000466425.1 of Capnocytophaga sp. oral taxon 863 str. F0517. Taxonomy (GTDB): domain Bacteria; phylum Bacteroidota; class Bacteroidia; order Flavobacteriales; family Flavobacteriaceae; genus Capnocytophaga. Next base: position 33,424 of record NZ_KE992171.1, read on the forward strand.
AAGCTGTATTATAACTTTTGCCATCAGTGGCAGTTGTTCGGAATTTCCGAACAACTGCTGTTTCTTCTAATTCACCTTCTTCAAAGATGTGTTTAATATGCTCACTTACATTGGCTTTACTTGATTGGTAGAGGGTTACCAACTGTGCTTGTGTGAGCCAAACATTTTCATTTTCAAGGCGTACTTCTATTTGTGTACTACCATTTTCATCTTGGTATAGGAGCATTTCTCCTTGTGATATATCTTTCATAAGTGAAAAATTAAAAGTGAAAAGTGAATAGCGAAAAGTAATTAACGAATGAACTCTACTAACTTCTTATGGTTGGTAGGTTTCTTTTCTTGTTTCTCGGCTAAGGGGAGGTAGGCTTCTACCACTGCCTTTTGGAAAGCCTTTACTTTAGGGTTGCGGGTAGGCATATCCAAAAACTCCACAAATCGAGCGATAGGGGCGTACTTATGGGCTAAGAGTGTCCCGATAGCCTCGGCAAGATAGGTGAGCGTTTCCCCTTTTTGCAGGCTTAGAAGTATATATTCGGTAGCCAGATCACGCAAGTTTTTTCTTTCGGCTAAAAGGCAAGTGGCGACCATTAGCCAACCGCCGTGATAGATAGGTAAGTGGTGCTCAAGGAGTAGACTCATCACACGGGTGGCTTCAGTGAGGCTCTCGCCCTCCACACCTTGGGCGTAAGTGAGTAGGTATTTGCATAGCCAGCCGTCAATATAGCGGGGGTTTAGACTGAGTTGGTAGTCAATATCCTCATCTGTTGCTTTGCTCATAGGAGATACATTGTAATAATTGGCTCCTAGGTCATTGTAGAGCGAATAAGTACTGTATTTTTTATCCCAATTGTCTTCCAAAATAATTTTATTCCGTTCTACACCGTTGATTTTGGTAGGTCTTACTCCATATTTCAGATAAAACGGACGTACTAAGCCCTGTAAGTTGGTTTTTTGAGAGATTTCCAATTCTGGAAATACCCCATCAATATCTTTTAAGCGCAGCACTTGCCCCCAGAGCACTCGTGTAGTATCGGTTACGGAGATGGTTTTGCTCACTTCAAAGTAATACTGTAAGGTAGCAGCATAATCGCCCGTAAGGGAATGAGCCAATTGTTTTTGCGCTTCTGTAATTTCTATAGGTAACAATCGGTTGAGCCCTACGACAACATCTTCTAACATCGGGGTTTTACCAGCTTTTTCATATTGTGCGATACGTTCTAAAAAGGTAAGCGGGTCTATATAAAATGGAGCGTGGGTGGGGGTACTGACAAACGGCAAGGTGTTGCCTTGCTTGAGTTTTAGGAGCAGTCGCTTGGTTTTCTCACGGAGGAACGGTGTAGGATTATAGAGTTTTCCACCGAAAATATCATTGGAGAGAGAGGCCTTGCCCTCCCATACATCAATCACCCAGCGCATACACTTTCGGTAGGTGGTAAATTCAAAAGGCTGCTCGCCCAATTGCTTTTGGTAGGGACTTATCTGCTGAGAGAAATTTTTAGAAATTTGCGCCTGCAACTGGTTCAAGCCCTCAAAGAAAAGATCTAAGACAAGAGGCGAACGCTCACGAATGCAGTCGCCAATGAGGAAGAGGAGGTCGTCCCAAGTGCGAGGAGTGCGAGCGGCAGGAGCAATTTTTGGGGTGCGAGCCGCACAGGCAGTTGGGGAGGTGCGAGCCGCACAGGCAATTTGGGAGTTCTCGGAGTTCTCAGAATTTTCTGAATTTTCCGATGGACTTAGGGTTGCAAGGAGGTCTTGGGCTTTGCCTTTTAGGTAATCACGGTAAGGAGCGATAACCTCTGGGAGACCTTCGTGGTTAAAATAGGTGGTGAGGAGGTTGGCAACTTTTTCTTGGAGTTTTACGTCAGGTATAGTGAAGAGTACCGCTAATTGCTCGCAGTAGTCTATATTTGTAGGGGCTTGTTTTTTGTAGTGCTTTTCTAAGATATTTAAACCTATGAGTTGAGATTTGGCTATTTTTGGGGTAGCAAAACACAGCACAAAGTTATCGGAAAAAGATTGGAAGTCAAAGTCTTTTTCATCAGCTATTTGCTTGATGAGCTTCATCACAAAGTTGATTACCGAGGTCTTATCGCTACTGAGCAGGGCAAAAAGGGTGCTTTGATGAGATAAAAGCTCTTGACGAGTAGGCTCAAATGTTTCAATAATACGACAATAGAAGTCAAGGATATTCTTTTTGTAAGGATTTAGGAGTGCCTCTATATGGCTACCTACGATACTACGGTCTGAGAAATATCCTTTAGCTTGTAAGATATGGTATAACTCCTTCCAAGCATCGGAAGGATAGGGTACCTCTTGGGTGATATGTTGGGGGACTATAGCAAAAATCTTTTCGCTGATTTGCTTGTTTTCCAATAGAAAATCGACAAAAGGTTCATCGGTGATATGCTTATTGTTCCAAAAGAAGAATTTTTCTATAAATAGGTCTTCATCAAAGGCAATGAATCCCTTTTGGTACAAAGTCCAGAGGTTCTGAAAGGTAGTATCTTGCAGAAACTGATTCTTTCTTAGAGATTGTAAGGAAGTGGTAAGGTATTGTCCCTCTTTGGTTGTAAGCAAATCCAATAGGGGCGGGAAATAAAACTGCAAGAACTCAGCTACAATATCTTTATCAGAGCTATAACACCCTTTTACAGCTTTCTTGAGGCTGTCACTACTGCGGGATACACATAAAAATATATAAGAAAAGCATACTATATCAAGGCTTTGTAAGCGTGGTGCACGCTTATCCGTGTTGTGATATAGTTGTTCCCAGCGGGCTGTCTGTAAGGTATGTATAAGGTCATTGCACTCCTGCTCCGACAGCGCAAAGCAAATATTGCGAATGGCGGTAAAATCGTGTGCCTTAATGGCGGAAAGTAGGGAATCGTTCATAGGGAAAAGTTAAAAGTGAATAGTTTTTCACCCACATAGCCAGCTCCAAGTATCAGCTAGCTTTACGCTTCGTTTATCATTCTCCGAAAGCTCTTCGGATAAGGGCATCGGGGGTGGGGTCTTGACCACGGAAGCGCTTGTATAGGAGGCTTTCCTTCTCGCTACTGCCACGTTCGAGGACTTCTCGGCGGAAGCGAGTAGCAACTTCTATGTTGAAAATGCCTGCTTCCTTAAAGGCTTCAAAAGCATCAGCATCCAATACCTCCGACCACTTATAGCTGTAATAGCCTGCGGCATAACCTCCACTGAAAATATGAGAAAAGGCAGGGGAGATACACATGGTTTCAATAGGCGGATAGAGTTGGGTCGCCTTGGTGACTTCCTGTTCAAAAGGGCGTACACTTTCCAAGCGCTCCAAATGAGGGTAGGTATGCCAGGCCATATCAAGGAAACCAAAATTGAGCTGGCGTACGCTTAGGATACCTTCCATAAAGGCGCTGGCTTCTTTTATCTTTTGTACCCATTCTATGGGTAGCGGTTCGCCCGTTTGGTAATGTGTGGCGAAAAGGCGCAAGGTTTCTTCTTCATAACACCAGTTTTCCATCAGCTGACTGGGGAGTTCTACAAAGTCACGGGCTACATTGGTGCCGCTCAGTGAAGGGTAAGTTACCTTGGAAAGCATTCCATGGAGGGCGTGCCCAAATTCATGGAAGAGCGTTGTTAGCTCGTTAAAGGTGAGCAAAGAAGGGGCGGTATCCGTTGGGCGGGTGAAGTTGCACACTATGGAGATATGCGGGCGGGAGTCGTTGCCCTGCTTATCCATATATTGTTCTTTGTAGGAGGTCATCCATGCTCCGTTGCGCTTGCCTGCACGAGGGAAAAAGTCGGTGTAGAAAAGGGCAAGGTAATGGCCATTCTCATCGGTTACCTTGTAGGTTTGTACTTCAGGGTGGTATTTTTCTACCTCATCGGTAGGGGAGAAGTGCAAGCCGTAAAGCTTGTGAGCAACGGCAAACATCCCCTCTACAGCCTTGTCCAAGGATAGATAAGGCTTGAGCAAGGAGTCGTCAATCTGGTAACGCTCTTGCTTGAGTTTTTCTGCATAATAGGCAAAATCCCACTGCTGGAAATCGGTAAGGCCCGAAAAGGTTTTGAGTTGTTCTAACTCCTTAAGGGCTTGTGGTTTGGCTTTGCTTAACAGTTCGCTCAGGAAGTTCATTACCTTTTCTGGAGTTGCTGCCATACGCTCCTCTAAGGCAAGTGCCGCATAGGAAGGATAACCCAAGAGGGTAGCACGGGCTTGGCGTAGCTCGGCAATGCGCAAGACATTTGCTTCGTTGTTATACAAGCTATCTCCCGCACAACGGCTGTGATAATTGGTAAAGAGCTTTTGGCGTAGGGCGCGGTTATCGGCATACTTCATCACGGCGGTATAGATAGGCATATCCAGGGTAATGACCCAACCTTCCACATGGCGTTTTTTAGCTTCTTGGGCGAGCATCTCAAGGACAAAATCGGGTAATCCACTGAGTTGTTCCTTATCGGTAATCACCCATTGGTAGTGTTGGGTTTCAGCCAGTACATTTTCAGAAAACTTTAGCTTGAGCGTAGCCAATTGCTTGTCTATTTCACGCAAACGCTCTTTGTCTGCAAGTGACAAATTTGCCCCATTACGAGTAAAACCTTTGTAGGTTTTCTCTAAAAGAGTTTGTTGCTCGGCGGAGAGTGAGCGTTTTTCACACTGGGTATATACTGCCTTTACCCGCTTGAAGAGCGCTTCGTTCAGGCGGATATCGTTGCTGTAGTCCGAGAGTAGGGGAGAGATACGCTGGGCTTCAGCTTGTAAGGTGTCGTTGGTCTCGGCACTATTGAGATTGAAGAACATAGCTGTAAGCCGGTCAAGCTCCAAGCCTGTGTAAGCTAAAGCTGCTATCGTATTGTCAAAAGTAGCAGTTTCTGGGTTTTGAGTAATATGGTCTATTTCAATAAGGCTTTCAGTAATAGCCTTTTGGATAGCCGGTAGGTAGTCGGTAGGCGCAAAATGCGAGAAAGGAGCGGAATTATACATAATGATTAATGATTAACGCCGATAATAGTTAATGTATAGTAGGCACGAGCTAAAGTCGCTGAATACTTGCAAGTGAGTATGTGACTCGCACCAGCACATGAATTGCTATAATAAAAGAGGGCGAATGACAATTCGCCCCTATATTTGAAATTTGAGATTTTAAAAAGCTTTATCGTTTTCCTCTGGGGTTACGCCCGCATAGCCCTTCATAATACCATGTTGGGAGCGGCGGACGAACTGTAGGATCTCATCGCGCTCGACGGTAGCTTCCATTTCAGCCTCTATATACTCTAAAGCGTGGGAGGTGCTGAGCTTCTTTTGGAAAAGAATACGATAGATGTTCTGTATCTCTCGAATTTTCTCGGTAGAGAAGCCACGGCGATGCAGCCCAATGGAGTTGACCCCTACATAAGAAAGCGGATTACGAGCAGCCTTGACATAAGGCGGTACGTCCTTCCCTACCAAAGAGCCTCCTGTAACAAAGGCATAGCTTCCGATAGAGCAGAACTGATAAACGGCCGTCATACCCGCCATTACAGCACAATCACCCACGGTCACATGTCCAGCGAGGGTGGTACCATTGGAGAAAATACAATTGTCTCCTACGATGCAATCGTGTGCGATATGGGAGTAAGCCATGATCAGACAGTTGTTTCCCACCACGGTACGCATGCGATCCACGGTTCCCTTGTTGATAGTAACACACTCACGAATGGTAGTGTTGTCCCCAATATGAGTGGTGGTTTCTTCCCCCTTATACTTGAGGTCTTGGGGGATAGCAGAGATGACCGCCCCGGGGAAGATCTTACAATTCTTCCCGATGCGTGCCCCCTCCATGATGGTTACATTGGGGCCTATCCAAGTCCCTTCGCCTATTTCTACATTTTTGCAGATAGTAGAAAAAGGCTCTACTACTACATTCTGAGCGATTTTGGCTTCGGGGTGTATATTGACTAAGGGATACATCATACTATTGTTAGTTTTCGTCACGTTTTACAATCTTAGCCATAAGCTCCCCTTCGGTAACAAGTTTACCGTTGGCGTAGGCATAGCCCTGCATATGGCAGATACCACGACGAATAGGAGTGAGTAGTTCCAACTTAAATATCAGCGTATCGCCAGGGAGTACAGGGTTTTTGAACTTGACATTGTCAATTTTCATAAAGTAGGTCAGGTAATTCTCCGGATCAGGAACAGAGCTTAAGATGAGGACACCTCCAGCTTGTGCCATGGCCTCGATCTGTAGAACTCCAGGCATAACAGGAGCCCCAGGAAAGTGTCCTACGAAGAAGGGTTCGTTCATGGTTACACTTTTGGTAGCAATCACATGCTTGTCGGAGAGCTCAAAAACCTTATCCACTAAGAGCATGGGGGGGCGGTGAGGAAGGAGCTTCATGATGCCTACTGTGTCAATCAGTGGGGCTTGGTTTAGGTCTATCTTAGGGATGTCATTCTTGCGTTCGTTGGCAATAATTTTGGAGAGCTTCTTGGCAAACTGGGTATTGGTAAGGTGTCCAGGCTTATTGGCTATCACCTTTCCTCGAATACGCACCCCTACCAAAGCAAGGTCTCCAACGACATCAAGGAGCTTATGGCGTGCCGCCTCATTGGAATAGTGGAGGGTGATGTTATCCAAAACACCATTGGGCTTTACCGTTACGTTATCACGGTTGAACACCTTTTTGAGTTTGTCCATTGTCTCGGCAGAGGGCTCTTTATCTACATAGATAATCGCATTGTTCAGGTCGCCCCCCTTGATAAGGCCTCGGTCAAGGAGTACTTCCAGTTCGTGAAGGAAACTGAAGGTACGTGCAGATGCGATATCTGTCTTGAACTCGGAGAGGGTATTCATATAAGCATTCTGAGTACCTAGAATCTTGGTGCCAAAATCCACCATAGTGGTTATTTGGTATTCATCGGCAGGGATGAGGGTAATCTCAGAGCCGGTTTCTTCATTTTTGTAAGAGATGACCTCACGTACTATATATTCGTTGCGTTCGGCTTCTTGTGCTACAATGCCTACTTTCTCAATAGCTTCTACGAAGTATTTGGCAGAGCCATCCATAATAGGAGGCTCAGGAGCATTGAGTTCGATAGAGACATTATCCAAATTCATACCCACCAAGGCAGCCAAGATATGCTCACAGGTTTGGATCTTCACACCTTTTTTCTCCAAAACGGTACCTCTTTCGGTGCTGGTGACATAGGAAGCATCCGCTTCTATAACGGGGTTACCTTCCAAATCCACCCGTACGAATACAAAACCCGTATTCTCTGGGGCAGGCTTTAGGGTGAGTGTCACCTCTTTTCCTGTATGAAGTCCTTTTCCTTGTAAGGTGATGGGGGCTGTTAATGTATATTGTTTCACAAGCTAATTATTTTAAATTACGTAATTTAAGTTATATTATTTTTCTTCTAGTTTCTTTTCTAATTCATCTATTCTCTTGAGAAGCTCTGGGAGTTTTCTAAAGACTACATAGGACTTGTTGTAGTCCATATAGGTGAAGGCAGGAGAGCCTTGGATGACTTCGTTGTCTTTTACATTGCGGCCAATACCTGATTGTGCCTGTATCTTGACATAATTTCCTATGGTGAAGTGCCCGGCAATACCTACTTGTCCACCTATACTACAGTGTTCCCCTATTTTCGAAGAACCAGCCACACCGGCTTGGGAGGCAATTACCGTATGAGCGCCTACTTCCACATTGTGGGCTATTTGTACAAGATTGTCTATCTTTACTCCTTGGCGAATGATAGTGGATCCCATGGTGGCACGATCGATAGTCGTATTGGCGCCAAGTTCTACATTATCTTCAAGGACGACATTACCTATTTGAGGGATTTTCTTATAAGAGCCATCTTCCTGTGGGGCAAAGCCAAAGCCATCAGCACCGATGACCACTCCTGAATGGAGAATACAATTGGCACCAATGACAGCATCAGCATAGATAGCTACATTGCTGAAAATGATCGTATTATCTCCGATGGTTACATTGTCTCCAATGGTCGTATGCGCATATATCTTTACGTTATTTCCTATTTTGCAATTTGCCCCAATGGAGGTAAAAGCCCCTACATAAGCATTTTCTCCCAAAGAGGCGGAAGGATCAATAGCTACAGGACTTTCTATTCCCACTTTGGCAGAGATCCGCATCTGGTTATAGAATTCGAGTAGTTGTGTAAAAGCAGAATAAGGGTCAGCTACCCTGATAAGGGTAGAAGAAATAGGATGTTCCGGTTGGAAATCATCCTTGACAATCACCACAGAAGCAGTAGTGGTATAGATAAAAGGACGATACTTAGGGTTGGACAAAAAAGTAATAGCACCATGGCCACCCTCTTCAATCTTAGCCAGCTTATAGACTTCTACTTCAGGGTCACCATCGAGTGTTCCTTGGAGGACTTGGGCAATTTGAATTGCTTTGAATTTATGAGACATAAAGACTTAAGTTCTTATGATACAGATGTTTATCTGTAGAAAAGCCTGTGCTTAAGAAAAACACCTACTTTTCATGGCACAAAAATAAAAAATATAATTCATATAGCTGCTATTTTTTTGATAATTTTCTTCACAAAATTAAAATTCGGTAGGGTAGAGCAGGTATTTTCTTCTCATTCTACCAAAGGCCTTGAGAGCCTTTTGCCAGCTTTGTCGGATCTCATTTTCTTCTTTGTGCTGCTGGAGTTGCTCCTTGAGGGTTTTGTTACCTGCTAATTTGTCAAAAGAGGAAGTAAAGAAAGGTGTTTTTATTTCAGAACTTTGCCTATAGGCCTTGATAAGCCAAGAGAGATTCAGCTCCGAGAGGGGAGGGGTTTGGGAAAGGTCTTCTCCGTAGCAGGTACGCCCATTGAATTTAGGGTTTTTATCTCCTGCATTGGGCTTAGGGACAAAGGTAAAGGCTGTTTTCTCGAAGTAGGGAGAGCCATATATCTGGAATTGCCACTTAGTACCACGCCCCATACTCACCTGAGTGCCTTCGAAGAAGCAGAGGCTGGGATAGAGATTCACGGCAGTGGCATTGGGCAAGTTCGGCGAAGGTGGTACCGGAAGTGGATAGATGGCCTTGCGGTCGTAACTCTTTAGAGGGATGATCTTTAGATTGCACTGTATACCTCCCTTGAGCCATTTCTCTCCATTAATCATTTGGGCATACTCGGCTATGGTCATTCCATAGACTACCGGGACGGGGTGCATGCCTATAAAACTCTTATAAGCGGGCTCCAGTACCGGGCCGTCCATATAATATCCGTTGGGATTGGGACGGTCGAGAATAACCAAGGGAATATAATTCTCTGCACAAGCCTCCATCACATAATGTAAAGTAGAGATATAGGTGTAGAAGCGCACCCCTACATCTTGCAAGTCAAAAAGCATGATGTCAATTCCTTTGAGCTGCTCAGCGGAAGGCTTTTTGTTCTTGCCATAGAGAGAGATGATAGGTAGTTTGGTTTTGGTATCTACCCCATCCTTGACAACTTCTCCGGCATCAGCGGTGCCGCGGAACCCATGTTCGGGAGCGAAAACCTTGGCTATTTTCACTTTTTTGGATAAGAGAAAATCTACCAAATGCTCCTGCTGTACGGTGATAGTACTATCCTTTTGGTGGACGATTTTTTGGATAATACCCGTATGATTGGTTACCACCCCCACTTGTTTGCCTGCGAGCATAGGGAGGTATTGGTAGTGTTGGCTGGCACCAGTGCCCACATATTCATATTTCTTGAAAGAAATATTTTGTGCAGAAAGTTGGCCAAAAATGCTGATAAATAATAAAAAAAGTGTAATTTTGCTCATTCTAATTTTGCGTTTTATATTTTGAATACTGAGTTTTTCATAGCTCGTCGTATGGTGCGACATTCGGGGGGCAAAAGTAGTATTTCTTCTCCAATTATCAAAATTGCCATCAGTGCCATAGCTCTTGGGGTGGTGATGATTCTCATAGCTGTGGCCACAGGGCGTGGTTTGCAGGAACGCATTCGTGAGAAAATAGCCTCACTGAATGGTCATATCCAGATATTTAACTATGACACCAATCATTCGGAGGTTTCAGTAGCACCTATTTCTATGGAAGAGGATTTCTATAGAGATCCGCAGTTTTTCAATCATGAAGGGAAAAAGGTGGTTCATATACAAGCGGTGATTACTAAGGGAGGCATTATTCGCACTGAAAAAACCTTCGAAGGGATCATCGCCAAAGGAGTAGGTAAGGATTTTGATTGGCGATATATGCGTGGCTATCTTAAGGTAGGGAAGCTCCCTCATTTTGCTTCAGATAGCATCAGCCATGAAGTTCTTATATCTGAGTACTTGGCCAATCGTTTGGAGCTTTCTGTGGGAGATATTTGTAATACCCTTTTTTTAAGAGAGGACAGCATGGGGATCCCCAACCAACGCAATTTTAAAATAGCGGGAATCTACCGATCTGGGTTCCAGCAGTTTGATGCTACCTATATATTGGTAGATATAAGGCAGCTACAGAAAATCAATAAATGGACAGCGCAGCAAGCAGGGCTTTTTGAAGTTTATATCAAAGACTTTGACCAAATGGAGCCAACAGGTGCCTATATCTACAACCATATTCCAGCAGAGTACGATTCGCAGACCATTGCTCAAAAATACCCTACTATCTTCGATTGGTTTCATACCTTTGATCTCAATATCTTGATTATCATTAGTATCATGGTTATTGTAGGGGGGGTGAATATGATTACAGCGATCTTAGTACTTATCTTAGAACGAACTCCTATGATAGGCACTCTCAAGGCCTTAGGGGCGACTTCCTGGAGTATCCGTAAGATTTTTCTCTACAATGCAGCTTACCTGATAGGATTAGGATTGTTTTGGGGCAATCTCATAGGATTGGGACTGCTTTGGGTACAATATTATTTTACCCCTTTGAAGCTCGATCCTTCTATTTATTACGTGTCAGAGGTGCCTATCTATATACACATGGGATATATACTGGCTCTTAATATAGGTATTTTGGTCATCTGCTTACTGATGCTTTTGATTCCTTCCTATATTGTGAGTAAGATATCCCCGATAAGAGCGATCAAATTTGAGTGAAAGGTGAAGAGTGAAAAACTTAGTTCTTCACTCTTCACTTTTCGCTTTTCACTATTCTATGAATACTCTTTTGATACGTCGGGAGAGGGAAGTGATCAGTTCGTAAGAGATTGTTTGAGCGGTTTCAGCAAGGGCTTCGCTGGTATGTCGCTCATCAAAAATCACCACTTCGTCCCCTTCCTCACAACCGAGGTCTGTGATATCCACCATGATCATATCCATACACACATTGCCTACGATGGGGCAGCGTTGGTCTTTGATAAATACAAAACCGACTTCCTTACCATAGATACGATTGAGCCCATCGGCATGGCCTACCGAAATGGTAGCTATCTCCATAGGTCTTTGGGCTTGGAAGCCAAAGTTGTAGCCTACATAATCTCCTGCTTTGATGGTATGAATCTGAGAGATGATACTCTTGAGCGTGGTGATAGGCTTAAACTCCTGTTGCAAACGAGGGTCATTGGCAAAGCCATACATGCCAATACCACTACGTACCATATCGAAATGCGCCTCGGGATAGTTGAGTATGCCTGAAGTATTGCAATTGTGGTAGATAATCTTGTGAGAGAAATGCGCCTCTAATTTTTTCTGAAAAGCCTTGAATAGGGCGATTTGCTTTTCCATAAAAGGGCGCGCTTCCAAGTCTTCTGAGGCTAAGAGGTGAGAGAAGGCTGTTCTTACCTTGAGCTGTTCATGCCCCTTGAGTAGCTCACAAATCTCATCTATTTCTTCTACTGAGAAGCCCAAGCGGTTCATGCCAGAATTGCACTTGAGATGAAAAGGATACTCATGGAGTCCTTTTTGTTGAGCAAAGTCGATAAAGTGAGTGATGAGCCTTTTGGAATAGAGGGTAGGGGCGAGGTTGTACTGGACAAGTTGCTCGAAATCCACCAATTGTGGGTGGAAGACTAAAATTGGGCGAGTCACCCCTGCTTGGCGTAGTTCGATACCCTCGGAGGTAAAAGCTACAGCAAACTCGTCTGCTAAGTTGTTTTTTTCTAAGTATTTGGCTACTTCTACGGAACTGTTACCATAGGAGTTGGCCTTGACTACTGCCAAGAAGCGAGTTCCTGGCTTGAGGTGTTTTTTGAGTTGGCGTACATTGTGTTGGAGATAGTCCAAGCGAATCTCCAAGGTAGTTTCTTGTACTGACATTTTTACTGTTTTTTATTTTTGTAATAGGAAAACAAAAGATAGCCCAGTATAGCCAATACTGCAAAGGGCAAGAGGCTCCCTATGAGGATACCAATGGCATAACCACTATCGGGAGCATGGGCAATCTTTTCTTGTATCTGTTCTATATTCTGCTGGAGTGGCATCATGAGTTTTTAGGTTTTAATTTGTCTTTGGTATAGGGCGATAAGGCCAAGCGTCCTGTAACGGAGGCATTATCAAAAAGGAGCGGATCCCAAGAGGGGTATCCCTTCCAGAGCATCTGCTTGATTTCTACTAAGGCCTCCAAGGGATAGGATGCGAGTTTGTTGTTAAAGTAGCCCAGTTCCTTGTCAAGGTCGGTGGTATTCTCAAAAACACGTGCATAAAGCCCTTTTTTCTCAGCCCAATACGCATTTTTCCATTGGTCAGGTGTGAGCGAAAGCTCTGCGAGGGCTCCCACGCCCATTTTTCGTTCGATGGCAGGAGCAATCACAAAAGGGCCTATCCCTATACTCAATTCAGGCAAGCGGATGGCAGCCGCTTCGGTCGCAAAGACATAATCACAAGCGGCCAATATGCCTACCCCGCCACCGACCGCCTTGCCATGTGCCCTTGCAATGACCGGTTTTTGACAGTTGCGAATAGCACAGAGTACGCGAGCAAAGCCACTGAAAAAGCACTGGCCACTCTCGGGAGAATCTACCTCTACCAATTCGTTGAAGAAAGCTCCTGCACAGAAGGCTTTTTCACCCTTACTTCTCAAGATGACGATCTTGACCGCTTCATGGGTAGAGAGGGCGTCTAACTCCTTGGCCAAACGCTGGAGTAGCTCCATGGAGAGTGCATTGGCCTGTTCGGAGGCAAATTCTATAGTGGCGATACTGCCGCCGAAGGTAGTGTATACGTAATCCATAGTTTTTAGTTTTTAGTAGTTAGTTTTTAGTAGTTAGTTTTTAGTAGTTAGTTTCTAATCACTAACAACTAATCACTATCCACTAAATCATATTTGATGATTCTTTCAGTTACTAAATAAATACCATTATCGCTGGAGGCGATTTTTTTAATCCAGTTGTCATGAGTGTCGTATAGATAAGTATAGTAAAAAAACGTCTTCTGCTTAACTTTGGGTCTTTCTAAGAGATCACCCTCTTCCTTGAGTTCAATGGTGAGATCGCCTTTTTCGTTATACTCATAGGTGTATTTGATAAAAAGGGTATTGTCCCACCAGTGTTCTTTTCGTATAACTCTCCCTTGGCTGTCATACCTATAAATATCACGATATAAGATATCACCAGAGGAGGTGTTCTCCCAACGGACTTTGGTCAGTTGTCCTTGTGGGTTATAGGTAAAACTAAGACAGGTATCATGAGAAGAAATCTTGTCCTGATTATGTTGTACATGTGTGATATTCTCCTCGATCAGTAGCCCTGAGCTATCATAAGTATAAGTCCGATGTTCGTTCAACAAATCCCCTTGATAGATGAGCGAAGAGATGATATTCGCCTTTGGATTGGGGTCATCTTGAGGATAGATATAGATGGCCGACCAATAGTTATCTCGCTTCTTATAGGAGGGTTCGGCCGTATCATAGAGCTGGTCATAGCCCATAGGACGAGAAAGGCTGTCGTATAAGAACACCTTTTTCATCATACAATGCTTAGGGGTGTCATATTCCTGATAGATCCACGTTCGCCCAAGCTCATCAAAGGTTAGGCTGCGCCTTACCACCTCTAAGGTCTTGTACTGCTTCTCATAGGTACGATTGCGGTAGTGCTCCAAGGAGGTATAGTAATTTTCCTCCACGAAAAGCACCTTACCCTTGAGGCTTTTGAACTCCTCATAGGAGGACACCTGCTGGGCTTTTGCATAAAAGCAAATAAACAATACCCCTAATAGTGACCAGCGGCGAATAACTAATGATAAATTCCAAGACATATCTACACCTCCCTCCTATAATCCTATAATTTAGAAAGTTACTATTTCTCCTCTCCAGAACTTCATAGCTGTTTCGGCAAACTCTTTTACATAGTCGTCTTCATCGTCAAGGAAAGGTTTTATATGGGCATCTACCTCCGAAGCAATAGAAAGAACTATGATAGAGTAGATATGAGAAGAACGGCTTTGATCGTAGCTCTCATCTTCTGTATCAAGGTTGTCAATCTCTTGGTATAACTGTTCTATAATTTGCTTTCTCCCTTGAAAGTCTTCTAAGGTTTTAGAAGGAAAATCAAATACATTTTCAGAGAGTTCTTTTAACTCGTAAAAGTCATAAGCTTCCTTGTGTTGCTCAATAACTTCAAGCAAACGACTGATGCTCTTAAAGCGAGGTTGTTGTTGGTCTTGTTCTTCATGATCAAGATGACAGACCATTCCCTTACGAGCTCCTCCTACAAAGACACACCAATAATTGGAATTTTCATCCGTAAGAATCACTTTCAAATCATTAAAGAGCGTATAATCATTAAAGAAATCCTGCATTCCCTCAAAATCCTTATCTTCAACAGCTATAAAACCATCTCTTCCACGTATAAAACGTTCTTCCCCATAGAATTTTTCCAATTCTTCTATGTCTTTACTATCAATTCCAGCTTTTCTAAGTTCATCAAATACTTTCATATATTTTTTACCCATTAAATGGTTCTATTCATAAGGCTTCGACCAAATTCTTTTAGAATATCCTTTTTCTCCTGAGGAATATCAAGGGTATCTAAGATAGTGAATGCCTCCATGGTGTAGGCTTCTACACGTTCTCTTAGATAAGTATGGCTTTGGGTGGCAACGAAAAGCTCGGTGACACGAGCTATTTTTTCTGCTTCACTCTTAGGCTCGGTCGTATAGAGCGTATGTAGCTCTTGCTTTTGTTCTGGTGTACCTTTCTCTAAAGCCTTGAGATAGAGGAGTGTTTTCTTATTTTGAAGAATATCTCCCCCGATTTTCTTGCCAAAGGTGTCATCGCCAAAGGTGTCCAAATAATCGTCCTGTAACTGGTAAGCAATGCCCAAGGTGAGTCCAAAATCGTATATTTTTTGCTTATTTTCTTCCGTAGTCTGTGCAATGATTGCTCCCATTTTGAGTGCAGCTCCTACCAGAACGGCTGTCTTGTAAGCAATCATCTTGAGATATTGGTCTGTGGAGACTTGTGCTTGTTGCTCGAAATCCACATCATACTGTTGTCCTTCGCATACTTCTACGGCAGTTTTGCTGAATATCTTGGCCAATTCCTGAAAGATAGCCGGTTCATACTGCTCGAAATATTGGTAAGCAAGAATCAGCATGGTATCGCCAGAGAGGATACCCGTGTTGAGGTTCCACTTGGTGTGTACCGTAGGCTGTCCGCGCCTTAGAGGCGCCTCGTCCATAATATCGTCATGAACCAAGGAGAAGTTATGGAAGATCTCCACAGCAAGGGCAGCATAGAGCGCCTTGTGATAATCCGTCCCAAAGATGTCCGCACTGAGCATCGTAAGGGTAGGGCGCAAGCGCTTGCCCCCTACCTGAAGAATATAGTGGATAGGATCGTATAAGTTCTTAGGTTCCCGCTCCACTAAGTGCTTTTTCATAAAGGCGAGAAACTCATTTTGGTAATCCGTAATGATTTGCATAGTTCTTACTGTTTGTCATTATTATCATCTACTCCATAGTATTTGACTCCTATCTCTATGCGTTCTCTGCCATGTTCCAAACGCCAACGATTGGTGTCGCGAAGGGAATAAGCACAACCGCAATACTCCTGCATATAGAAATGCTCGCGCTTGCTAATCTCCAACATACGTGCGGAACCTCCTTTCTTTCGCCAGTTATGTGTCCAATAGGTAAGTCCTTCATAGGGAGCTACTGCACGTAGACCGCTGTCATTGATTTGATCAAAATTCTTCCAACGGGAGATACCCAAGGAGCTAGTGATGGTGTCAAACCCATTTTCGTAAGCATAGAGGGCAGTACGCTCAAAGCGCATATCGAAACACATGGTGCAACGCTTCCCACGTTCAGGCTCGTTCTCCATGCCTTTGGCTCTTTCATACCAATTATCTACATCGTAATCCGCATCAATGATAGGAATGCCGAGTTTTTCGGCGAAACGTATATTCTCATTCTTACGAATTTCATATTCCTTTTTAGGATGGATATTAGGGTTGTAGAAGAAGATAGTGAACTCAATACCAGAGGCACTGATAGCTTCCATAACTTCTCCCGAACAAGGGGCGCAACAAGAATGCAAAAGGAGCTTTTTTCCTCCATTGGGTAAGACTAATTTCTCTCTTATAAATTCTTCCATAGTAAAGACTTTAATCTAAAAAAGACTTTCACGTGAAGATGAAAGCCTTTTTCAATTATCATATTATGAGCAACTATACTAAACGATTAGATCGATGCAAAGGTACGATATTTTTTGAGATATACAATGTTTTTTAGAATTTCTTTTAAGCGGAAAAGACTTGGGCTTCTTTGTTGATTTTCTTAACCAATCCCTGAAGTACCTTCCCAGGAGCGAGTTCATAGAACTCGGTGGCGCCATCGGCAATCATCTGCTGGACACTCTGAGTCCACTTCACCGGAGCGGTAAGCTGTGCGATAAGATTTTGCTTGATGGCTTCAGGATCGGTTACCGCAGTAGTGGTCACATTCTGATAGATAGGGCAGAGTGGTTTTTGGAAGGAAATCTCTCCGATAGCCTTGGCCAATTCCTCCTCGGCAGGCTTCATCAGTACAGAGTGGAAAGCTCCCCCTACCGCAAGAATCTGAGCACGCTTGGCACCTGCCGCCTTGAGGGTTTCACAAGCTTTCTCCACTGCCTCATAGGCTCCAGAGATAACCAACTGTCCTGGACAGTTATAGTTGGCTGGGGTTACCACACCCTCAGTATCCTTACATACTTGTTCAACTACAGCGTTGTCCAAGCCTAAGATAGCCGCCATGGTACCTCGCTCCAATTCGCAGGCCTTTTGCATAGCTTCGGCACGCTTGGCTACCAGGCGTAAGCCCTGTTCGAAGGTCAGTACGTCACTGGCTACCAAGGCGGAGAACTCGCCCAAGGAGTGTCCAGCTACCATATCAGGTTTGAAAGCATCGCCCAAGACCTGACGCTGAATAACAGAGTGAAGGAAAATCGCAGGCTGGGTAACACGTGTTTGCTTAAGAGCCTCTTCATCACCGGCGAACATGACTTCGGTGATAGCAAAGCCTAAAATAGCATTGGCTTCTTCAAAAAGCGATTTGGCAAGAGGACTGCTCTCATACAAGTCCTTTCCCATTCCCACAAACTGGGAACCCTGCCCAGGGAAAATATAAGCTTTTTTCATGGGTATTCTTGATTAAGTGTATCAGAGGGCAAAGATAGGTTTTTTTCGGGAGATGAGCAAGAGAGATTTTGAAATGAAATTTTATAAAAACAGGCTTGTATATTCGAAAAAAATAGTAAATTTGCACTTTGGAATGGCTATCATCTTGCTTAACTTATGAAAATATCAGTTGTTATCAATACCTATAATGCTGAAAAACACTTAGCTACTGTCTTGGAAACGGTGAAAGATTTTGATGAGGTAATCATTTGTGATATGCACAGCAATGATCATACGATTGCTATAGCAGAGCGCTATGGATGCAAAATTGTCTATTGTGAGCGTTTCCCTTATGTAGAACCTGCTAGGAATTTTGCGGTTGCTCAGGCACAGCATCCATGGGTGTTAGTGATAGATGCAGATGAAACCGTTCCTGCAAAGCTTCGAGAATACCTCTATCAAATCACTGAAGATCCTGCCATAGGAGGGGTGTATATTCCCTTCAAGAATTACTTTATAGACCAGTATATGCGGTCAGCTTATCCTGATTTCAAATTGCGTTTTTTCAAAAAAGAAGGAGCCGATTGGCCTAAAGAAATACATTCAACGGTAAAGGTACAAGGGGAGGTAATCAAGATACCACGCCATAGAAAAGACTTAGCTTCAGAGCACTTAGCTAATGATTCAGTAACTACCATTCTTAGTAAGAATAATAATTACAGTACCCAAGAAGTGGAACGTCGTAAAGGCAAGCGGATAGGTTGGGGCAAACTGCTCTTTTCCCCTTTTTTTTGGTTTGTAAAGTATTATTTTATTAAAAAAGGGTGCTTAGATGGCAAGAGAGGATTTATTTTTGCCGTTCTTAAAGCCCAATACAAATTCTCTTGTCTAGCAAAGCTATATGAATACCAGCAAAAAAACAATAAATAAAGAGTTCTTAGAAAAGAAAATTATACTGATAATGCCTCCTGATTTTGAGCTTTATAAAGTATTTGAACAACAGTTGAGCTGTATGGGCTTTGATCAAGTGGAGGTGATAGCGCCTATATTTAAATATAACTTAAAGGGGAAAGTTCTTAATTTTTTTCAAAAGACATTCTTTAAAAATAAGGCCTATAAAAAGCAATTAATAGATACACACTATGCTCAAAAAGTAGCAAAGGTGTTGGATGGGTTCTCCAAAGGAGGAATAGATTATGCAGTGGTAATTCGCCCTGACAAATTGGATATTCAGACTATAGAGAAAATACATCAAGTGGCTCATAAAGTAGTAGCCTACCAGTGGGATGGGCTTGCCCGCTTTCCAAAAGTATTTGATATTATAGGGTGTTTTGAACGTTTTTTTGTTTTTGATCCTCGAGATTTTTCTTTATATAAAGAAAAATATACTAATATACTTCCTTGTACCAATTTTTATATGGATTTTCAACAGGAAAATATTATTTCTGAAACAAAGGAAGTATTATATGTAGGGATGTATATTGAAGATAGGTTCCAATCATTACTGAGAGTAGTGAATAAATTGAGCCAATATGATTTAAACCTAAATATTAATCTCTTTTATGGAAGGAAAACACCTCCTTTTTTTCATCCAAATATCTCCTTCTTTACTAAAGGTATAAGTTTTCAAACATATTTATCCCTTGTCTGCAAGGCTTCAATTCTATTAGATATAAAAACAGTTGATCATGAAGGACTTTCTTTTAGAGTATTTGAAGCTATAAAATATGAGAAAAAACTGATTACAAATAACACAACAATTAAGCAATACGATTTTTATCATCCTAATAATATTTTTGTATTTGAGGAAGATAGTTTTCAAGGGCTTGAGTTATTCTTAAAAGGATCTTACACGCCATTATTAGAAGAAATAAAACAAAAATATAGTTTTACTAATTGGCTAAAATATGTGTTGAATATATCACCATATAAAGCATTGAATTATTGATAAATGAAGGTATCTATTATTGTAACTTGTTATAATCAAGAGGTGTTTTTTGATGAAACGCTTAGTAGCATAGCCCGGCAGACCTATACTGATTGGGAGTGTATTATTATAGATGATGGTTCTACAGATACATCTGGACAAATAGCCAAGAAATGGCAAGAAAAAGATAGTAGATTTCTATATTTCTATAAAAAAAATGGGGGTGTAAGTAATGCTCGTAACATGGGGCTTAGTAAAGTGACAGGTGATTTTATACAATTCTTGGATGGAGATGATACTATACAACCTACAAAATTGGAGGAAAGTATAAAGTTATTTATAGACAAAGGATGTGATATAGTGGTTACTAATTTCTATGAGATGAAGGGTAAAGAGGAGCGCCCTCCCTTCTGTGATCTTACGAAATATAAGTTTATCTATAAAAATATTCTTTTAAGGTGGGATATAGATTTTAATATCCCCATTCATTGTTTCCTCTTTACAAGGGCTATTATAGGAAATACGATTTTTGAAGAAACTATTTTTGCTAAGGAAGATTGGATTATGTGGATAAAAATATTTAAAAAATCTCCTAAAGTACTATTTATAGATTCTCCACTTGCGATATATAGAATTCACGAACAAAATGCAACAAGGAATAAAGAACTTATGGAAAGGAATACAGAGATGGCACTATCTTATATTTTGAAGGAAGAAAACTTGTATTTTGATGCTTTTTTTCTAAAGATAATAGCCCAATACAAAGAAAAAATACATAAAATACAATCACGTCCTTGGTATAAAAAAGTTTTTTATGCACTTATAGGAAAAGAATGAGTGTACTACTACTGTATTTTTGAATATTTAGGGGCAAATAGTATAAAAATAAACAATGGCATAAGGATATATGTACATTCAAATACATAAAAAAGTACATCTGTATTCATAATAGGCAGGAAGGCAAGAAGCATATACTGCTTGAGTATATCCTTTGAAAATAGAATTGCCCCAAGCCACAAAAGGAAAATACTTACTCCTAAGATACCTGTATCTACAAGGGTAGCTACAAAGTCATTATGTACATAATAAACGAAACCATCCATTATATATCTCTGGTAACCAGAGCCATTACCAATCCATATATTACTCTCCTTGATAGCTTGAAAGGCAGTTGTATATATTTGGTTACGAATAGGGTCTGAGAAATAAGCTGTATGAGTTGTCAGATATCCTACAATACCTATAGCCAAAAGACCTAATAAAACGAATAAGCTATATTTTATGGGTCTTGGAATTCTTTGCTCAAAGGAAAGATATACAAAAAAGGCCAATAGTATGAAGAATCCTATCATATTTACACGAGCCTGTATCATAAAGATAAAGCAAAAAAGTAGGATTGCATAGCAAATTATTTCAGCCGTAGAAATAATAGTTTTATTCTTCTTCCATAAAAGAATACCCAAGCCACCTATGAGAAGAACAATCCAAGAAATAAAACTAGGATGCTTAAACTTAGACCAGAATAATACCTCATAATAAGAAAAATATCCCTTGTCTAAGGTAAAAAAACTAAAAAAATGAATATTCTCAACTGCTTTTGTTGCAAAACTATAGAATACTATATTAGCTATTAGTAAAAGTAAAAAACCTTTGAAACAGATACCTATAAAGCTTATCTGTTGTCTTTGGCTTACTGAAAAGCCTAATAGTATAATAGGAATCAATAAAAAGAAAACAATACTCTCTTCTTCAAAAAGTATTCTTACTCCATAATCAAAATACTTTGCCCACGAAAGGGCTATGATTCGTATAATTATAAAGATGAAAAATAGAATAGAAATAGCTGTAGGCTTTATAATTTTTCGATGAATAATACCATATAGGGCACACAAAAAGAGAAATAAAATATCCAAACGGAAAGTAATCTTGTGCTTATAAGTCCATAAAAGAACAACTCCACAGCTTACAATAGTGATGGCATTCCTTAACCATTCACCTCTTTCAAACAAAGAAGAATGATTATGGTAGAGCCATAAAAGGATAAGAGTTATATCATAGCAGAAAATGCCATAAAATAATATATTTTTAGTGGTATCATTCCAGGTAGGTGTCGTCAATTGTAGGATAAAAAAGGTAATTACAAGAGGCAATAAAGCGAGGAGTAAAAACCATTCTTTCTGTAAAAAAGTCTTTATATTCATTTGTTTCTTTTATTGATATAATTATCTAAACTATCTAAAATTTCTCTATCTATTTCAGTATCGAATTTTCTTGCAAAGAGTTTCTCTTTTTGGGAAAGAATCGTTTTTAGGTCTTCTGATAGGAAGATATTATTCCCTCTAAAATAATTCACGTAAGTGATCTGTGGTTTGAGCTTGATTTGAGTGTCTGTTTGTTGTAGATTGATTAGGATGGAGTGGAAATAGATCTCATCAGGAGAGGAGGTATAGCGATAGTAATCTTCTAAAGAGGTACGGTGCTCTTTGATATAAGTGAGTACTTTATAGAAAGTTTTCTCTGAAAAAGCCCAAAACTGACTGCCGGCATATTGTTTTCTGAAAGGTGTGCTCCTGATAGGGAGTTTGCACAATAGCTTAAAGTGCTGCCAGGAGAGTCGTCCTTTGAGTAAGTGAAATAGCGTTCTTCCTTTTTGGAAAAGCGAACAATGTGAAAAAGGGGCATAACAGTTGCTATGGCCTCTCTCTTTAGAATGGAGTATGTGATAGTGCTCAAGCTTGTCCTTGACCATTTTAGTTTTCCATTTTTGTTCTAAGGGTAGGAAATCTATAAAATCAGAGTCATTATATTGTTCTAAAAAAGTGTTTATCTCCTTTTGAGAGGTGATAGGGTAGTCCTGCCCACTCATAAGGATAAAATAGCCTTTGGGTAGCGCCTTAGCAGCAGCTTCCATAAGGTTAATAGTAGCTCTGACGATAGAAAAATCACCCCAAACGCAATCCTCTCTCTGATCGATAAAAGAAACGGGTAGCCCTTGTAGGCATTCCTTAAAGGGAGTGATAGGACTTTTAGCATCTATATGGATATAGAAATGAGAAGTCTTATCGTGAAGTGCTTTCACCATTCTATAGAGTTGGTTTGGGTTTTTATGAGCAAGGATTAAGTAGTTTTTTTGCATAACATTATTGTTTCTAACTATTTTATTATGATAATACTATCCTCTGTAAGGGAATCAAAAGGGACATATTCACCTGTAAAAACTTTTAAAGTGTCAGAGGGAGGGGATAAGAAATTATAGGAACTATTTAGGCTACTTTCTTTGATACCAAGCCATTGGGCAAAACCTTCGATAAAATGATAGCCTGATTTGTTAATATGAACTTCTTTATGTAAGGTATCATTACTATTGATTATTACAAAAGGAACACGAAAGCTCGCTTTGGAAATACCATGAGCTAAGGAGGCTTTTGGAGAATTTCTATCCTTTGTCTCTAAGCCATGATCTGAGAAATAGAGAAGAGAAAAAGGGTGGTTTTGAGTTTGTAAGGTCTGATAGATTTGTTCTAATAGCTTGTCAGTTTGCTCAATAGTTTGTATATAGGAGGATAAATTGGTATTATAATAGCTATAATGGAGAGGAGCTTCCAATCTATTTTCAAAAAGCTGGTGAGAACCTACTAAATGAAGTATGAATAAGCGAGGACCAGTAGCAGGAAGAGATAAATATTCCTTGAAAGGTGCTAATAAACTGCTATCATATACTGGTTTAGATTCATAGTGACCCAATTTCATAAATTTTCTATGGTCAGCCAAAGAAGCTAATCTAGCCATAGGAGTATCCCATTCTCCTACAAGACCTTGATTAGAAAGCCAAAAGGTTTCAAATCCAGCCTTTTTGGCTAAACTGATGATATTATTTTCATATACAAAATCAGTTCCTTTCATTTGGATAAAAGTTCGTAGTAAAGAGGTTGTAGTATTGGCTGCGGTTGAAGTAAAACCTTCTAAAACAGTCCCCTTGACAGCTTTTAAAAAATTGGAATTCTCTACAGGAAACCCATAGAGAGACATATAATCACGGCGTACACTTTCTCCTATGACCAATACATAGTCTTGATAACGAGGAGTAACTGTATCTATTTTCCAAGAAGGAGGGAGATCTATCCCAATACTTTCTCGAAGCTTATAATAGTCTGTAATATCCTTGTAGAGGGAATCATAAAAAGAAAAGATAAGTGTATGTGAATGTCGAAATTCGAATCCTTTTTTTTCATCCCATTTCCTAATGGGGCGCTCAATAGTCAGTATAATAGCAGTCACAGCTATTAGAGAGGTAATAAGGATAGATTTTTTGTTATAGGTATACCTTTTCTTTTTTCCTAAATAAAGTATATATCCTGCAAAAAATAAAACAGCTATTGAAAGTATATAGGCATAGAGAGGTAATGATTGGGTGAATTCTTTGGCTTCTTGAAAATTTGTTTCAAGAAAAGCACTGATCATAGTAATAGTAGGATATCCAAACCATATAGTAGCAGGGAGCAATAGCGTACAAGTAAGGGTTATAAAGGAAAAACAAACAGCAAATAACCAATAATTGATATATCTTAGTACGATAAAAATAAAGAAAGAGGCAATCATCCCACCCACAGTCTCTGAGGTACCTAAGAGGTAAGGAATACCTATTGTAAAGCATAAAAGTAGGATCTCGAAAAGGTATGTTTTTAGATTGTTCATAAATAATATTTTAATTGGATAAGTTAAAATATTTCTCTAAAACCAAAAGACTGCATAGGTCTTCGGTGACAGGATTCCAAAAGGGAGCAGTATGAGCTTGAGCATTTTGGATAATTTCTTGACATTCTTTGGGGTGGCTGATATAGTAGCTTAGTTGTGTTTCAAGGTCGGAATAGTCGTCCTTGATCTCTATATAATGTATACCTCCTTGCAAGCTGCCTTCCATAAACCAAGTCTCTACGGTAGGTCTGGGCATGACAGCTATGGAGTTGGAGGACATAATCCACTTGAGGTTGGTAGCCACGTCATTTCCTTGTAGACTAAGGATAAATTTATAATCCAAGTGCTCTTCTAATTTAGTTTTAGGTTTCTCCCATTCAGGCTTTCCAATGCCATTTTTACTAACACTCCCTAAGTTACATAAGGGATGAGAAAAATATAGGTCATAGAAGTCATATCTATTTTGCTGATAGAGAGCTCCTCGACCTATGAGCATATCTTTTTTTTCACTAAAAGGTTTATCTTGGTTGACACGTATAAAATGTCTAACCTTATCCAGCTTTAGGAGGACGGAATTTTGATTGTTTTCAGTAATAGGGCGACTCTTTACAATACTTGGGGTATTGGGTACATGGATCACATCTCCAAATATGAAATCTATAAACTCATTTTCTGGGAAGTATCGGGTATATTCGTAAGTATCGAAGTAATAGGCCTTGGGGCTTTTAGGATTTTTGAGTTCTTTAAGCTGATGTAGACCGCTATTAGGTGTTTTTTTATCGAGCTTACAATAATAATCGACACGTTTTTGTATTTGTTCGAGAGTCTTAGTGTCTATTTTTTGCTTGAGAGTGTCAATGGCGTTCTTATAATCTCCTTTTTTACCTAAAAATAGGCGAAGATAGCTTTGTATGTAATAAAAGATTTTTATTTGTTTGGTAATATTCATTTCTCTATCAATTTTTTATAACGCTCTACTTTCCAATTTTTCTCTTTAGCAAAGCCAAGGAGCTTATCAAAACGAGTGATCATAGCTTCTCCGGTATTGCGCATGACGTAGGAAGGGAAGTTAAATTCCCTCTGATGTAAGTTGATAAACTCCCATGGGTGGAAGTAGAGGGCGGCATAGCCTAAGCTCCTAATGGTACGAACCAATAGGTACTTGTAATACCATAAGGGGAAGTTATGGAAGGAAAGCCAAAAGAGCGGAATACGCCAGGGGCTTACAGCGGCAGGTATTTGCCAAAGGTCACCCTCTCGGAAAAGGGCTCTGGGTACCTGTAGCTTATTATACCTACCGGGCAGGAAGGTGGGATTGACAGAGGAGTTGTAGCTATAGCCTGCTTGGCTAACATCGGTGGCGCTTACCTCCAGCATACGTGGCATACGGAGTCCCTCAATGCTTACACCAAACTGAGATTCCAAGGCCTCCTTAGAAGAACGCAGGTGCTCTATGGCAAAGTCGGAGTGGTAATAGGTATGTGAAGCCAATTCGTGGCCTTCGCTCAAAAGTCGCAGGATAAGGTCAGAGGCATTTTGAGCAAAAACGACGGTAGAGAAAAAGGTAGCCTTGGCCTCGTGCTTTTGGAGTAAGTCCAAGATAGCAGTAAGCCCCTCTCGAGAGATGGACATCTGTCGCTCAAAAGGAATATCAAAGCCGTATTCCTTAGGCATATCGAACTCTTCTATGTCAAAACTTAAATAAATCATAGGTTAGCTTGTTTTTCAAAAGGTTACAAATGAGCTTCCTGAATGATATAGGCAGGTCTTTCCTTGGTTTGGGTGAATATTTTTCCGATATATACCCCGATGATGCCTAAGATAATCAACTGTAAACCTCCAAAAAAGACAATAGTCATGATAAGGGAAGCCCATCCTGATATTTCCGAGCCATTGAGGAAGGAGTAGATCACATAGGGGATGTACAGTACCGAGAGCAAGGAAAAGAAAAAGCCTAAGAAGACCGCAAAATAGAGGGGTTTTACACTGAAAGAGGTAACTCCACTGAGGGCAAGTTGGAACATTTTCTTAATCGTGTATTTGGTCTCTCCCGAATGGCGTGCTTGCGCGGTATAGGGTATATACACTTGATTGAAACCTACCCAAGGAACCATACCGCGGAGAAAGGGTTCGTTTTCTTTCATCTGACGGATGACCTCCACTACGGATTGGTCAAGTAGGCGGAAGTCGGCCGAGCCTTCTTTGATTTCAATATCAGAAAGTAGGTTTAGCAGTTTGTAAAACTGCTGGGAACTCTTGCGTTTTTTCTTAGATATATCCGAGGGATAGGTGCGTAGGGTAGCCACTACTTGGGCTCCTTCTTCCCACTTGCGGATGAGGGAGGGAATTAGCGCTGGGGGGTGTTGCAAGTCGGCATCCATGGAGATGACCGCAGGGGCAAAAGCATGATCTAAGCCTGCTTTTACAGCGAGTTGGTGGCCAAAATTGCGGGAGAAGGAAAGATACTTCACCCGTCCGTCTTCCTTGGCCAATTGCTCAAGAGCAAGCAAGGAACTATCTTGACTGCCGTCATTTACAAAAAGTAAGTGGAACTGATAGTCGGGAAGTTCAGTGGCGAAGACCTCCTTGATGGCCTGATATAGCGGACGGATATTCTCACTCTCGTTATAGCAGGGTACGACGATATCTATCTTTTTCATGAGGCAACTTCTTTAGGGTTAGTCTCTTGTTTTCCATAATCCAAGCGACACATTTCCCAAATAAGGGTCAGCCATATCAGGGCTACTGGGACAGCCCTAAGGGAATAGCGAATGATATAGGGTTCCTTCAGCGGCTTGAATAGGTCGGTAGGGGAAAGTGAGGCTAAGAAACCTAAAATTAGCAGCGTGATTTTCAGGGCTTTATTTTCGTTAGGAGAAGCCATAAACCATAGGCCAATGCCTACATAGGCAATGATATAGGTGCTATTCTCGGTTCCGGTACTGAATAGGCATAAGAACATGCTCACCGAAGCTAAGAACATGAGCCGAAAGCGTAGGTGCTGGTATTGTCCTATTCGCAAGTAAGGGAGGGCAAAGAGGACTAAGGCAATGGAGATGACTATTAAGTTGTTATTGAACAAGCCTGTACGTTGCAGAAATCCTAAGAGAGAGAGGTTCTGGAGGTTATAGTGAGAGGTATCCATATTCTCTCCATTCTTTTCAGATAGAGAGACGTACCAATCATGATATTGGGAAAGCACATATTCAGGGGAGGAATATAGCATAGGCAAGCAAAAGAGCAAGGCTGCCCATAATAGACCTGACCATACAAAGCGTCCTTTGTCCTTGGCAAAGAAAAAGAAGGCCAAGCCGACAATTCCATAGAGCTTGGTCAAGGTGCCTATTACAATAAAAAGGGTTGCCCAGTGACTTTTCCCTTTTTCTACAAAAACAAAAGCCGCTACCAAAAGGGCGATGACACTGATGTTGAACTGTTGCATAGCCGCTGCTGTATACATATCATGGGCAGCTATCAGTAATATTCCTATAATGGATCCCTTGGACAGAGGCAATTGACGGATAGCCCAGTAAAGGAATGCCGCATTGGCCAAAATCCATAAGGTACATCCCAAAGAGGAGGGCAAAAGGGCAAAAGGAGCTATAATGGCGCTAAAGAATACCCCATAATGATTCATATCCCCATATTCTTCAGGATAGGGGATAAAGAGGGGGAGCTGCTTGAGGGTATGATTGAACACGCCCTCGAAGATAAGGTAATTGTTGAACCTACCTCGAATGACCACATTTTGCAAGATGGTAGCCAGTGCCAATCCTACCCAAAGGATAGCCGTAAAGCGCTCATTATAAAATAGTCTCTTTAGCATAGGAACAAGCTTAAGTTATACTTTCTTTCTCTTAAAGAACAGTAAAAACACCCCAGCCAAGATAAAGGGGATACTCAGCCACTGTCCGGTGGAGAGCAGGCCTAAAGTTTTTTCTATCCCTCCCTGGCTGTCCTTGACGTATTCTGCCAAGAAGCGGATAGTCCAAAGGGCGATTAGGAATACACCAAAGATAAAATAGGGTTGGTCTTTCTTATTTGTTTTCCAATAAAGGTAGTAGAGCAACCAAAAGAGAAAAAAGTAAGCGACAGCCTCATAGAGTTGGACTGGGTGGCGATAGGGTATTTGGTTATAGATCTCTGCAAACTGTAGATTGTGGGCGATGAGCTCGAAGGCATCTTTGGGGGTAGTGGCTCCGGTGAGCTGCATGGCCTCATGAGCGTTGAAGTCGCCTGATTGTAAGAATTTTACGGCAAAGGGAAAAGAGGAGTCAACGACCTTTCCTACGATCTCGGAGTTCATAAAGTTACCAAAACGAACAAACATCCCGCCTATGGTAATAGGAATCACGATTCGGTCAAGCACCCAGGAGAGTTTCATATCGGGATACTTACGGATATAGAGGAACATCGCGATGATGATTCCTACCGCAGCTCCATGGCTGGCCAGTCCTGCAAATCCAGTTACCTCAAAGGTAGGAGAGAAGCGGAAAGGAAGAATGATCTCCAGTGGATGTTGCTTGAAATAGTCCCAATCGTAGAAAAATACATGTCCCAAACGCGCTCCTAAAAGGGTCGCAAGCGCTACATAAATCACCAAAGCATCCAGCTTGTCAAGGCTTTTTCCTTCGGCTAAGAAGATCTTTTTCATGAGGTAAAAACCTAAGGAAAAGGCAATTACAAACATGAGGCTATAGTAACGTATCTGAATAATATGCAGGTCAAGCAATACCTGATCGGGATTCCAGTTCATGAGGGTTATTTTATAAGGGACAAAAGTACGAATTTTAAATGTTAATTGTCAAGGGTTAATTGTTAATTGTTAATCACTTTCTTTTGACAAGGCTTGCTTTGATAGGGTAGTGGTCGGAATAGGGTGTATGGCTATATACCTTGTGGGAGGTGATTTTGAAATAAGGGTCAGCTAAAATGTAGTCGATACGGAAAGGGAAGTAAGGGAAATCATAGGTGCTGCCAAAGCCAGAGCCTGCCTCCTGAAAGCTATCAATGAGGCCTCGGTCTTGGATTTTTTGGTAGAGATAGGAAAAGGCGGTATTGTTAAAATCTCCACAAACGACAATAGGATAGGGAGACCGATCAGCATGGGCATTGAAGAGCTCTACCTGTGCCTGCTGAATGGCAAAACGTCGGGGGAGTTTTAGGAAAATCCGCTTGGAGTTCTCTTGGCTGATCTCGGTGTCTTCTATATGAAAGGATTCAAAATGAAGACTATAGACCCTTAGGGTATCTTTTCCAGTTACGATGTCCGCAAAGATTCCATTGTTGCCCGTATGGGGAAAGTCCAAGGAACCACTCTCTATGATCGGGTAATCGCTTAGGATGGCCTGCCCTATTTTGTCTTTGGGGTTCTTATAGATAAATTTTTTATACTTGTAGAAGGGAAAGCTCTTATTCTCTTTGCTATAAAACTCCTGTAAGGCAAGGATATTGGGGTGCTCTTGCGCTATAAATTGGATAATCTGATCTCTAAGAGAGCTGTCCGGATTCCATTTGTAGTGATTGAAAAGGCGTACATTGAAGCTCATGATACTCAAGTGTTCCTTAGGGGCTTTCTTGCTCTTGGCGAACTGGACAAAGCGATGCATGAAGGGCAATCCGATAATAAACAAAACACTGGAGAAGAGGAACCACCAGCGACGACGTACGATCCATATCCCTATGAATATCATATTGGCCAACATCAGAATAGGAGTAAAGACAGTCAAGGAGGCGTATTCGAAGTATTGAGGAGGCACAAAAGGGAGTAGGTAGGCGAAAAGCAATATTACGCCTACCCCTCCATTAGCTAAAAGAATGATCTTTTCTACAAGGGAGAGTGTTCTCCAAAGATTTTTCATAAGATAGTATTTTTACTCACGGATCACGAGTATTTGGCCTAAATTCAATTTAGGTTCATTCATATTGTTCAGTGCCATAAGATCATTTACACTTACCCCTGAACGGCGAGCAATACTATAGAGGGTATCTCCTTTTTTGACAATATACATCTTGATAAGCTCCATAGCAATCTCTTCTGTAGGGGTATTATTTGCTTCTTTTTGCGCCACTCGTGTGCTGTCTACCTTTTGTACGGTGACGCTTGTATCCTTTTTTGCACTATCATCCTTTTTGGCGACTGTTTTTTGAGTGTTTTTTGCAGTAGTGGTAGGAGCATTTACTTTTTTAGCAGCGTTGCTTTCTTTTTTAGGAGTTGTATTCTCCTTAGCTACGGCCTTTCCTGTCTCTTTTTTCTTTTCTAAGGTAAGGGGAGGACTGTTAGGAATAGGCGAAAGGGGTTTGTCCTCTACAAAAGCATAGCCGAGTACTTCAGTATCATAGGTAAAGAGTTCGTATTTTTTGATAAGAAGCAAGAGCTTTTGTGGATACCCAGGGTCGGTGGCATATCCTGCTTTCTTGAGTCCGTAAGCCCAGCCTTTATAATCTCCAGCCTTTAGCTGAAAGAGGAAGGCATAGCGAGAACGATTGACCAAGAATTGAGAATGGTCTTCGAAGGAGGCTTCCGGATGCTGGTATTTTCTGAAACATTCGCCCTTGGCATCGTCGTCATGAGTGATGGTGTCTCCTTCCCAGTCGTAATGACACTTGATACCGAAGTGGTTACGAGCATGCCGAGCCAAGCGGCCTTGGCCAGAACCACTCTCCAAGATGGCTTGTGCTAAGGTGATACTGGCGGGGATTCCGTAGCGTTGCATCTCCACCATGGCAATATCTTTGTAGGTTTCTATATACTGACGGATTAGGGCAGGGGTCACCTTTACAGCCGAGGTGGCCTCTAATTCCTCAGGGGTTTCCGGTTTTTCCTTATCAATATAAGTCTCACTGGGCTTGGTCTCTGTGAGTATTTTTTCAGGAATACGGGTGATAGGTTTCCTTGCAGAGCCATTCTTATGCCCAGTACTACAAGAGGTGGCCAAGGCCATGAGACCGATAAAGCTAACTAATTTCTTGTTCATAATCCAATGTTTGTTTCTTTTTTTGGTTAAGGTGTTGGTTCATTCCATATATTCCTTGCAATCCACCGGTGTGGATAGCTAAGATTTTGCTGTTTTTTGGAAAAAAACCTTTCTCAATCAGGTCAGTAACGCCATAGATCATCTTCCCTGTATAGACAGGGTCTAAGGGAATATGGGTTTGCCTGAAAAAATCATTGAGAAAGCGGATAAAATCCTCATTAACCTTGGCATAGCCCCCTAAGTGATAATCATGGATCAGTTGCCAATGGCCTGGGGGGTGTATCCATTTTTTAATTTCTTCCTCTAAAAACTGACCACAGAGAGCCGGGAAGCCCAGTACCTTCTGGTGAGGTAGGGCAGTGTTGATCAGCCCTGCGATGGTACCTCCCGTACCTACCGCAGTGGTAATAAAGTCATAGTCCTTGTCCTCTGGAGTGAGAATTTCCTCCGTACCCTTGATAGCCAGGGCGTTGGTGCCTCCTTCCGGGACATAGTAATAAGGGCCAAAACGTTTGGCCAAGTCCTCCTTGAAAGCCTCTGTATGTTTCAGTCGGAACTGTTCTCGAGTCACAAAATGAAAACGCATACCACAGTCCTGAGCAAAGCTTAGGGTAGGGTTGTGGGGGACAGCATTGGCCAATTCGTCTCCTCGAATCACACCAATGGTCTCTATACCCGCCACTTTCCCTGCATAGGCGGTGGCTGCAATATGGTTTGAGTAGGCTCCTCCAAAGGTGATAAGTCTTTCATACCCCTCTTGGATAGCTGCCGATAGATTGTACTTGAGCTTCCGGTATTTGTTACCGGAGACATGTACATGGGTTTTGTCCTCGCGCTTTATATACAGAGTGATTCCATGAGGATAGTTGATAGGGACTTTTTGAGTCTCTATGACTGGAATCGCAATCATTTTTAAGCGTCTATTTTCTTGAACAAAATTACACGCTAATTCCTTATAATGTGTTTTTTAGAAATAGAAGGACAGAGAAGAGCGCTATTTCTTTAAGAAACAGCAGATACTTGATATTTGCTTAAGTGATTGATTATAAATAGGTTGTTTGCTTTAAATAAATCGCTATACAAAAAAAATTAGCAATCAAAAAATAATTTTCAACAATAAAAGGATTGTTGTTAATTAGTTGGTTTTAACGGTTATTTTTGTTGTGAAAAACACAATTGTTTATAAATAAAAGTTGTCAAATGTTGATAACCTAAGGGGAAGTGGTGTTTTATAAGTATTGAAAATCAGTCATTTACTAATGTTGAACTTAGCTATAATTCATGTCTCACAATTCTCCCTTCATGGACTCATTATCCATGAATTGTGAGAGGCTAAAAAGTTTTCTTTTTTTTCTTCAAGGTTTTAAAAAAAGTCGTATCTTTGCACAGACATATTGTGTGTAATAAATCTAATTATTAATAGCGAAAGAACATAAAAAATCTCATACTATGACAAGAAAAAAATGGTTTCTACTGCTCTCGGTATTGTTACTCTGTGGAGTGGGGTATTTTGTGTATCAGCGATTTGTAGCGCCTACACGTATTGCTTTGGTGAATTTTATGAGTTACCAATCTTCCAATATTATCCTATCGAATAAGGATAAGTTTATCAAGTTCGAAGAGGTTTCTACCGATGAATTAGACAAACTCAAGGGGGTGGATTTTGTCTTGGTATGGGGAATGGGGATGAAAGTAACAGAAGAACAACATAATAGACTAATTGAAGTTTCTCAAAAAGTACCCTTTCATAGTTTTGCGGTGACCAATCCGGATAATGATCTTAGCAACCTCTCGAAGGCTGATCTCAAGCGAGTATCCGAATACCTGGAGAGTGGTAGTAAGGAGAACTATCAGAACTTAGCACGCTATATACGTAAATATATAGATAAGAAATGGTTTGCCTTAGAGCCTGCTCCTGCGATAGAGCGTAAGGAAAATGTATATTTTCACCTGGATGATGAGCTTTCGTTTGATAACTTGCAAGCATATGAGGCCTATCTCAAGGAACATCATTTCTACCAAGAGGGAGCGCCTAAAGTGGCTATAGTAGCGGGCTTGCACGATCCTTTTGCAGGAAACAAAGAACACCTCAATGGGGTGATAAAGGCCTTACAAGATGAGGGGATGAATGTCTATCCCTTTACAGCACAGGCCAAGCGCATGACATTTTTAGAAGAAATAAATCCGGATGCCATCGTTTATTTCCCTCATGGACAGATGATGATGGGTGCTCCGGAGCAATTTATCAACTGGATTAAGCAGAAGAATATTCCTTTCTTTACAGGGCTTTCGGTACTGACTCTCAAGGAGAAATGGGAAAAAGACCCCATGGGAATGGCCGGGGGCTTTTTGGGGCAGACGGTAGTGATGCCCGAATTGGACGGGGCTCTTTATCCCTATGTGGTTATTGCACAGGATAAGAATAAGGATGGGTATTATTTCCTCAATGCGATTGGAAATCGTGCGGCTAAGTTTGCCAAAATCATACACCGCTTTACCCAGCTAAAAAAACAAGCCAATGCGGATAAGAAGTTGGCTATAGTCTATTTCAAGGGAGTAGGGCTTAATCCGCCAGTGGCTCAAGGCTTAGAGGTGGTGGAATCGCTTTATAGCTTTCTCAAATCCCTCAAGAGGGAAGGCTATAAGGTAGAAGGGCTTCCCGCTACAGTGGAGGAGTTCAACACTTTGCTCAATACCCATGCCAACACTTATAGAGCGGGCGCCAAAGGTGAGATAGAACGCTTCTTCGCACAGGGACAACCCGCCTTGGTAGAAGCCAATGAGTTGGATACTTGGCTTAAGGCAACTCTTCCGCAAGACCTTTATAAGGATGTAGTGGCTCATAATGGCGCAGTACCAGGCAATTACCTAACAACTCATAAGGAAGGGAAAGATTATTTGGCGGTAGCTCAGCTCACCTTTGGAAATGTCACCGTACTACCACAACCTCCAGCGGCTATCAGCACCGAAGATGACTTCAAGGTACAGCATGGGGTCAAGGAAATTCCTCCTTACGCTTATATAGGGGCTTACCTATGGGTGCAGAATGGCCTCAAGGCGGATGCCTTGATACATTTTGGTACGCATGGTTCCTTGGAATTTACCCCTCATAAGCAAGTTACGCTTTCTGACTATGATTGGGGAGATATCTTGGTGGGGACAGTACCTCACTTCTACTACTATACTATTGGTAATATAGGAGAGGCTATGATGGCCAAGCGCCGTTCCTATGGCTCGATTGTCTCCTACCTGACTCCTGCCTTCACCGAGAGTGATATGCGCAATACCTTCACGGAGTTGGAAAATACAATTCTCTCCTATCAGAAATCAAAAAATCCTACTGATAAGAATGCGATTTCGCTACATATCAAAAAGCTGGCAGTTGGTATGGGCTTGCATCGCGACTTGCGCTTGGATAGCCTTCTTACCCAACCCTATACAGAGGCCGAGATAGATCGCCTCTCCGACTTTGCAGAGGAGATTGCCACCGAGAAAATCAACGGAGAGCTTTATACGATGGGAGCCCCTTATTCAGCGGACAAAATTGCCTCTACAGTAGTGGCTATGTCAGCCGACCCTATCGCCTACAGTGTAGCGGCTCTAAACAAGATAGATGGGAAGGTGAGTGAGAAAGACCTCAAGCGCAAGGTCTTTTTCTCCGAACATTATTTGAATCCTGCCAAAGCACTCGTCAGTCAGGTACTTGCTGGTAAGCCTGTAACAGAAGCGCTTATCTGTACCTATGCGCATATCACCCCTGAGGAATTGGCCAAAGCCAAAGAGACCATGGCCGTAGAAGACCAAGCAGGGATGCCTTATTTTCTTAAGAAACAGTTAGATAAGGAAGCTGCTCAGGCAAAGGAGGCTCCTGGTCAAGCAAAGATAGATAGTGCTAAGGGTAAGAAACCTGATGCGGTTGGTAAAGCTACCAAAACGAAGAAAGCTCCAATGAAGAAAGAGGAACGCAAACCTATTACCGAAAAGGAATTAGCTGAATTAGCAGCTAAAAAAGCAAAAATAGAGCGTGCTCGCGCTATAGTAGCCATAGAAGAGGCGATTACTCATATCATATACTACCGAGATGGCTTACAGCAAAGTCCTTATTTGGAAGAAAAGGCTTTTTTCAATGCACTTAGTGGAGGCTATACCCCTCCTTCCTCCGGTGGGGATGCGGTTGCCAATCCTAAAGGAGTGCCTACAGGGCACAATCTCTATTCCATTAATGCAGAAAGTACCCCAAGTAAGTTGGCTTGGGATAGGGGCGTGGCCTTAGCTCAAGATGTACTCAATGAATATAAGAGCAAACATGGGGAGTATCCCAAGAAGATTGCCTATACCTTTTGGAGTTCCGAGTTTGTAGAAACCGAGGGGGTCTCCATAGCTCAAGCGCTTTATATGCTGGGGGTAGAACCAATATGGGATACTTTTGGACGTGTGGGCGATATACGCCTGATTCCTTCCGAAGAGTTAGGACGCCCTCGTATAGATGTGGTTATCCAGACCTCTGGGCAGTTCCGAGACTTGGCAGCCTCTCGCCTTTTCCTCCTTACCAAAGCGATAGAGATGGTCAGTGCACTTCCTGAAGAGCCTTATGCCAACCAGGTGAGTGCTGGTACTGTGGATATAGAAAAGGAACTGGTAGCGGCAGGGGTACCACCTAAGGAAGCGCGTGAGATGTCCACCCAGCGTATTTTCGGAGGCCTGCAAGGAAGGTATGATACCGGTATCAAAGAGTTGATCAATGCAGGGGATAAGTGGGAGACCCAGCAGGATATCGCCCAAGTGTATATGCACAATATGGGTGCCTTCTATGGAACAAAAGAGAATTGGAGCCAGTTCCAGGAAGGTATGTTCCGTGCTGCGATCAAGCATGCAGACGTGCTCATCCAGCCACGACAGAACAATACTTGGGGTGCTCTAAGCCTTGATCACGTATATGAGTTCATGGGAGGGATGAATGCCGCAATCAAGGAAGTAACCGGCAAAGACCCCGATGCTTACTTGGCCGACTATCGCAACCATAAGAATATGCACCTACAAGAACTCAAGGAAGCCATAGGGGTAGAGGCGCGATCTACTATACTTAACCCTAAGTATATCAAGGAAATGATGAAAGGTAAGGCCTCCGCTGCTGGACAGATTCAAGAGATTGTAACCAATATGCACGGCTGGGAGGCTACCCGTCCTGAACTAATTGATGATGCACTATGGAATGAGGTCTATGATACTTATATAGAAGACAAACAACAGTTGGGTGTCACTGAATTTATCAAACGAGAGAATGCTGTTTCCTTGGAAGAGGTAACCGCAGTGATGCTGGAGGCTACTCGTAAGGGTATGTGGAAGGCATCGGCCGAGCAGATAACTAAGTTGGCAACCCTTCATACCGATTTGGTAAAGCAGTATGGGGTAACCTCCTCCCATTTCTCCTCTGAGAATAAGAAGTTACAAGCCTATATCTCTCAAAAAGCTCCAGAGGCCAATGCGCAAGTATATCAGAAGCAACTTTCTGCAGCCAATGAGGCTACTCAAGAGGAGTATGATACCAAGAATAGCCAAGTGCTTCAAAAAGAAGAAACCTCCACCGCACAGGAAAAGAAGCAAGTTTCCTTAGATGGTGTATGGATAGGAGTGGCGGTACTGGTTGCCCTTGTGGGATTGGTGGTATTTGTCAGAAAAAGAAGGAAATAATGATTAATGCCAATAATACCAGCAATGATTAATAGATTAAGTTTTGTAACTTATTGATTTTAAAAAAAGAGCTTCAATAATAGATTGAAGCTCTTTTTGGTTAATACACAACGAATTGTACCTCTACGGGAGACTATGACAGGAAAGGAATTGTCTTGGTTAGTGCTTGTTTAGAGGTGCAATTTATTGTTTCTTAGTTAGTTAGGTCTGTAGGGCTGATTGTGGAATTAGACAAGTAGCGTGTCTTTGACAATTAACAATTAACAATTGATAATTATACTTGTAGTATCGTATAAATTTTGTAATTTTGAGCCGAAATTTTGAGGCTTTCCAATGAAGCATATCTTTGTTGCTAAAACGTTATTCTTATTGCTGGCTGTGGCTTGGTTGCAGGGGTGCAATCCTACTAAGAAAGTGCCAGAGGGGGCATATCTGCTTCGTAAGAATACGATTTCTGTAAATGATAAGAAACCTAAGAATAGCTATATTTACGGTTATCTAAGGCAGGAACCCAATTCACGACTATTGGGGATCCCTTTGGGCCTGCTTATCTATAACTTAGCCGATGATCACGCAGAAGAAAACTATCAAAAATGGCTGGAACGGCACCCTAAGTGGCATCGCTTTTTGGATGGATTTCTCTCTAAAAAACAGACCCAACGCTTGGGGAAGTCTTTCTTAATTTCGGGGAAGGATCGAATGCTCCAGCATATGGGACAGGCTCCTGTGATTATAGATACCGTACAGACTCGTAAAACGGCACAAACACTCCATACTTATTACAATAGTGTGGGCTATTTTAACAACAAAAGCCATTACGAGATCATCCCTTCGGATAAGAAAAAACAGGCTTCTGTCACTTATGTGTTGGATAGGGGACAGCATTACTATATTGATTCCTTGGATACACAGATCCTCTCTGCCGAGGTCGATTCTCTCTATAAAAAACACATCAAAGAACGTATTATCAAGCCTCATACCGTCTACCGTTTGGAGAATTTTGCCAATGAACGCGCTCGTATTACCAACCTGCTGCGCAACAATGGCTTCTATAATTTCCAACAAAGTGCAATAGACTTCACCATAGCACGAGATACGGTCTTCTATAACAGAGACTCTCTGATCAATGTAACCACTACGATAGCCAACTATTTAGACCGCTCTACAGATCCAGCGGTCGAACGCCCTTATAAGGCGCATCAGATAAAGAAAGTACACCTCTATACCGACTATGAGGCTTCCTTACCTGTAAGTGCTTATGATTCGATAGTGTACAAAGGAATTACTTACTATTACCGCCATAAGCTGCGTTATCGTAGGCAGACCCTCTATGATGCGATAGCCTTGCGCTCAAAGGAGCTCTATCGGGATACAGATCGCAATAATGCTTACCGACAGATTAACAATCTTCGTACCTTCAAATATCCTAATATCCAATACCACTACGCTAAGAATGATACCCTACAGCATATCTTAGAGGCTGATATATTTCTCGAACCTCTCAAGCGTTTCTCTACAGAAACGACCTTAGAGCTTTCCCACTCTACTATACAGGATTTTGGGATAGGTTTTAGTACTTCCTTTATCGCAAGAAATGTCTTCAGAGGAGCAGAAACCTTGGAGGTCACTCCTCGTATCACTATGGGAGCGCAGCAATTTTTGGATGGTAGTTCCGCATTTTTTAATATTTTTGAATATGGAGGGAGCTTGCGCCTTACCATTCCAAGGATATGGTTCTTCGGTCGGATAGAATCTCTGATTCCTTTCTCTAAAACACCTCAAACTATTCTACAGTTCTCCACCAGTGCACAGGAGAATATTGGTTTGGATAGGCAGAAAACCACAGGAGTAATACGTTATACCTGGAATCCTAATATTACAAATCGCAACATATTGGAACTCTTGGATATAGAGTATGTGCATAACAAAAATCCTCGGAATTACTTCAATGTATATGAAAGCTCCTATGAGTTTCTCAATCAAATAGTTAGAAATGAAGGAGCTCCAGCAGGTTTTTTGGATACACATGGTAACTTATACAGGTCCAAAGCCTATGATTTTTTCCTCTACGATATGTTCCGGCGGGACTGGTCGGATCCGGCCCAGAGAAATATAAACTTGCTCAATCTCTATGAACGTTTCTATCACCTTACACGCAATGACCTGATTCTTGCTACGAGCTTCACTTATATGTCGAATAATACGATGAACTACTATGAGCCCAACTATGAACAGTTCCGAGTGAAGGTAGAAACGGCAGGGAACCTTCCCCAATTATTCAATATTATTCGTAAGCTCCCCACCGATGATCAGGGGCAGCGCAAGTTCATGGACGTAGCCTATGCCCAATATGCCAAGGCAGAGGTGGAATATATCAAGCACTTTCCGCTATCGACAAGGAAAAATAGTGGGGAAGTACTGGCCTTACGAGGTTTTGTAGGTTTTGCCAAGCCCTATGGAAATGGAAAGTATGTTCCTTTTTCACGTAGCTATTTTGCAGGAGGAGCCAATGACAACCGCGGTTGGCGTGCTTATTCATTAGGACCAGGCTCTTCAGGGTCTGTTTTGGAGTTCAACGAAGCCAACTTCAAGTTGGCCGCTAATGCCGAATACCGCTTTACCATAGCCAATGCCCTAAAAGGAGCCTTGTTCTTGGATGCAGGGAATATATGGCATCTGTTGGATGAAGAAAATAGGACAGAGGCTATGCTGGATCGCTTTTCTGATATATCGGATATAGCACTTGCCACAGGCTTTGGCTTGCGCTTTGATATGAATTATTTTGTCATCCGAGGGGATTTCGGGATGAAGCTATATAATCCTTCCATAGCGGCTACCTCTCACTGGACGAATGAGTTGAAACTATCTGATTTTGTTTTCAATATAGGAATTAATTATCCTTTCTAAAGAATTGTATAACCCTTAAATAAAAAATAAAGATGAATAAAGGACCAATCTCTCAATTTATTGAGAAGAATTTTCTACACTTCAATGCTGCTGCCTTGGTAGATGCAGCCAAAGGTTATGAAAAACACCTCCAAGAAGGAGGTAAGATGCTTGTAGCACTTGCCGGGGCTATGAGTACTGCCGAACTGGGGATTTCCTTGGCAGAGATGATACGACAAGGAAAGGTGGATATCATCTCTTGTACAGGGGCTAACCTCGAGGAAGATGTGATGAACCTAGTGGCTCACTCTCACTACAAACGTGTACCTCACTACAGAGACCTTACTCCAGAACAAGAGAGAGAACTCTTAGACGGACACTACAATCGTGTAACCGACACCTGTATTCCAGAGGAAGAGGCTTTCCGCCGCC
Source organism: Capnocytophaga sp. oral taxon 863 str. F0517 (assembly GCF_000466425.1). Taxonomy (GTDB): domain Bacteria; phylum Bacteroidota; class Bacteroidia; order Flavobacteriales; family Flavobacteriaceae; genus Capnocytophaga. The sequence goes on from NZ_KE992171.1 coordinate 73,496, forward strand.
TACAAAAACACTTAGAAGAGGTATGGCATAAGGCCGAGGAAAAAGGAGAACGTTATTTTCCTCATGAATTCCTCTATCAAGTAGTACTTTCAGGGGTTTTGGAACAATACTATGAAATAGACCCTAAGAACTCATGGATACTGGCCGCTGCGGAGAAGAATATTCCTATCATATGTCCAGGTTGGGAGGATTCTACCACCGGAAATATCTTTGCTGCCAATGTAATCAAAGGAAACCTCAAGGCTCATACTGTAAAGACAGGTATAGAGTACATGATCTATCTTACCGAATGGTATCGCAACAACTCAGCCGGTAAGGGAGTTGGTTTCTTCCAAATAGGAGGGGGGATCGCTGGGGATTTCCCTATCTGTGTGGTGCCTATGATGTACCAAGACCTCGAATGGGAGGATGTGCCTTTCTGGTCTTACTTCTGCCAAATATCTGACTCTACCACCAGCTATGGTTCCTACTCAGGAGCTGTGCCTAATGAAAAAATAACTTGGGGTAAGCTGGATGTAGATACCCCTAAGTTTATCGTGGAATCCGATGCGACTATAGTAGCACCGCTTATCTTTGCCTACATACTGAATCAATGATGAATGACCAATGACCAATGATTGATAATATGAAAAAACAAATCACGGATACCGTACTGATGATACGTCCTGTTCGTTTTAGAACAAACGAAGAGACCTTGGTGGATAACTACTTCCAAAAGGGCATTAATATCACCAATGAGCAGATCAACCTCAAGGCGCAAGAGGAATTTGATGCCTTGGTCGGCAAGCTCCGAGCGGTGGGAGTACATGTGATCGTGGTGGATGATATCTATGAAAGAGATACCCCTGATTCTATATTCCCGAATAACTGGATTAGCTTCCACAATAATAAGAATGTGGTATTCTATCCTATGTTTGCCGAAAACAGACGTAGGGAGCGCCGTGAGGACATCTTGGATATAGTGGAAGCGGAAGGCTTCGAGATAGAGAATGTATATGACTATACAGAAGCCGAGGACGAAGGGCTCTACTTAGAAGGAACAGGGGCAATGGTCTTGGATAGAATCCATCGCAAGGCCTATTGTGCGCTTTCTGCCAGGGCTAATGAAGAATTATTCATAGAGTTCTGTGAAGATTTCGAATATACACCTATTATCTTCAAGGCTTTTCAAAAAGATGGAGAAGAGCTCAAGCCTATCTATCATACCAATGTAATGATGGCCTTGGGGGAGACTTTTGCTATCATCTGTCCTGATGCAATAGAGGATAAGAGTGAGCGCAAAAATGTACTGAACCACCTCAAGGAAGATCACAAGGAGATCATCACGATAAGCCAAAAGCAAGTGGACTGCTTTGTAGGAAATATGCTCCAAGTGAAAGGGAAAGATGCCAAATACTTGGTGATGAGTGAAACTGCATACAACGCCCTAACGCCTCAGCAAATAGCTGCTATAGAGAAACATACCCAAATACTCTATAGTGACCTCTCCACCATAGAGGTATGTGGTGGCGGTAGTGCCCGCTGTATGCTGGCGGAAGTCTTTGGAGTGAAAAGTGAAGCGTGAAAAGTGAAGCATGAATATTGAAAAGAGGCTTTCCCAAAAAAGGAAGGCCTCTTTTGTTATAGAGTGAAAGTGCTCCCTATGAAAAAGCCCTAATCTGTATAGTCTATCTATCTTTTCGGATTTTAATCCATTCATCGACTTGCGCGGTATCCTGCGCGGTAATAAGAAGTGTTATTATAACCTGAGTTCGATTTAAGTAACAGCCCCACCTATTTATTAGATGGGGCTGTTATTTTTTGCCTTGCGGGGATTCCGCTATTTAACCTCTTCGAAGTCAACGTCTTGTACGTTGTTATCGGGGCCTTGGTTAGGTTGAGCTCCTGGATCGGAGTAGCCAGCACCTGGGTTGGCACCACCTCCTTGTTGTGCTCTGTAGATATCTTCAGAGGCACTCTTCCAAGCTTCGTTGATTCTTTCCAAGGCTGCATCGATAGTGGTAACATCCTTACTATCGTAGGCACTCTTAAGCTCTTCTAATGCACTTTCGATGGCTGCTTTTTTGTCAGCAGGCAATCTGTCACCGAACTCTTTGAGTTGCTTTTCAGTTTGGAAAATAAGCGCATCCGCTTCGTTGATCTTAGTAGCGACTTCCTGCGCTCTCTTATCCGCTTCGGCATTGGCTTCGGCATCACGCTTCATTCTTTCGATTTCTTCTTGGGTAAGTCCAGAAGAGGCTTCGATACGGATGTCGTGGGTCTTACCAGTACCTTTGTCGGTAGCCGATACGTTGATGATACCATTGGCATCGATATCGAAAGTTACTTCGATCTGAGGTACGCCACGTGGTGCGGGTGGGATACCATCCAAGTGGAATCGTCCGATAGTCTTATTGTCTGCTGCCATAGGTCTTTCTCCTTGCAATACGTGGATTTCCACACTAGGTTGGTTATCAGCAGCAGTGGAGAAGATCTGAGATTTCTTGGCAGGGATTGTTGTATTAGCTTCGATGAGCTTGGTCATCACACCACCCATTGTTTCGATACCGAGGGAAAGCGGGGTGACGTCAAGCAAAAGAACGTCTTTTACATCTCCGGTAAGTACCCCTCCTTGGATAGCGGCTCCGATGGCTACCACTTCGTCAGGGTTTACACTCTTATTAGGTTTTTTACCGAAGAAGTTCTCTACAGCTTCCTGAACCGCAGGGATACGGGTAGAGCCTCCCACGAGGATTACTTCATTGATATCACTTACCTCAAGGCCTGCATTTTGGAGTGCTTTCTTACAAGGCTCAATGGTACGAACTACGAGGTCTTCAATAAGGAGCTCGAACTTAGCACGAGTGAGTGTGCGTACTAAGTGCTTAGGCCCTGTGGCAGTAGCGGTGATATAAGGAAGGTTGATTTCGGTCTGCATAGAGGCAGAAAGCTCGATTTTAGCCTTTTCAGCCGCTTCTTTGAGGCGTTGTAGTGCCATAGGATCCTTGCGGAGGTCGAGACCTTCTTCTTTTTCAAATTCTTCAGCAAGCCAGTTGATGATTTTTTCATCTACATCGTCTCCTCCAAGGTGGGTATCCCCATCGGTAGCGAGAACTTCGAATACACCGTCACCGAGTTCAAGGATAGAGACATCGTGAGTACCACCACCGAAGTCGAATACTACGATCTTATGGTCGTTATGTTGCTTATCAAGCCCATAAGCAAGAGCAGCAGCAGTAGGTTCGTTGATGATACGTTCTACCTTAAGACCAGCGATCTCACCAGCTTCCTTGGTAGCTTGACGTTGAGCGTCGTTGAAGTAAGCAGGAACGGTGATTACCGCACGGCTTACGGTTTGTCCCAAGAAGTCTTCCGCAGTTTTTTTCATTTTCTGAAGAATCATAGCAGAGATTTCTTGAGGAGAGTATAGGCGTCCGTCAATATCTACACGAGGGGTATCGTTATCTCCTTGTTCTACAGCATAAGGAACACGTCCTATTTCTTGACCTAAGTCAGAGTATTTGTTCCCCATGAAACGCTTAATAGAGTAAATCGTTTTCTTAGGGTTGGTCACTGCTTGACGCTTAGCGGCATCCCCTACCTTTATCTCGCCACCTTCTACGAAGGCAACCACAGAGGGGGTAGTTCTTTTGCCCTCTGCATTGGTAATCACCACAGGGTCATTACCTTCCATTACAGAAACACACGAGTTCGTGGTTCCCAAATCTATTCCAATAATCTTACTCATAATCGTATATTATCTTAATTTCTTATTTTGTTACTTATGCCTTATTATAGACAAGGATTATGCCAAAAGTAAAATTGTGACAAAATGGCAGTCCTTATCTCCAATCAATATTTTCTCTGCCAATAGATGTCAAGTATTCGTTGGTTTTGCTAAAATGTCTGTTTCCGAACCAATACCCACGATTGGCACTTAGGGGGGAGGGATGTCCTGAGGTAAGTACACAATGTTTTTGAGTATCAATTAGTTCTATTTTCTTTTTAGCAAAACCTCCCCATAAGAGGAAGACGATATGCTCACCATGGTCGGAGATTGCTTTGATAACCGCATCGGTGAAGGTTTCCCAGCCTTGTCCCTGATGGCTTCCCGCCTTATTGGCACGCACGGTAAGGGTTGCATTCAGCAGCAGCACCCCCTGTCTTGCCCAGCGGGAGAGGTCTCCACTTTCGGGATAAGGTAGCTGTAAGTCTTCTTGGATTTCCTTGAATATATTGACCAAAGAAGGAGGGTGTGCCACCCCTTCTCTTACTGAAAAGGAAAGGCCATTGGCTTGCCCTTCTCCGTGGTAAGGGTCTTGCCCTAAGAGCACGACTTTTAGTTGCGCTACAGGGCACTGGTCAAAGGCCGCAAAGATTTCTTTTCCCTTTGGATAACAAGTATGTTCGCTATATTCTTTTTTGACAAAATCAGTCAGTGATTCGAAATAAGGTTTTTCGAATTCATGGTGAAGTAGGGAGTTCCAAGAGGGATCGATGCGTACAATCATAAGAGTCTATATTTCTTGAGCGGCTAAATAACGTTCGGCATCCATAGCAGCTATAGCACCACTTCCTGCAGCAATAATAGCTTGTCGGTAGTGCTTGTCAGCAGCATCACCCGCTACAAATACCCCTTCTACATTGGTACGGCTGGAGCCTGGTACATTCTCAATATATCCTTCCTTATCCAAAGAGAGGTAAGGAGCGAAAATATCCGTATTAGGCTTATGACCGATAGCTACGAAGAAGCCTGTGATAGGAAATTCGGAAAGTTCTTGAGTCTTGTTGTTACGTACTCTGATAGCAGAAACCACTTGTCCATCACCGAGGATCTCCTCGGTTTCTGTATTGAACAAAATAGTAATATTTTCCACTTTTCTTACACGTTCTTCCATAATCTTGGAGGCACGGAAAGCATCACGGCGTACAATCATGGTTACCTTCTTACAGATTTTGGAAAGGTAGAGCGCTTCCTCACAAGCAGAGTCTCCTGCTCCTACGATAGCCACCTCTTGGTTTCTGTAAAAGAAGCCATCGCATACGGCGCAGGTAGATACCCCTCCTCCTGTTCGCAAATAATGTTGTTCGGAAGGTAGTCCGAGATACTTGACCGAAGCTCCTGTACTAATGATGATACTATCGGCATGAATTTCCTTATCCTCCACCCATACTTTGAGGGGTTTGGCAGAGAAATCTACTTTGGTAACCCAGCCAGAACGAATATCAGCCTCAAAGCGGCGGGCTTGTTGTTCGAACTGCATCATCATCTCAGTTCCTGTAATTCCTTCAGGGTAGCCAGGGAAGTTCTCTACCTCATTGGTAGTGGTGAGCTGTCCTCCAGGCTGTTCCCCTTGGTATAATACAGGTTTGAGATTGGCTCTTGAAGCATAAATAGCGGCAGTGTATCCGGCAGGGCCAGAGCCTATAATTAAGCATTTGATTTTTTCTACAGACATAATAATATTGGTTAAAAGTGAATGTTTTTATTCATCCTCTTCGCTCTTAGGCTGGAGAACAAACTCTTCCATGAACTTAGTGGTATAGTTACCGGCGACATAGTCGGGGTGATCCATAAGTTGCTTGTGGAAGGGGATGGTAGTTTTGATTCCTTCGATGACAAATTCGTCCAAGGCGCGCTTCATCTTAGCGATGGCCTCTTGTCGGGTTTGCGCTGTTACGATGAGCTTGGCGATCATAGAGTCATAGTTGGGCGGGATGGTATATCCGGCATAGACATGAGTGTCGAGGCGTACTCCGAAGCCACCAGGGGCATGGAAAGCGGTGATACGTCCAGGAGAAGGGCGGAAGTCATTGAAAGGGTCTTCGGCATTGATACGGCACTCGATAGCGTGTAGTTTTGGAGTGTAGTTACGTCCGGAGATAGGCACTCCGGCAGCCACGAGGATTTGTTCTTTTATCAGGTCATAGTCAATCACCTGTTCTGTGATAGGGTGTTCTACTTGGATACGGGTATTCATCTCCATAAAGTAGAAATTGCGGTGCTTATCCACGAGGAATTCCACTGTACCAGCCCCTTCGTATTTGATAGATTCGGCAGCTTTGACAGCAGCTTCTCCCATTTTTTGACGTAGTTCGTCGGTCATGAAAGGGGAGGGCGTTTCCTCGGTAAGTTTTTGGTGACGTCTCTGTACAGAGCAGTCGCGTTCGGAGAGGTGGCAAGCCTTACCGAATTGGTCACCAACGATTTGGATCTCGATATGTCGGGGTTCTTCGATAAGTTTTTCCATATACATACCATCGTTTCCGAAGGCAGCGGCAGCCTCTTGGGTAGCACTTTCGAAGGCCTTTTCGAGGTCTTCCTCTTTCCATACAGCACGCATCCCTTTTCCACCTCCTCCGGCGGTGGCCTTGAGCATCACAGGATAGCCCATTTCTTTGGCTATTTTCTTTGCCTCGTGGATATCCTTGAGTAGGCCATCAGAGCCAGGAATGGTAGGCACTCCAGCTGCTTTCATGGTCGCCTTAGCGGTTGCCTTATCTCCCATTTTGTCAATCATCTCGGCAGAAGCCCCGATGAACTTAATCCCATTTTCAGCACAAATCTTAGAGAACTTGGCATTTTCGGAGAGGAATCCATAGCCAGGATGGATGGCATCCGCATTGGTAATTTCAGCAGCTGCGATGATATTGGTGATTTTAAGGTAAGAATCCTTACTTGGGGCGGGGCCGATACAGACCGCTTCATCGGCAAAGCGCACATGAAGGCTATCGGCATCCGCAGTAGAATATACAGCCACCGTTTTGATTCCCATTTCACGGCAGGTACGGATGACCCTAAGGGCAATTTCTCCACGGTTGGCTATTAAGATTTTTTTAAACATTTTCTAAGAATTTTAAGGAACACTACTTATACAGGACACCTCGAGACTAAGAAGGGTCTACCAAGAAGAGTGGTTGGTCATATTCTACAGGAGAAGCACCATCCACGAGTACTTTCACGATCTTACCGGATACTTCGGATTCTATTTCATTGAATAGCTTCATGGCCTCGATTACGCAAAGGGTCTGTCCTTGTACGATATTGTCGCCTATTTCCACAAGGAGTGGCTTGTTAGGCGCTTGTCGTCGGTAGAAGGTACCAATGATAGGAGACTTGATAGTGATATATTTTCCATTTTCCTCATCATCGTGCTCTTTGGTAGCCACAATATTAGCAGGGTCGCTCACTGGGAATACAGGTTGCGCTATAGGAATCTGAGTCTGAGGGAGTCCTTGTGCTACATAAGGTTGTTGGACAAATACCGTTTCGGGACGCCCTTCTTCGCCGGAGGTTTTAATTGTAATTTTTACATCCTCCATTTCAAGTTTTACTTCGCTGGCGCCCGACTTGGCTACGAATCGGATTAGGTTTTGAATGTCTTTTAAATCCATAGTAAATAATTATATTTTCAATGAGTTAAACATTATCTGCAATAGGTTCTGATGAAAATCATTTATTCAGGGCACAAAAATACTAAAAAGATTTTATATGCCTCCTGTTTTTTTAGGAAAAAATTAAAACTTCAGAGAGATTTAATATTTTTCAACAAAGATTATAAAAAATAAGTTCTTACAATTATTTATTTAGGATCATAAGCCCACTTCATATATAGGGATCCCCAGGTGAATCCGCCTCCGAAAGCCACAAAGATGATATTATCTCCTTTTTTGAGTTGTTTTTCATAATCATAAAGGGCTAAGGGTAGGGTAGCGGAGGTGGTATTGCCATATCGTTGGATATTGACCATTACCTTCTCGTGAGCAAGTCCCATGCGATCGGCAGTAGCATCGATAATACGTTTGTTGGCCTGATGGGGTACGAGCCAGTTGAGGTCGTCTGCCGATAACTGATTGCGTTCAAGAATCGCATCGGTGGCATCGGCCATACGGGAGACGGCATATTTGAAAACCGTTTTTCCGTCCTGATAGAGGTTGTTCTGCCCGGCCTTGAGTGTTTCGGGAGTGGTAGGGAGTATGGAGCCTCCGGCATCTATTTTAAGATATTCGCGCCCGGCACCATCACTACGGAGGTATTCGTCCTGTACGCCCAATCCTTCGTAGTTAGGCTCGAAGAGTACGGCACCCGCCCCATCACCGAAGATGATACAGGTAGCACGGTCGGTATAGTCTATAATGGAGGACATTTTGTCAGCTCCTACCAGAAGAACCTTTTTATATCTGCCTGATTCTATATAGCGAGCAGCTACGGACATTCCATAGAGGAAGCTGGAGCAGGCCGCTTGTAGGTCTATTGCGAAGGCGTTGATGGCTCCAATCTGAGTGGCTAAGTAGGCACCCGATATAGCTACCGGCATGTCGGGGGTTACGCTAGCAAAAAGTACCAGGTCAATATCCGCAGGGTTGGTACCTGTCTTGCGGAACAAATCTTCAACCGCCTTAATGCCCAAGAAGGAAGCTCCTTTTCCTTCTTCCTTTAGGAGTCTTCTCTCCTTGATACCTGTACGGGTAGTAATCCATTCATCGGTAGTATCGACCATAGTTTCTAATAAACTATTGGACAAGACAAAGTCGGGGACATATCCGCCTACACCAGTTATAGCAGCTGTAATTTTTGTCATAAAAATCAAATTTAGAGGGCTCACAATAAGAGCCTATAGAATAGAGGCGCAAGTTACAAAAAAAATACGAATTATAATGTAAAAGAAGCTGTTTTTATCATTTGTTGTCAAAAATTAGGTTTTGAAGTGCTGATAGAGATATACATCTTGGTATTTTCCATCGAAAAACAGCCAGTCTTTCAGTAAGGTAGTACATAAGAAACCTTGTCCTTCGAAGAGTTTTTGGCTAGCAATATTTTTTTGAGGAATATAGGCCGTAAGCTGGTGTAGGTCAATAAAAGTAAAAGCATACGAGCAGAGCGCTTTTAGCGCTCGGGTTGCAATTCCTTTTTGCCGGAAAGGAGCTACAATGGCAATTCCTACAGAGGCACGCTTGTTCTTGGGCTGAAAATCATATAGGTCAGCGCAGCCTACCGCCTCTTTTTGGTAGGTAATCACCAAGCGCTGTTGCCGAGCTTGATAGATATCTTCGTGGGCATTTTCGATATAGGCTGTAAGCACTTTTCGAGAGAAAGGAGACTGGGTCTCACTCACTTCCCATAAGGAAGGGTCATTCTCTAACTGATAGAGAAAATCTATATCTTCAGGTTCTAAGGCTCTTAACGCTACCATGTTGGGTTATACATTTATATTGCCTTCAAATACAAAATCAGCCCCTCCGATAAGCCAAACATTGGAATATTCTTTTATTTTTAGACCAAGAAATTCTTTTTTGACCTCGAAAGTAACCTCCAAGGTACCCCCCTTGGTCTCCAGAATGATATATTCAGCCTTGGTTTTGCCTGTTTTGTGCATGGCAATAGCCGTAGCGGTAGCTCCAGTTCCACAAGAATAGGTCTCATCCTCCACGCCACGCTCATAAGTACGCAATTTGAAGCGGTTATCAGCAATAGGTTCTACAAAATTGACATTGACTCCCTCAATATTGAAAGGGACTCCATAACGGATTTCAGCTCCTTTTTTCTTGACATCAAGGTTGTCAAGGTTCTTGACTACCTCCACATAGTGGGGAGAACCGGTATCCAAGGTTACCCCTTTTTTTACTTTAGAGATATCACTGACATCTTGCATCTGAAGATGGATGAGGTTATTCTTGAAAAGGGCTTTGTGTAGGCCATCAGGAGCGGAAAAAGTAGTTTCTTCCTTTGAGATAATCCCCAGCTTATGGGCAAAGGCAACGATACATCGCCCTCCGTTGCCACACATGGTGCTGGGATTGCCATCCGAGTTGTAATAGAACATGGCAAAATCGCTTTCAGGGTCATTCTCCAGTAGAATCAGCCCATCGGCACCGATGCCAAAATGACGATGGCAGAGGTGAGCTACTAACTTGACATCTTCTTTAGGGAAGGTGTTGGTACGGTTGTCAATCATGATGAAATCATTACCGGCACCTTGATATTTGTAAAAATGTATCAGTCTCATGATTTTTATTTTTAAGGGCAAAAATAGAAAAAAATGATATAATAAACAAAAGAATGAAAAAATATTTTCAGGAAAGTATTTTTTTATTTTGTCTTTTACTGAAAAGATTGTAAATTTGCCACCCAAAAATAATGAAAAGTGAACAGAGAAAAGTGAATAGTTCTATTATAGTATAAATCAATAGTTAAAATGTTGTTAATAAATTAGACTATACAATTGTTTTCTACTATTGGTATTGTTAGTTTTTCACTTTTCACTAAATGGCTTTTCATTTTAAAACTAAATAGTTGTGTGGCGAGAGAGAACAAAATTGGTCGTTAAAGACGAAGGCTTAGAGAAATTAGAAAAATCGCATGTCCTTGTGGTAGGACTGGGCGGTGTGGGTGCTTTTGTAGCTGAATTTTTAGCCCGAGCAGGGGTAGGAGCGCTTACCATAGTGGATGGAGATGTGGTGGATGTCACCAATAAGAACCGGCAGCTCATAGCCCTTGATTCTACCATAGGGCAACCCAAAGCGACCCTTGTAGCTACACGACTTAGGGATATCAATCCTCAAATAATACTTCATGTCATCACAGATTTTCTCACTCCTGAAACGGCTTATGATTTGGTAGATAGTCGGTTCGACTATGTTGCGGATTGTATAGATAGTATTTCGCCCAAGATAAGCCTACTGAGGGCTTGTCATGATAGTCGTGTGAAGGTTATCAGCAGCATGGGAGCGGGAGGGGTACTGGATCCTTCCAAGGTAAAGGTGGCCGATATATCCCAAACACGTGACTGTCCCCTGGCGCGAACCATCCGCAAGCGCTTGAAAAAAGAAGGAATACAACCTAAATTCAAGGCGGTCTTTTCGCTTGAACTTCCTGACAAAGATATGATGGCACTGACCGATGGTACTAACTTCAAGCGTTCCTATTATGGCACCATGAGTTATATGCCTGCTCTCTTCGGTATCCATGTAGCTGGAGTGATTGTACGTAAACTCATAGAATAGCTTAGAACCAAAAGCCAATATTGAAAAGCCAAATGAACTTATCCGTTTCTGGTGAATAAGTAGCCTTAAGCTCAATAGGGCCTAAGAAAGAATTGGCACTTAGGCCTAAGGCATATCCTGTATATCGAGGTAGTGAAAACCAATTTCGTTCGGCAAACATATTCTCATCCGCATTGGCTACATTGGCAATGGCTTTGAGATAATAGCGCTTATAGAAGCGGTAGCTGAAAGAAAGTTCCCCCTTGAGGAAGTCATAATTTCCAAAACTCAAGTAATCATATCCGTAAAAAGGCAGCAGATTTCCAAAAAAATTATCCCCTTGTCCTCCAAACACATACTGCAAGAAAGGGGCATTGGGCAATCCTAAGTGAAAGCCTGCCGAACACATGGCTTTTCCTGAAAGCCGATCGGTAACCTTCCAAGCGCCTCCTATATCTCCTTTTACTAAAATCAAAGGGTTGATTCGCTCTCCAAATCCTGTAGAATGAAGATACCAAAGCCCACGCGCATCGAAATACACCCCCTCGGTAGGGAAGAGCGCATTGTCCAAGGAATCATAGCGGAGGTAGCTGAAGAGAGAGTAATAATTAACCTTTCCTTCGAAGTTCTCAGGCTGTATTTTTACCTTATATAATTCATGCTGTAGCCCAAGCCCCGCCAAGAACTTACGCTTAAAAAGAATAGACTGCAAGTACACCTGATTCTTTAGGCGAGAGAGGGTTAAGTTCGTATCTCCCGTATTGAGAGAAAACCCTCTGAAGGAGATGTCACGACGGAAATGGTCGTATCTGCTCTGTATCCCATAACTGGTATAAAATCCTTTATCTACATAATAATCAAACTTATAGCGCAGGTTGTCTCCGGCAATGAAATCAAAGGAGATGAAGTCATCTTTCTGAAGAATACTCGAACGACTCAGGTTCAGCAAAAGGGCTGTTTGGTAAAGATTGTCATAGTGCAAGGACATCTTAACCCAGGTCTGTGCAGGGGCTTCATCCAAAACAAAGCGCAACTCTTCCCCTTGCTCAGTGGAGCAAATATGATAGTTGATCCCCTTGAAGTTTTGGGTAGCCATGATATTCTGTACGCCATCCTTGAGGTCTTTGAAAGAGATTTTTTCATCCCATTGGAAGCCCAATTTACCTCGGAGGTAGGCATCCGAATAGTGGTTGTTCCCTGAAAAAGTAATATTACTGATCCATAAGGAATCGGGGATTTTGGTATTGATAAGTTCCGGATCTTTTCTCTTGAGATATCGCTTAAGCCAATAGAGGTGGGGGAGTACCTTCTTGGTAGCTACTCGCCCAGAATCAATAATAGCCTGTCCTTCATTGAAAGAGATGACATTGTATCCCTTCATATCAGGATGGATATAGATGTCTGTTTTCTCTCGCTTCTCCTTCATGTCATTGGCTATTTTGTAGCCAGTAATCTGGAGCAAAACACTATTGGCAGAGCGCAGTTCCTCACGTGTCTTCAAGGGGGACTGTACATCTACCCCTATGATCACATCCATTCCTTTGGCCCTGACCTCATCAATAGGATAATTGTTCATCACCCCTCCATCGGTAAGGTAACGTCCATCAATATCCACGGGAGCAAAGAGGGTAGGGAAGGAGCCACTGGCCATCATTGCCTGCGCAAGGTCACCATGTTCTAAGATGACTTCCTGCCCCGTCTCCACATCGGTAGCCATACATAGGAAAGGGATGGGGAGCTTGGAGAAGTCGTCGATTTTGCGAACCCTATAGGTGAGTTGGCTTAGGAAATTATAGAGATTGACCCCTTGGGTAAGCCCTGCTGGGAGTGCAAATTTTCCATTCTGTAAGGCCAAGGACACCATATAGCGGTCACGATTCTCCTTTTCATAAAAGGTTTGAGCCGAGCGAGGTACATTATCTTGAATAATTTCCTCCATATCGGTGGCATGGAAGAGCGAATCAAGCTGTCGGGCACTATAGCCAGCCGCATATAATCCCCCTACGATAGCTCCCATACTGGTTCCTCCTATATAGTCAATCTCCACTCCTGCTTTTTCGATAGCCTCCAGGGCGGCGATATGAGCCAAGCCCTTGGCACCCCCTCCACTGAGCACCAGCCCTACCTTGAGGTCTTTCTTTCCTCGAAGGTCGGAGAGCGAACGAATTTTTTCCTGAGCGAGCAAACTGCTTGTACAGAGTAACAGGAGAAAGAGATAACATTGCTTCATAAAGAAGGGAAAAGGTTATGATTTTAGCTTAGGGTTGTTCTGGTGACGGTCGTGGTCGCGCTTGGTTTTGGCCTCCATTTTTTTATCAAAGGCAGCTTGTAGGTCAATGCCGGTTTGGTTGGCCAAGCAGAGTACTACAAAGACCACATCGGCCAGTTCTTCGCCGAGGTCTTTGGCCTTGTCGCTTTCCTTTTCCGACTGTTCGCCATAGCGGCGTGCTATAATACGGGCTACCTCGCCTACTTCTTCGGTAAGCTGCGCCATATTGGTCAGCTCATTGAAGTAGCGGACTCCGTGTTCTTTAATCCAATTATCTACGGCAATTTGGGCGTTTTTTAGGTTCATAAGGTTAAGGTTTTTGTTCGCTTACATAGAGGGTTTGGTCAAGGACGTCAAAGGAGAGTGTCTTGTCGTCATTGAGGGTCATTTTGATCAGCAATTCGCCCCAGTCCAGTCCGTCGGAGAAATCGCAGATCACCCAGCGGTGGTTGAGCAATTTTATCTTATTAATTTGGAACTTAGCGTTGCGGCGAGGCCTATAGGAGATCAAGGGATGGTTCTCGTCCTTAGTCACATTGGTAGCCATAAGCTGTTGGCGGACGAACTCTTCGGGGTCATCTATCCCATTTTCATGGAAGAAATAGCGGCTATCTTCGTTAAAGCGAATGTCAAAATACCGTTCTTCAGCCAGCTCATCGGAGAGTTTTTGGATAGAATCCTGTAGGCGTTCAGCCGATAGGGCAGCGGGGGTATCCTGCACCTCTGTCGGAGGGAGTGCCTCCCCTTTGTTCTTGCAAGCGACCCCCAAGGCTCCTATGACCAAGAGCAACAAAGGCCATTTGAATCGTTTCATATAAATAGGATTTAGGTTATTTTACTTCTGTTCCGTTGGCAATGCCATCTGCATCAGGGTTTAGAAATACATATTTGCCTTCCTTGTTTTCTACCATAAGGATCATACCATGGCTCTCGACCCCACGGAGCTTGCGAGGAGCAAGGTTGGCCAATACAGTAACCTTTTTCCCGATAATCTCCTTAGGGTCAAAGCTCTGTGCGATTCCCGATACGATAGTCCGCTCGTCAAGACCGGTATCCACCTTTAAGATCAAGAGCTTGTCCGCCTTAGGCATCTTCTCTGCTTCTAAGATGGTACCGATGCGGATGTCCATCTTAGCAAAATCCTCGTAGGAGATCAACTCTTTCTGCGGGGCAACATTTGTATTGTTGGCTGCGGCGGCTTGTTGTTTTTCTCGCTTGCTATTTTCCAACTTATCAATCTGTTTTTGGATCACCTCATCTTCTATTTTTTCAAAGAGGAGGACAGATTTTCCGATGGTATGTCCAGGTGCGATCAGGCTATCGGTGTGTAGGACATCCTCCCACACAGGAGCTTTGCTCATGGTTGCAAAATTGAGCATTTGCTTGAGTTTGGCAGAGGTAAAAGGCAAGAAAGGCTCGGAGGTTACCGCCAAGGCAGTAGCGATATGTAGGGCTACATACATGATGGTCTCCACCCTTTTGGGGTCTTCCTTGATGAGCTTCCAAGGCTCCTCATCGGCCAAGTATTTGTTTCCCAAGCGAGCGATGTTCATCAGCTCCTGTTGGGCTTCACGGAAACGATAGCGCTCCAAGGATTGTTCTATCTTCTGGATAAGTTCCTTGATTTGGGCGATTGCCTCTTTATCCACTTGGATAAGGGTGCCTACGGCAGGCGCTACCCCTTTGTAATACTTTTCGGTCAAGACCATCACACGGTTGATAAAATTTCCATAGATGGCCACCAATTCATTGTTATTTCTGGCTTGGAAGTCACGCCAGGTGAAGTCATTGTCCTTAGTCTCAGGCGCATTGGCGGTGATAACATATCTTAGGGTATCCTGCTGAGAAGGAAATTCCTCTAGATACTCATTGAGCCATACAGCCCAGTTCTTGGAAGTGGAAAGTTTGTTGCCTTCGAGGTTGAGAAACTCGTTGGCAGGGACATTCTCCGGTAAGATATAAGAGCCCTCGGCCTTGAGCATGGCAGGGAAGATGATACAATGGAAGACAATATTGTCCTTACCAATGAAGTGGATGAGCTTGGTCTTTTCATCTTTCCAATAAGGTTCCCAATCCTTACCCACGCGGGCAGCCCATTCTTTGGTAGAGGAGATATAGCCGATAGGCGCATCAAACCATACATAGAGCACCTTACCCTCGGCACCCTCTACAGGTACAGGGATTCCCCAGTCGAGGTCACGTGTTACGGCACGAGGACGTAGGCCGTCATCCAGCCAACTCTTTACCTGACCGTATACATTGGGTTTCCAATCGTTCTTATGCCCCTCAATAATCCATTTTTCGAGAAACTCGCTGTAATTCTGCAAGGGTAGGAACCAGTGCTTAGTCTCCCTTAGTACAGGTTTGCTTCCTGTAAGGGTGGATTTCGGATTGATAAGGTCGGTAGCATTGAGCGAGGTACCACAGCGCTCACATTGGTCCCCATAGGCCTCCTCATTACCACACTTAGGGCAGGTACCGATTACAAAGCGGTCGGCCAAGAACTGTCCGGCCTGTTCGTCATAGAGCTGTTCGGAAGTCTCTTCTATAAAGTCCCCTTTTTCATAGAGGGTACGGAAGAACTCTGAAGCCGTTTGGTAGTGAATAGGCAGCGAGGTGCGGGAATAATTATCAAAGGAAATACCAAAATCATAGAGAGAATCCTTGATAATCTTATGATATTTGTCAATAATCTCTTTAGGAGTGGTGCCTTCTTTCTTTGCTTTGATAGAGATAGCCACCCCATGCTCGTCGCTTCCACAGATAAAAGCCACATCATTATTTTTCAATCGCTGGTAGCGTGCAAAGATGTCAGCAGGGACATATACTCCTGCCAGATGACCTATGTGTATAGGCCCATTGGTATAAGGCAAAGCTGCCGTAATGGTATAACGTTCGGACATTTAGATAGTTTTTAGTTTTTAGTTTCTGTAGGGGCGAATTACAATTCGCCCCTACAATCACTCATTAAATTAGGACTGCAAAATTACAATATTTTTGTGCAAAAGTCAAGTTTTTTCTTATACTTTAGCGTGTATAAGCCGAGTGAGCTTGATGGATAGGTCGGTGAGGATCAGCTTAGAGTTCCCATTGCGTTCAATATGGTAGATAGCCTCTTCCAGCTGACTCTGGATTTGCTCGATGTTGTTATGATGGACGAAGGGGGCAAAGTTCTGTAGCTTGAAATTGGAATAGAACTCCATATATACCAAGCTCTCCGCACCATAGTTGGCCAAGAGTGCCTGTCGGAACACCTCCAAACAATATTCGAGGAAGAGCTTTTGGGTTTCCCGTCCTTCTTTGGCGATTTTCTCACACCAAGCCAGTAGGTTGGGCAGTACCCCCTTGTTGCCACGAGCACTATAGGCCATACGTACCCACTCGACGAACCATTCTTCAAAGATGCGATCGTTGTCCTTTCCGATAAAAGAAAGCGCCTTGCGGTAGTTGCCTTGGGAACGTAGGGCGATTTTCTGCGCCTCGGGCTGGCTAAGGCCTTTTTGGATGAGCGCTTCAGTGATTACCTCCTGAGAGAGCTTGTGAAAGCGCGTGATCTGGCAGCGAGAGAGAATTGTATCGAGCAAGTCGTTCTCATTCTCCACCACCAAAATAAAGACGGTCTCGGCCGGAGGCTCCTCCAGAAGTTTTAGGAGCTTATTCGCGCAATCGGTATTCATCAGCTCCGCCATCCAGATAATCATCACCTTATATCCGCCCTCGAAGGACTTTAGGGAGAGCTTACTGGTGATTTCCTTGGCATCATCGACCCCTATTTTTCCTTGTTTGTTGGCAATATCAATAGCCTGATACCAGTCAAAAAGACTTCCATAGGGCGTTTCCAAGACGAATTGCCGCCATTCTTCCAAAAAAGCCGAGCTGGAGGGGTGGTCTTTCACCTTGGTTGTAGCTGCTGTAGGATAGGCAAAATGCAAATCAGGATGATTCAGGTGGGCACACTTAACAGCTGTATGCGTATCCCCAGTCTTGCAAAGCAGTTCCGTAGCATAGGCTATGGCCATAGCAAGCGTACCGACTCCTTCCTCTCCGACAAAGAGCTGGGCATGGGCAATACGATTGGTTTCAATCGTTTCTTTTAGGTATTTCTTTGTATGTGAATTACTTAGAACGCTTTCAAAATCCATGGGTCATTATAATGGGTTGTCGTGATAATTAAGGTCACAAAAATACATATTTTTTTGGCAATAAGGAGGAATCTATAGAAAAATAAGTATAAGTTATTTTGTTCATAAATAATAGTTAAACAAGATATGTAGTTGCGATAAAAATAGTAATTTTACCCCTATTTAAATCAAAACATTCAAGACAATGGAAAATACTTATGCAGGTATACCTGCCGAAAACGCAACCTATGAGAACTCAAAAGTAGTCTTGGTTACTGTTCCTTATGATGGCACCTCTACTTGGGGAAAAGGGGCTGATAAGGGGCCTGAACTATTTTTGGATGCCTCCGAAAATATGGAGCTTTATGATATAGAAACCGACTCCGAGCCATACCTACAAGGGGTGTACAGAGCCGGAGAAGTATCGGAGAACAGCACTCCGGAGAAGATGGTGGAGGCTGTCTATCAAAAGACCAAAGAATTGGTCAAAGACCGAGAAAAACTCTTTACCCTCATAGGAGGAGAACATTCCGTATCCATAGGTTCCATAAGAGCCGTAGGGGAGGAGTATAAGCAACTGACAGTGTTACAATTGGATGCGCATACTGACTTGAGACCTGAATACCATGGCTCCAAGAACAACCATGCCTGTGCCGTATTCGAAGCCAACCAAAAGCACAAGCTCGTACAGGTGGGTATCCGCTCGATGGACGCCGAGGAAAAACAATACTTGCCCCCTAAGCGAGTTTTCTTTGCCCATGAGATTGCTAAAAATGAAGATTGGATCAAAGATGTATTGGATAAGGTGACCGGAAATGTGTATATTACGATCGATTTGGATGCCTTTGACCCTTCTATAGCCCCCTCTACAGGAACTCCAGAACCTGGAGGCTTGCAGTGGTACCCAACCCTGAAGCTGCTTAGAAAAGTATTCAAAAAATGTAATGTAGTGGCCTTCGATATTGTAGAACTGATGGATAGCCCTGCCGCTAAGCCGACCGCTTTCTTAGCTGCTAAGCTATACTATAAGATGCTCGCTTACTACCACAAGTATAATAAAAATAGTAAGGAGACAAAGAAGAAAAAATAATAAATAGTTTTGAGTTTTGAGTTCGAGTTATACAACAACTCAAAATTCAAAACTCAAAATTCAAAACTCAAAATGTTATGTTCTTAGAGCAAGTCATTGAGGATTATTTGGAAAACTACGCCGAAATTCCTACCGAAAACCTTATATTTGTAACTCCTCATAGGCGTTCAGCCCTCTTCCTACGGCAAATATTTGCTAAAAAATACCACAAAGCTACCATCTCTCCCGAATTTATCACCTTAGACAATCTATTAGAACGTATCTCTGGAATAAAAAAGATGTCAGAGGTACAAGGCTTGTTTGAGCTTTATAAAGTGTATAAGGAAAATACAAGCACCGAGATAGATGAGTTCGAAAAATTTGTCGGTTGGGGGAAGATGTTGTGGAAGGATTTTGATGATATCGATCAGTATCTGATAGAATATAAAAAGATATTTCCTTACATGGAAGCCATTAAGGAGATGGAACATTGGAAACCAGGCGTGGAGCTATCCGAAATGCAAAAAAGACACTTGGAGTTTTGGCGCACCTTGGGGACGTATTACAATGCGCTCCAAAAAGAGATGTACCAACAGAAAAAAGGACACCAAGGCTTCATAGCCAAAGTGGCTTACGAACAATTGGATACTTATAAAAGCGAAAATAAAGAAAAATGCCATCTATTTGTAGGGTTCAACGCCTTGACATTAGCGCAAGAGAAGATCATACAATTTATCTTACAGGAGATGCAAGGCGATATCTATTGGGATATAGAAAAACATTTCCTCAACACTAAGCATAGTGCGGGTTATTTTATAGAAAAATACTTAGATAGTTGGAGATACTACAAAAATGGAGCACCTATTAAGTGGAAAAAAGAAGAAGCGCTCAATACAACTATAGAAATATATGGAACACCTAAGCAGGTAAATCAAATACACTTACTCACGAGCCTATTGGAGGAAATTCCTTCTGAAGAACTCGAACAAACGGCTATTGTACTTAGTGATGGTGATATGCTATTGCCCTTATTACAAGCGATAGATACGAGCAAGCGCTCTGTCAATATTACCATGGGATACCCCTTGCAACAAACACCCGTACACGATCTCATATCAGCCTATCTCAAGCTATATATTTCAGGAAGATGGTATCATAAAGAGATAAAAGCACTCTTAGAACAACCCTTCTTGAGTAATTTGCTCTCTGAAAACTATAAAAAAGATACTATAACCTATATCAACAAACATAACTTGTCTTATGTATATAAGCAAGCGTTAAACATTTACAAAAAAGAAGAAGATAAGGTTATCATAGATCTGCTTTTTGATGATGAAAAGAATATATCGGTAAGTAAATTGATAAAAAATATCATAGAATTATTGTTCGTGATTAAAGAATCTTTGGAAAAGGAAGAAAATGAAAATCTTTTGAATTTAGAATACATCTATAACTTCTATGAACTTTTCAATCAGATTTATTACTTGCAAGAAAAGCATCATTTTATCGATAGTGTGAAGTCTCTGTACTATATCTATAATGATTTGCTTGTAAAACAAAAGCTAAACTTCAAAGGAGAGCCGCTTAGAGGCTTGCAAATAATGGGAATACTGGAGGCGCAGAATATTCATTTTAAAAATGTACTAATGGCTTCCATGAATGAAGGTATATTTCCTAAAGGGAACACTCATAATTCATTGATTCCATTCGATGTAAGAGCCAATTTAGGTTTGCCAACTTACAAAGAGTCGGATTATACTTATTCTTATTACTTCTATAGAATACTCCAGCATTCAGATAAGGCAACACTTTTCTATAATACAGAAACCGATAGCCTGAAAGGAGGAGAAAAAAGCCGATTTATACTACAATTGTTGGCTGACTACAAAGTAACGCCTCAAGTGAGGTTCCCTGAGGTGAAAATTGTAAAACAACAGCCTATTGAAATCGTAAAAGATAAGACTATTTTAGAAAAATTGGTGTCTATAGCTACAGGAAATGATCCAAAGCATAAGAAAGGATTCTCTCCTTCCTCTCTGACAACCTATGTAAGAAATCCTATGGACTTCTACCAACAGCAAATATTAGATATAAGAGATGAAGTCGAAGTAGAGGAGATTATAGAAGACCGATCACTGGGGACAATTATCCATAGAATATTGGAACTACTTTATGATCCTTATAAAAAGAGTATCATTTCTAAACATAATATAGCTGAGATAAGAGAAAATGTAAAGAAAAAGACAGAAGAAGTATTTAAGGAATATCAACAAAATACAGAAATAGCAGGAAAAAATATCTTTGTACAGCGAACCATAGAAGAATATGTAAATAAATTCTTGGATATAGATGAAAAAAATGTATCTCATCAGGTAGTCGAATTGATTTCTGTAGAACAAAAGATACAGACAGATATAAAATTTGATGAATTTCCTTTTCCTATACGCTTCAATGGAACCATTGACCGAGTAGAAAGACGAGGCAATGATGTTTATATAGTCGATTATAAAACGGGTATTGTAGAAAGAGATGATGTAAAACTTTCCGATAGAGGATGGGAAGACCTTCTCTTAGATTACAAATATTCCAAAGCATTCCAATTGCTGATGTATGCTTATCTTCTCTTCAAGATAGGGCAGATAAAGGAAACGGATAATGTATATATAGGTAATTACTCCTTCAGAAGATTGAAATTGGGCTTTATAGGCTTTCGAAATGGCAAAGATAAGGAACCAAGTCTTATAGATAGCCAGGTACGTACCGACTTCGAACAGAAATTGATAACCCTCCTTCAGGAGATATACAATCCTGAAATTCCCTTTGTTGAAAAGTAGGTTAATGAAATTATGGTTTTAGCAGGTTGCTATTCTATTTTTATTCCTATATTTGCACCCAAAAAATATAGCAAATGTCTCCTAAAAAAATAGTAATCTTTATGCTCGGTGTGTTGCTTACCCTTCTGTGGCTTACCTTCGTTAGTCGTGAATATATGGATGAGGAGAATGAAGTAGCCCATGGAATAAGAATAGGTAGTTTTCAGATGAAATATCCTATCTTTTGGGATATTTTCTCCCGAAGACAGCATATTGAGAATGATAAGGCAATGGCAATTGTACAAGGGAAAACCCCTGAGGAGAAGTCCCTTCCTAAAACAGAAGATACGCTTTCTGTTTCAGGACTTGTCAATAAGACAAAGTTTGTTTTCCCAGAGGATATGAACCAGTTACGGGATTCTATAGGTGCTTTCCTTGCTGGAGGGAATTCACAGTTGGTAAGCAATGTGGAAGGGCGACTATATTATCCAGAACCTGCTCAGGACTTTGTAAAAAAATTGCATGCCAAGCTTAGCCAGCCTTCTTGTCGTATCCTTCACTATGGAGATTCTAAGATAGAGGGGGATCGTATCACGGCGTATTTGCGCAATGGATTGCAAACCCTCTATGGAGGAACCGGGCCTGGCTACTTTCCTATCAAGATGCCTTACGGACAGCGTAGTATCATAGAACAAACCTCTGGGAATTGGTACCGCTATGCCCTCTTCAATGCAGAACAGCGCAAGAATAAAGACCTATTGCAGAACAATCAATATGGTCTTTATGCCAATGTATGTCGCTTTGCTCCTGCTCGAGGAGAAGCAGCAGGCCTGAAGACGGCTTCCTTCACCATTTCTCCATCCCATTCTTACTATAATAGGCTGAGTCAGTATACTGATGTGGCAATTCATTATGGTAATTGTACTGCCCCTGCTATCGTAACGGTATTCGATGGGAATACTGAGATAAAGAAGGATACCCTGGTGTCCGATGGGGCGTATCATGCTTACAAACTGAAGTTCTTGACTACTCCTAAGAAGCTCCGGGTGCAGTTCTCCAGCACCAAAAGTCCTGATTTCTATGGGGTAACAGTAGGTAGCGGGGAAGGAGTACAAATGGACAATATCCCTACCCGAGGAGATTCTGGCTTCCACTTCACCCGTATTCAGGATACTTATGATGCCATGAGCCGTGAGCTCAAGCCCGATATTATTATTTTCCAATTTGGAGGTAACCTCGTCCCTTATCTGACGAAAAACAAGGTGGCCTCCAGTGTGAAGCGTATCATTACCAATATGCAATGGGTACAAAAGCGCAATCCCGATGCACTCTTCCTACTGATAGGCCCCAGTGATATGCTCAAGCGAAGCACCAAGACCACCTATGAGATCCTCCCTGAACTGGTAGCGGAAATGAAAAAGCAAACCGCCGAGAATGGATTTGCCTTCTTTAGCATGTATGAGGCCATGGGGGGCAAGAACTCTATGAAAATATGGTATGACAACCGTATGGCTGCCAGTGATTTGGTGCATTTCTCTGATAAGGGTACCGAACGTATGGCACAACTACTATTCCAAAGCTTGGTAGAGGACTTACTCTCGGTACAGCCGCCCCAAATGTACAGAAAATAAATACCTCTAGAAACCACCCAACCAGCCTTCTCTATCAAGGCTACGGTATTGTATAGCTTCGCCTATATGGTGCTCCTTGATAGTTTCACTATTCTCTAAATCTGCTATAGTACGAGCGACCTTCAGGATACGGTCATAGGCTCGAGCCGAAAGGTTTAGCCGCTCCATGGCTTTCTTGAGCATAGCCAAGGAGGAGGCCTCCACATGGCAGTATTTGCCTATCTGCTGGCTGCTCATTTGGGCATTGTAGTGGATATGTTCGTATTGGGCAAACCGCAGGGTCTGTATCTCTCGGGCACGAATTACTCGCTCTCGTATCGCAGTACTGCTCTCGGCCTTTTCGGCTTGGGCGAGCTTCTCGAAGGGAACAGGATTGACCTCTATATGGATATCTATCCTATCAAGCAAAGGTCCTGATATCTTGCTCAAGTACCGCTGCATCTCGGCCGGAGAGCTGGTCATCGGGGCATCAGGGTCGTTGAAATAACCACTGGGGGAAGGGTTCATACTGGCAACCAACATGAACGAAGCGGGATAGGTGATGGAGAACTTGGTACGAGAGATAGTTACCTCTCTGTCTTCCAAAGGCTGGCGCATCACCTCCAGTACACTACGCTTGAACTCTGGGAGTTCGTCCAAAAAAAGCACTCCATTATGCGCCAAGGAGATTTCCCCAGGCTGTGGATAGCTACCCCCTCCTACTAGCGCCACGTCTGATATGGTATGGTGTGGACTGCGAAAAGGCCGCTGACAGATAAGCCCATTGTCTTTGACCCGCCCCACGACACTATGGATCTTGGTGGTTTCCAAGGCTTCCTGTAAGGTCATAGGGGGGAGTATGCCAGGAAGGCGCTTGGCCAGCATCGTTTTTCCTGAACCAGGAGGTCCTATCAGGATAATGTTATGTCCGCCTGCGGCAGCAATCTCCATACAGCGCTTGACACTCTCTTGGCCTTTGACATCAGCAAAGTCAAACTCAGGGGTCTCCACATGCTTGAAGAACTCCTCACGGGTGTTTAGCTCCACTCGCTGCAAGCTATCTTCTCCATTGAGAAAATCAATAACCTGCTTGATATTCTCTGCTCCATATACCTCTAAGTTATTCACTATAGCAGCCTCCTTGGCATTTTGCATAGGAAGAATAAAGCCTTTGAAGCCTTCTTTTCTCGCTTGAATGGCGATAGGGAGCGCCCCTTTGATGGGTTGCAGACTGCCATCCAAGGAGAGTTCGCCCATGATAACATATCGCTCCAGCTCCTCACACTGTATCTGTCCATTGGCGGCCAAGATGCCAATGGCAAAACTCAGATCATAGGCCGATCCCTCCTTACGCATATCGGCTGGTGCCATATTGATGGTGATCTTTTTTCCAGGAATTTTGTATTGATTATTGTGTAAGGCAGCTTCTATACGGATATGACTCTCCTTGATGGCATTGTCGGGTAGACCAACTAAGAAATAGCCGATACCCTTATCGATATTGACCTCAATGGTAATGGTGATCGCCTCTACGCCATAAACAGCACTGCCATAGATCTTTACTAACATGCTTTTTGTTTTTGAAAAAGATTTTTTGTCTATAGCAAATTTACAAAAAAATAATGACTTTTTGGCTATAAAAGTAATTTTCTTTTTCAGTGTGCCTATGTGCGTAATTTTTATTACTTTTGTCCTTGTTAATAAAGAAGTAATCTATGGAGTCTATTTTTACCTATTGTCCTCATTGTGGCAGCAAGGAGGTGGAGTTTCCTCGCTTAGTTCGTTTTCTCTGTCACCATTGTGGTTTTGTCTATTATCATAATATAGCCGCTGCGGTAGCGGTTATCTTCAGGCGCGAGAATGAGATTCTCTTTGCAGTGCGCAATATAGACCCCGATAAGGGCAAGCTTGACCTGCCTGGAGGCTTTATAGACCCAGATGAGAATGCCGAAGCAGCTGCTTGTCGTGAGGTAAATGAAGAATTGGGCTTACAGATAACCCCAAGCCAACTAAAATATGTGACGACTCAGCCTAACAACTATCTGTATAAGAAGGTACCCTATCGCACTATGGATATTTTCTACGAATGTCCCTTGGAGGTACCGGTCTCCGTCAGGGCAGAAGATGAAATCAAATCCTTACAATGGATTCCTATCCCCGAAATAGACCTTAGTAAAATAGGTTTTGTCTCTGTACGAACCGTTATGGAAAAATATTACCTAAACCTATGAAATTCAATTCCAAATACTTCTTTGCTGCCCTGATTATCTTTCTAGTAGAGGTAGCCATAGCCACTTTATTCAAGAGTGTTTCCTTTGTACGGGCATACTTGGGAGATATTTTAGTAGTGATACTAATTTATTGTTTTATAAGAGCCTTTTTCCGTATCAAGAACACCAAGAAATTACTTATAGGGATTTTCTGCTTTGCCGTATTTGTGGAAATACTACAGTATTTTAAGCTCGCTACTTTCTTTGGCTTTGGCAAAGGTACTCTTGGCTATATTCTTTTAGGGAATTACTTTTCCTTTGAGGATATTCTCTGCTATGCTACAGGCTGTTTTTTAGCACTTGTATTTGATAAATAAAAATTACTTGTCGTTAATCATCAAAGTTTTATTCGTAATAAGTAATCCTGCGTTCTATAACGTAGGTAGCATTATTATAGTCTGCTATATCATATCTTTTTTCATATAGTACTTTTACATATTTACCATTAATTTCTTCTATATCATATTTCATTATATGAATAGATTTTATCTTTCCTTTGAGTGTATCAGGAAAATCGTGTTCAATGATAGAGGGTATATGATACGTTTTCTTTGTATTTTTTATTTCTTTGTTATTTTCACAAGACCATAAAAAAGCTATAAAAATAAAAAAACTTATTTTAGTTACTAAAAAGGTATTTTTCATACTATTTTTATATTTTATTCGTAATAGGTAAAAGTTCTTTCATAGATATTAGTTAGTTTTCCTTTATAATATTCTTCTATTTTTATACAATTTCCTATAGCATCATAATAGTAAAGTGATTTTGGATTCCCTTTTTCTTTTTTCCAAGCCTTTTCGATAAGGTACCCTTCAGGAGAATACTTATTTTCCCAAGTGGATTTTTCTTGTCCTTTCTTATAAGAAGTACCTTTGATTTCTTTTCCTTTTTCATCGTATGAATAAGTAGTTTCTTCCTCTAAAGTATCGAAACTGTATTCTAATTTTTTAATTATTTTACCTTTTTCGTTATATTTGTTAATAACTTTTCTATCTATGATATAGTCAATTCCAATTCCTGTATAGTAACTTTCTGTTTCTATAAGTTTTCCTTCTTTATAAGTGTATAATACGTAGGAATGATCATCATATTCTTTAATAAGTGTATTATTTTCATAGATTCTATTGGTAAGGATATGGGGCTTTTCTCCTTTTTCTTTTTCTGTAACACGAATAAGATTTCCTAAGGTATCATATTCATATATAGTAGTGGAATGTTTTTTAGGATTTTTCTCTTTTTCTTTTTTTCGAGGAGTTTACTCTTAGCATCATAAGTATAGAGAGCAGTATAGAATAATTTGTTTTTATAATAGTCTTCCTCTTTGATTATATTGTCTGCTTCATTATAGAAATATAGAGAAACTTTTGAGCCGTAACGGTCTATGTCTTTTCTATCTACAAGTAAGTTTTTATCATTATAGAAATTAAATCTTTCTGCAGAGTGGCGAATACTATCTATAACATAAGAGATTTTTCGGTAGGTGAGACTGTCTGCTTTATTGAAAGTTTTTATCTCCCAGTCCATCAGATTTCCCAGCGCATCATAAGTATAAAAAGCTATATCATTGCCTCTTTTATCAAAGTGATAGGTGTAGGTATAAGGATCAATCTTATTCTTATGGAAAAGATGATATACAGCAACAGGAGTATCTCCCTGATATTCTATCCTGCAACCGACCGTATGCATCGTTTTTATTTTTCCACGAAGAGGTTTAGGAAAAAACTGATCGTATTTTTCATTTGTTTTATAGGCAATAGTATCTTTATTAGCTGTATTTTGAGCAACTAAAGTACTACAAAAAAATAAAAAGGAGAGTAAATAGTTTTTCATAGCATTACAAATTAAAATTATCTTACAGAACGGAGTATTTTTGGTAGTGATTCTTTCCAAAACTTCCAGTTATGAGTACCTTGTCGGAATATTTCAGTTAGCCAAATAGGTGCGCGATGACCTCTTCTACTTTGGCATAAGTGATAACATTGATATTGCTTTTGGTGGCGGTGAGCTTGCAGTATTTGGAGATAAAGATGGTGTCAAAACCGAGCTTTTCAGCCTCTGAGATACGTTGTTCTACGCGCTGTACGGGTCGTATTTCTCCCCCTAAGCCTACTTCGGCAGCAAAGCAAAAGGTCTTAGGAATAGCTACATCTTCGTTGGAGGAGAGTATCGCCATAGCCACGCCTAAGTCAGTGGAAGGGTCATCTACCGAGATGCCTCCTGTGATGTTCAGGAACACGTCCTTGCTGCCTAAGCGAAAGCCTGCGCGCTTTTCCAGTACCGCAAGGAGCATATTTAGGCGCTTGGCATTGAAACCTGTGGTGGAGCGCTGGGGGGTACCATATACAGCACTGCTTACAAGGGCTTGTATCTCAATCATGAGGGGGCGCATCCCCTCTATAGTAGCCACGATAGCTGTGCCAGAGCTATTTTCATCGGTCTTGGAAAGGAGTACCTCGGAGGGGTTACTCACTTCCCTAAGGCCTGTGGAGAGCATCTCATAGATACCCAATTCGGAAGTAGAGCCAAATCGGTTTTTCAGTGCTCTGAGGATACGGAATACATGGTTGCGGTCGCCCTCAAATTGTAAGACGGTATCTACCATGTGTTCCAAGATTTTAGGTCCTGCTATGGTGCCATCCTTGGTGATATGCCCTACGATAATCACGGGTACTCCTGTGAGCTTGGCATACTTGATAAGCTCCGCCGTACATTCCCGAATTTGGGAGATACTCCCTGCCGAGGCTTCTATATAGTCCGAGTGGAGTGTCTGAATGGAGTCTATGATAAGGATTTCAGGATCCAGGTCTTTGATTTGCTGGAAGATGTTTTGGGTCTTGGTTTCAGTAAGTATATAGCAGTTGTTACGAGCATTGGTGATACGCTCTCCTCGCATCTTGATTTGTTTTTGGCTTTCCTCGCCCGATACATATAGGGTTTTGTAGGGCATACGCATGGCTATTTGTAGCAGCAACGTACTCTTACCTATCCCAGGTTCGCCTCCTATAAGTACGACCGAACCAGGAACAATGCCCCCACCCAGTACATTGTTCAGCTCTTGATCGCCACTATCCAAGCGCATTTCTTTTTCAGTGGTAATTTCATGTAAGGGGACGTATTTGTTAGTTTTCCTTGAGCGGGGGGTGTCATCCTGCTCATCATTCTTTTTCCATTGGTGTTTTTCCTCCTTTTGGATGACTTCCTCCACGATGGTATTCCACTCCTTACAAGCGTAACATTGTCCTTGCCATTTGCTGTATTGTGCGCCACAGTTCTGGCAGAAAAAAGCAGTTTTTGTCTTTGCCATTTCTTCTTGTGTTTGAAGAGCAAAGATAAGAATAATTTGTCAATTGGCTAATTTGCGAAGGAGTTATTTTGCTAAAAACGAATTTACTGCTGAATATATGCTAAATAATTGGTAAATTACCAAATTATTTTTATCTTTGCACCTCGCTATTAGGGTGAATAGCTATTCACCCTAATAACGTTAATCATTAACTATTAATCATTAACCATTAATGAATTTCCTAACTGCCTCCCCTCTTTTTTATTATACACTCATCAGAGAAAGATATAAAAACTCCTACTTGGCCGAGGACGTCAATCAGGTGATTATCGGTATTGATTGTCATTACTTGGATGCACATCAGTACAGTTATGCCTCCTTGGAGCAATACCACCAAAGGCAAAAGGCTATTGCACCCTTTGCGGGACTCTTTGGAGTGTTTTCTTATGAGACCATTCATTTCTTTGAACAAATTCCTGAAAAAAGTCAAAGACAATACGACTTTCCTGCTTTTGTTTTTGCTCATGCCAAGGCTTACCTGCACTACTCCAAGGTGAGTAAGGTATATTCCTTCTATGGGGACGAACAGCAGTATTTCCGCTTTTTAGAAGAAGCCTCTACTCCCCAAGAACCTACAGGTCAAGAGGCTTTCTATCAGTTACAGACCGACCTTACCCAAGAGCGAGCACATTTCTACCAAATGGTGGAGAAGGCTAAGGAGTACATCCGCTCAGGGGATGTCTTCCAAGTGGTACTCAGTGAGCAGTTGTCTTTGGAGAGTAATTTGGATTCGCTTGATTTCTACCGCTACCTAAGCAAGACCAATCCTTCTCCTTATATGTTTCATTTTCCGACACCCTACGGGGAGGTGGTAGGCTCTTCGCCTGAGATTTTGGTAGATATCACCGGCAGCCAGATTCATATAGCTCCCATAGCAGGCTCACGCCCGCGCGGAAAGGATGCCAATGAGGATTTGCGATTGGAGCAGGAGCTTTTAGCCGACCCGAAAGAGTGTGCCGAACACCGTATGTTGGTGGATTTGGCACGCAATGATATTGGTAAGTTTGCCGAAAAAGGCTCCGTCGTGGTCAAGGACATGATGCATATACTTCGTTATGAGCATATCATGCATATAGAATCCCATGTATATGGCACTAAGCGGGCGGAGGTGTCGCCCTTCGAGGTGATTTCTATCGTCTTTCCAGCCGGCACCCTCAGTGGTGCTCCTAAGATACGAGCGATGGAGATTATTGGCGAACTCGAATCCTTCCGGCGCAATGTCTATGGAGGGGGAATCGGTTTTCTACACTTCAATGGCAATGTACAGCTGGCTATCGTTATACGCAGTGCCTTTTTTGAAAAAGTAGATGAGCACACGCAGCTCTCAAAGGTCTTTATCCAAGCAGGGGCAGGTATCGTCTATGACTCTGCTCCAGAGAGGGAGTATGACGAAATCTGCCACAAACGCGCTTCTGTACTGAATGTATTTACCAAAAACTGTAAAGAGAAATGATACTACTGATAGATAATTACGATTCTTTTGTATTCAATGTCGCCCAATACCTCCAAGAGCTCACCGACGAGGAGGTGAGAACCGTACGCAATGATGCGATTACTTGGGAGCAGATCACCGCCCTACAGCCCTCTCGCATTATACTCTCCCCAGGACCTAAACATCCTAAGGATAGTGGTGTCTGTTTGGAGATTCTTCTAAAGACAACCACCATCCCTGTCTTGGGGATTTGCTTGGGACATCAGGCCTTTGGGCTGGTCAATGGGGCTGAAATCAAGCGCATGGAGGTGCCCCTACATGGGAAGACCTCTACCCTTACAGTGACAGACGACAATACACTGCTTTTCAGGGGATTACCCAAGCAGTTTCAGGTGATGCGTTACCACTCGCTCTATGTAGGTAAGGAGCAGCTCCCTGAAAATATTCGTGTGACAGCTCTTTCGGAAGATGATATTATCATGGCTTTGGAGCATCAGCAGAAACCTATCTATAGCATACAGTTTCACCCTGAATCATTCTTTACCGAATATGGCAAGCATATCATCAAGAACTTTATCACCCATACCCAAAAACCAAAACCTTCAACAGCGGAGGACTATGCACAGGAGAAAGCAAGAGCCAATGAGGTATTCAAGGCCGCTCTAAAGAAGTTACAGGAGAATATTCCTTTGGTCAACGAAGATTTTAGGGAGATCTGTGCTGTGATTAGTGAAAAGCAATATGATATGGTTCAGTTAGGGGCTCTTTTGGTGCTAATCTCTGAGAAAAGCCTTTATCCTGAATCTCTGACGGCTTTTGTAAGGAATATTTTGGCTTATAGCACCACCTTTGCCGACGAAAGCCCTATGATAGACCTCTGTGGTACTGGGGGGGATGGCCTTAGAACGATTAATATCTCCACTACAGTGGCCTTCATCGTGGCAGCTATGGGGGTAAAGGTGGCCAAGCATGGCAATCGCTCGGTAACCAGCCAAAGTGGTAGTTCCGATGTGTTGGGGCAGCTCGGAGTCCCTTTGGAGAACAACCTCTTGACCCAATTGGAACACCTACAGAAGGAGCACTTGGCCTTCTTCCATGCGCCCTTCTTCCATCCCTTGGTAGGAGAGGTGAAGGAGGTAAGGCAAAGGTTGGGTATTCGTACCGTGTTCAATGTCTTAGGCCCCTTATTGCACCCCAATACCAAGCTCAAGTATCAGTTAGTAGGGCTCTATCACGAGCCGGTACAGCGCCTCTATGCCGAGACACTCCAGCTATTGGGTAGAAAACACGCCTTGGTGGTTAGAGGGAATGATGGACTGGACGAGATTACCCTCTGCGATGAGACTAAGATTGTGGAAGTCAAGGACGGAAAGATACTTGAATATACCATCGCCCCTGAGATGTTTGGCTTTAAAAGGGCTTTCCATGCCGATATACAAGGAGGTACTCCAGAGGAGAATGCAGCTATATTGCTAAGAATGCTCAAGGGAGAGGAACAATCGCCTAAGTCGGATATTGTGATACTCAATGCTATGTTTGCGCTCTATACAGCAGACTTTGTCAAGCACCCTGCCGAGGCCAAACCGCTGATTGAGGAGGCTATCCGCAGCGGAAAGGTGTACGAGCACTATCTGAAAATGATTAATACCGACAATGATTAATGAGACAAAAGCTACTAAAATACATACTATTTCTAATAGCTGTTTTTGTAACAGATGTTATTTTCCTATTCTTATCCATGAAGGATTATAAGGGGGGTATGTCCTCTTCTTGTTTAGAATGTTCCTTAGGAGAGGATATTTTTGTATTTTTACTCATAAAGATAGGCGTTTTAGCGGTACTGCTCACTCTTTTGTTTAGAGTAGTGAAGAAGAGCGTGTATTTGTATGGATTGATTTTATTATTTCTATTATCCACACTCTACTATATTAATTATATACTCTTTGTAGATAGAGTCGCTGCTTGGAGTACTTATTCTTTTGAAGAGACATGGATTACCATATTTTGGGATTCTTATAGATATTTCCCTATGCTTATGATTATATATGTTCTTTTGACAAATAAGTTCATTAAAGAAATAGAAAGCATTAACAATTAACAATTGATAATTAATAATTACTTTGGATATACTATCACAAATAAAACAGCAAAGAGACCTACAACTCCAGCGAGAGCTGGCCTCTGTGGAGCGCCCTTCTTTTTTTAAGGCGCTCTCGCAGGAAGGCATACGTATCATAGGAGAGATCAAGCGGGCTTCTCCCTCCAAGGGACAGATAGCCCTTGAGGATTTTGACCTCTTGAAACAAGCGGAACACTATGTGGAGCATGGGGTGGCGACTTTCTCTATATTGACCGAAGAGGCTTATTTCAAAGGAGATAATAGCTTTATCCCTCAGGTGGTAACGGCTTTCCCTCAGGTGCCAATCCTTAGAAAAGACTTTATCTATACCCCTTTTCAGGTAGCACAGGCTAAGTTCTTAGGGGCTTCGGCTATCTTGCTGATAGTGAGAATGCTTTCCGATGAGCAGTTACAGGCACTCCATGCCTTGGCCTATGACTTACAAATGGACGTGCTGGTGGAGGTACATGATGAGGCTGAACTGCAAAGAGCATTACGTATCCCTCAGTTGAAGCTATTAGGAATTAATAACCGTAATCTCAATACTTTTGAGGTTTCTTTACAGACCACCGAGCGACTGCTTTCCCAAATTCCTGAAGGACAACGCGCTTCACTGTTGGTAGTGAGCGAAAGTGGTTACTTCTCTAAGGAAGATGTACATTATGCCGAAACCCTCGGGGTGGATGCACTCCTGATAGGAGAAGCGCTCATGAAAGGACTTTTATTCTAATGGGAAAAACAGCTTTGAAAATATGCGGTATCCGTAGCTTGGAGGAGATACAGGCCTTGAAGGACTTGCCTATTGATTATTTTGGGTGTATCTTTGCCCCCAAAAGTCCCCGCTGTGTATCGGTAGACTTGGCCAAAGAAATTACCGATGTAGCCCATAGCGTAGGCAAGCGGACGGTAGGGGTCTTTGTCAATGCATCCCTTGAACAGATAATGGATACGATACGCCTTACAGGAATAGATGTCGTACAACTGCATGGGGCGGAGTCAGCGGCGTTTTGCGAAACACTAAAACCCTTAGCAGTACAGCTCTGGAAGGTCTTTCCTGTATGGGACAAACTCCCTATGATGGAGGAGTACCTACCC
The DNA here is from genome assembly GCF_000466425.1 of Capnocytophaga sp. oral taxon 863 str. F0517. Taxonomy (GTDB): domain Bacteria; phylum Bacteroidota; class Bacteroidia; order Flavobacteriales; family Flavobacteriaceae; genus Capnocytophaga. The sequence continues at coordinate 106,600 of NZ_KE992171.1, forward strand.
TATATAGCATTCCCCTTGTTAGATACCAAGGGAGCCGCCGAAGGGGGCAATGGCTTGGCTTTCAATTGGCAACTGCTGAAGGGACTGGTGCCCTATAGCTTTATCTTGGCAGGAGGTGTCTCCACAGCAAATGTACAAGAAGCGCTCCAGTATAAGCCTGCAATTATAGATGTCAATAGCAAAGTGGAGCAAGGTAACCGAAAAAGTCGCTCCCTGATAGAAAAACTTATAGAAGAAATACATAAACACAATAAATAGCCTAATCATATGACAAATAAAGCCTACTTCGGAAACTTTGGAGGGCAATATGTGCCTGAAACAGCCATGTTCGCCCTAATAGAGTTGGAAAAAGAATACGAGAAAGCTAAAAATGACCCTCAGTTCCAAGCAGAATTAGCGGATTTGCTCAAAAATTATGTAGGTCGTCCTACGCCCTTATATTATGCCAAAAACCTTAGTGCGCACTATGGACATGATATCTTCCTGAAGCGGGAAGACCTCAACCATACAGGGGCACATAAGATTAATAATGCCTTAGGTCAGGTACTTTTGGCCAAGCGAATGGGCAAGAAGAAAGTGATTGCCGAGACAGGAGCAGGCCAACATGGGGTGGCTACCGCTACCGCAGCTGCCCTTTTGGGACTCGAATGTGAGGTGTATATGGGGGCGGTGGATATGGAGCGCCAACAGCTGAACGTCTTTCGTATGGAGCTCTTGGGAGCTAGGGTAGTTGCCATAGAGGATGGACTGAAAACGCTCAAGGAGGCTACCACAGCAGCGATACAGTCTTGGGTGGCTGAGATAGAAACCGTCTTCTATGTGATAGGTTCTGCTGTAGGGCCTCACCCTTATCCGACAATTGTAAAGGACTTCCAGTCAGTTATAGGTCGTGAAGCAAGGGAGCAGCTCACCGCTTTGGGCAAGCATGCCGACCATATCATCGCTTGTGTAGGGGGTGGAAGCAATGCAATAGGTATTTTCTCAGGCTTCTTGGACGATACTTCCACTGAGCTCTATGGCGCTGAAGCAGGGGGCGAGGGGATAGATACCGAGCGCCATGCGGCTACTCTTACCCTGGGGCGCGAGGGAATTATCCATGGGATGAAAACCTATGTCCTGCAAGACAAGTACGGGCAGATAAGCCCCGTACACTCTATCTCCGCAGGCTTGGACTACCCAGGAATAGGCCCCGAACATGCTTACTTGTTCCAAACCAAAAGAGCCCACTATGTTCCCATTACCGATCAGGAGGCCATGGATGCACTGCTGCTAACCACTCGCAAGGAAGGGATTATCCCTGCTATAGAAAGTGCCCATGCCTTGGCCTATTTAGACAAATTGTGCCCAACCCTTCCTAAGGACAAGAAGCAAATCATAGTGGTAAATGTATCAGGTAGGGGAGACAAGGATATGCACACCGTTTTTTCAATCTTAAAAGGAGAAAAATATGAATAACAATAGCATAGCTGCGGTATTTGCCGCAAAAGAAAAGGTTAATATAGGCTACATTGTGGCAGGTTACCCCTCTGTGGATTTTACCAAATCGTTCCTCTCTAATTTGGATAGCACAGCCATAGACATCTTAGAGATAGGAATTCCTTATTCCGATCCCTTGGCCGATGGCAAGCTCATCTCTCAGGCTTCTTTTGCCGCCTCCCAAGCAGGAGTTACCACCGATACGGTCTTTGACTTGCTTGCTTCGGTAAAAGATACAGTACATAAGCCCTTGGTGTTCTTGGTCTATTACAATCTTGTCTTTGCTTATGGGGTAGATGCCTTTTTGCAGAAATGTGCAGCGGTGGGTATCCGTGGGCTGATTATCCCTGACCTCCCTTATGAAGAAGCACAAGAGCTGGTAGAAAAGCTCAGGGAGCACCATATTGCTTTTATTCCTTTGGTGAGTGTGACCTCCGAGGGGCGCATTGCCTCTATAGCTTCCTTAGGGGACGGTTTTGTTTATGCGGTTGGTTCTCTGGGGGTTACCGGAAGCAAACAGGTGGATTTGCCACGCCTTAAGGAATTTATTACCCAAATAAGAGCACAGACCTCCTTGCCCGTCTCGTTGGGCTTTGGGATCAAGACCCATGCTGACGTGGAGCAGATGCGCCAATATGCCGATGGGGTCATCGTAGGTACCAGTATTGTAGCGCTTACTGCCTCCAACAAGCTCGAGCAGACAATCACTCAAATAAATGAACTCTTTAAATAATGATTAATTGTTAATGGTTAATTGTTAATTAGCCAATTGGCTAATTTGTCAATTTGTTAATTGGCAATTTACCAATTGGCTAATTGTCTCATTGCCAAATTATCTCATAGTCTCATTGCCAAATTATCTCATTGCTTCATTGGCTAATTATCTCATTGTCTCATAGTCTCATTGTTCAAAAGTAGTTTTTGCGATGGGGGCTATTTTTCCTTATTTTTGCCCTTTAAAATAAAAAGCAAAATGAGATTTTTTTTCTTACTGTTTTTCTCCTCTTTGGTAGCTTTCTCTCAGCAGATAGACCCACTTCGTACCAAAGACGAACAAGCACAAACCCGCTGGGTAGATAGTCTGTATAACGCCATGAACTTGGATCAAAAAATAGGGCAACTATTTATGGTTCAGTCTTTTAGTTCACATACGCCCAAGCAGCAGAAGCCCATCAAGGATTTGATTAAGAAATATCATATTGGGGGGGTTATCTTCTCCAAAGGTGCTCCTGTGGCTCAGGCAAAACTTACCAATGAGTTCCAGTCCATGGCCAAAACACCGCTTTTGGTGGCTATGGATGCCGAATGGGGACTGGCCATGCGTTTGGATTCTGTCTATGCCTTTCCTTGGAATATGACCCTGGGCGCCCTCAAGGACAATGCCTTGGTGGAACGAGCAGGCAGGCATATCGCCCAGCACTGCAAGCGCTTAGGGGTACATATTGATTTTGCCCCTGATATTGACATCAATACCAATCCGAAAAACCCGATCATAGGCAACCGCTCCTTTGGCGAAAGCAAGTTCAATGTGGCCCAGAAAGGCGTAGCCTTCACCAAAGGGATGCAGAGCGTAGGGGTCTTGGCTTGTGGCAAGCACTTCCCAGGGCATGGGGATACTGAAAAGGACTCTCATAAGACCCTCCCTACCGTCTCCTTCTCCCGCGAACGCTTGGAGAGTACTGAGTTCTACCCCTTCCAACAGCTTATCAGTGCAGGAGTGGCCTCCCTTATGGTGGGTCACCTGAATGTACCTGCCTTGGATGAGGGAAAACCTGCTTCTATATCTTATAAAATTGTCTCTGGACTAATTAAGCAACAAATGGGCTTTCAGGGACTGATCTTTTCCGATGCCTTGGGAATGAAGGGCGTGGCCGATTATGCCGAGTCTTCCCAAGTGGATTTGCAGGCTTTCTTGGCTGGGAATGATGTCCTTTTGATGTCCTCCGACCCTATCAAAGGAATAGAGATACTCAAAAAGGCTTACGAGAAAGGGGAAATCAACGAATATCGTTTGGCACATTCAGTAAAAAAAATCCTCAAAGCTAAGTACTGGGCAGGGCTTAATAAGTACAAACCTGTGTCACTAACCAACCTCACTCAAGACCTGAATACCAAGGAGGATGACCTACTTGTAGAAAAAATCTATGAAAAGGCCATTACCTTAGCCCAAAATGCTAAGAATGTACTACCGTTGAAGAATTTAGATGCCAAGAAAACCGCTTATATCAAGTTTGGTGATGATTCTGGCTGGGAGTTTTTCAAGAATTTGCGCTATTATCAGGATGTCGTACAGCTTAAGAGTGGCTCATGGGAGTCGCTCAAGAAAGAAATGGCACCCTATGACCGTATTATCATAGGTTTGCACCGCTCCAACGCTTCTCCTTGGGCAGAATATAAGTTCAACACCCAAGAGTTAGCCCTTCTCCAGAACATCGTCAAGGAGAAAAAGGAAATAATTCTCACTATCTTTACCAAGCCTTATGCTCTTCTCGATTTGCCTGACCTCAGCCCTTTTGCCGCTGTGGTGGTCGCTTACCAGAATGCGCCTTTTGCGCAGCAGAAAGCAGCCCAACTCATCTATGGAGCGCTTCCCTTTGAGGGAGTCTTGCCGGTAACAGCCCATAAGAACATCCTATTTGGCCGCAACTTGCCTACCAAACCCCTTAACCGTTTGGCCTATGGCTTGCCAGAGAATGCGGGCTTGAACTCAAAAAATTTCTACAAGATAGACTCTATAGTAACCGAAGCTATTCAAAAGCAAATGACTCCCTCGGCTCAAGTATTGGTGGCCCGCAATGGGGTCGTGGTCTATCAGAAGAGTTTTGGCCGCTATACCTATGATAAGAATGCCGAACAGGTAACCAATAACACCTTATACGACTTGGCTTCACTGACCAAGATTCTCTCTACCCTGCCTGAGCTAATTGACCTATATGACAAACAGAAAATAAAGCTCAATGCCTCCCTCTCTACACTACTGCCTATGCTCAGTGGTACCAATAAGGCCAATATCACCGTCAAGGAAGCGCTCTCTCATTATGGGCAGTTGCAGGCTTGGCTGCCTTTCTATCTTAGAACGATGGATAGAAAGACCAAAGTCCTATCCTCGGATATCTATAATGCAACAATGACTTCAAAATATCCTACCCAAGTGGCGGAAAATATCTTTATCACAGACCATTATCGCGATACGATCCTGCAATCTATTGCGAAAAGTGACCTAATCAAGCAAAAAAAATACCTTTATAGCGACCTTTCCTATTATTTGTTTCAAAAATATATAGAGAATACCAAGGGCAAACCGCTGAATGAGTTGGTAGAAAAAGATTTCTATAAGAGTATGGGCGCCTACCAACTTACCTATCGCCCTTTAGACTACTTTCCTAAGGAACAGATAGCCCCTTCAGAGGAGGATAAGAATTTCCGCCAACAGCTTCTCCGCGGTTATGTAAATGATCAAGGAGCAGCCATGCTCGGTGGAGTAGCAGGTCACGCAGGACTTTTTGGTACAGCCAATGATGTGGCTAAGATGATGCAGCTCTACCTGCAAAAGGGCTATTACGGAGGAGTGCGCTACTTCTCGGCCAATGCCTTTGATGCTTTCAATAAGAGCTATTTCATCTCTGAACGCAACCGCCGTGCCTTGGGCTTTGACAAACCCCAACTCCCAGGACAGGGCGGCTATACCTGTGGCTGTGTATCCCCTGAGAGCTTTGGACATACAGGCTTTACAGGTACCTTGGCTTGGGCAGACCCCGCCACTCAGACCATCTATGTCTTCCTCTCCAACCGTACTTTCCCTACTGCCGACAACAAAAAGTTGATTACCGAAAATATCCGCGCCAAGATCCAAAGGGTAGTACAGGAATCTATCATGTAGTTTTGAATATATGGAAAAGAATTTTTATGACTTAGAGCTTATCAAAATATTAGAAAAACATATAGAAAATGGAGATTTTCAAATAATAGAATCTAATATCTATGTTGATAAGGTGAATGCTAACTTGCCTTTTAAAGGGAGTAGAGTTAATTTTGAGCAATTAGAAGAGTATCAAAGAATATTTTTTGATGATTATGAAACACTTGTTCCTTTTATAAGGGATATTGCAACTAAGGTAGGTATAAAACCAGATGAAAAAGTGGTTTATATGGGAGATAATGTATCGAACCTAACCTATATATTCTCATTTGAATATTTAGATAAAGTCATTGTAGATATATTAGATAATATACCTGAACATCATTACTTTCTATCTCAAGATATGAAGTGGATTCTGTATATATCGTATGAAGATTGTGCAGAATTTGCGTTGATAATTTAATTTCCTATTATAGAACAGCTTATGGCAAGTTATCAATCTTTATTAATAGACAGAACAGTATGTATACTGTACAAGGCAGTAGAAGAGAAAACACCTCTTATTTCGGGTTGGATAGGAGGAAATCCTCCTGAATATTTTGACAATCATCTAATCTCAAAGGAGAATAATAATTATAGCTTTTATCTCTCTTTATTAAATCCTTTTGATGAAGAGAGAATGATATCTATTTTTATTCCTGATTATGATTCTTACTTAGAACATGCTATATACCCTGATTGTTCTATAAAAGTTTTTGAACATCCTACTACACAAGAAAGTGAATTGTCTAATCTGAAAAGCTCTTTTATGATAGACAAGAAATATATAGTAGAGTCAAGAATTTGCAATACTAATGAAGCTATTAACATTCCTTATCTTATTAAATTTGGCGGAACCCCTGATTTTATACAACGAAAGGAATATTATTATAAAAACCTTGATAAAGATGCCTTTAAATTTCTTTTTCAAATAGATGAAGGGGGATATCCTGATGGTTTGATTAAAGGAAATTACCCTTTTAGCTTTGGAGGAGTATATATTTATGCAAATATAACACAGAATAGTTTTTCTAACCCTATAGCTGGTTTTTGGCAATACACATAAATGGAAGTTGGAAGTGGCACAGAGGTTACGTTTAATATCCGAATTTAAATCTCATGAATAAAATCATCAATAGAACCCTACTTTTGGAATGGGGAGAAAGCGACACTTGCTTAGAAGAAGCAGGCGATGTATTTTTCTTTGACATCAATAATCACCTTAGTGGTGTGAATATTACCTTGCAACACAATGTAGGGAGTTGTATACTTCCCTCTCTACCCTCCTTCTTATTGGAAGAACAAAAACCTACAACACTTACCACGCTTTCACGAGAGGATTTTACTTTTGAAGTGGATGATTATACTCATACACGTTCGTACTTATGTGAAGATAACCTTGTATTTAGTTATACCAATTGTAATAAACTATTAGATTTGGTGATTTTAAAGATTACGGAAAATCTTTATTTTATTCTCAATCAAGAAAAAGTATTACAATACATAGTTGTAACTGATATATCAACTATACTTTTCAATGATCTTTACTATTTGAAAGAAAAGGAAGTAAGAGAACTGTATTACTTAACCTATACTTTAAACTCCTATGATGTAGTACAATATGTAAGTATTTTAGAAAAAATACAGAACAATAAGTATTATCGCCAACAAATACTTGAAGATGTGGCAGATGATTTAGTAAATGATTTAAACGAATTGTTGGAAGATTAAGTATGACCCCATTATATGCACAATGTATCCCCTATAACGAAAGTAGTAAGGGACGTATAGGAGGAAACCCTCCCATAAATATAGAAACGGAAATCCCTGAAGGATATGCTTTCTATGCAACACTTGTTCATCCTGAGAAAGAAGATAAGATGTTATCTATTTTGGTTTCCAATGATTTTGAAATCCTTATAGAAAATAATATTTATCCTTCGATAGCAGTGAAAGTAATAGAACATAAATATTCCGAAATGGGAAGCGATATAAATAAGGCTATTACAAGTTTGTCTGTAAATTCAATTACTGATTATAAAGAGATACAGGATGGTGATTTTCAGTTTATTAAAGTAAGAGGCGAACCACGTTTTATCCAATATAAAGATTATTATTATGAGGAATTGGAAAAAGACGGTTATTCCTTTTTTTTACAAATAGATGAAGAGGGGTATAGGGAAAATATGGAATATGTATTTATATATGGAGCTTTATATCTCTATAAACAGAATATAACAGGAGAGATAATTGCAGGCTTTTGGCAATATTCATAAATGAAAGTTGGAAAATAACTAGTTGATAATTAGTAATGCGAATCAATAGTTAAAATAATACACTTTATATAGTAATTCATTGATATTCAATATATTTTTTTCTACATCCCCCTAGCCCTCCTCAAGGGAGGAATAGGATACAGTTGAACTATCATGCTGGCGTCCAGTATATTCAAGTGTGATTGTTCAATACTCTACCTGATACCACTCTGTAATTCCCCCCTTGAGGGAAGTCCGCGAGAGCGGAGTATGTGAAGGGGGATGTAATTACACATCGTTGATAATGAGTTGCTTACAACTTTTCTAGATGTATATATTTCTAGTTCTTTAACTATTGA
>NZ_KE992171.1:114687-263638 GCF_000466425.1 Capnocytophaga sp. oral taxon 863 str. F0517
GTATATATTTCTAGTTCTTTAACTATTGATTCGCGTTAGTAATAGAATTATAGAAAAATAACCCCAACAAATATAGATAATGACAAGCGATTTTAAAAATAAAGTAGATTCCTATCTTTCTTCAGAAATAGGTAGACTTTTTATTCGATATAAGAACTTATGTTGATGGAATAGCTACTTTTAAAGAACAAGAATATCCCTTTGAACTCTTCTGTAATGGTACAAAAGTAAGCGGGAGTTTGCAGGAATATTTATTAATGGAAATAGAAGAGGAACAAAAATGATAACAAATCGATTAAAGAAACTACTTCTTGAGAACAATATGGTTATTGATTATAAAATTAGCTCTACAGAGTTTAATACTAAGAAAGAGTTTATAATCAACATGTATCAATCCAAAGGATATGAATCAATTAATGATTCATTGATACTCTTTTTAGGGTATTTCCTAAATAAAAGTTTCTCAGCAAGAGGTAATAATATAGATTTTACCTTGGAAAAAGTATTGACAAACAAGAACAAAGGGAGTTATTCCTACATAGAGAGTTGTTTTGACTTAAAAAACTTAATTCCTTTTGCAATGGCGTATGATGATTATTATACGTTGGTTATTGGTGAAGATAATAGCGTTTATGCGGAAGGGTTTGAGCTTCTATTTTATGGAAGAGATCCTTTTGAAGCTATGGAAAACTTGTTACAAGGCACTCCTATAGAGGCATTTAAGTTTTAATCTGTAGATTTCATAAGACACAAAAGGAAGTTGTTACAGGCTTTTACTAAATATCCTCCGTACGTTCCTTGTAGTTTGTAACTTTATTACAAAACGAAGCAGTAAGAGTATGGTGTAATTATATTCCTAAAAATTTTCTGGACAGCCACAGTTTGGAAAAAAACGTCATTAATGTATAAAAATGGATAATTCATTAGAAAAACTTAAACTTTTAGGCAAAATGCCAAATGAAGATCTGGACAATGACTCTCAAGATGTACTTGATTTATCTAATAAATATAGAGAGTTATTGATGGAAATAGAAGAACCTATTTCTATAGAAACTGGTTATACTCTTTTATCTTTTTTACCTTCTAAAAAATTTTATGGTTTAGAATTTGAAATCTTGTCAAAAATAGAAACTATAGAATTAAATAATGAAGAGCAGATGAAGAGCTATGAGAACCTTATAAATTCTTGTCCTAATGAAGAGATTAGAGATAATTTAATAGTTGGATATGAAAACTGGAAAGAAGACTGTTAGTTAGATGATATTTCAAATGTGTTGTTAAATCCTCATTGATAAGGCACGAGCTACAAGCTCGCTCCAGCGGAGGAAATATAATTAATAAATATAAAAATGGAAGATTTCAGTTCATATTTAAAGGGAATAGATGAAAAAACATCAAAAATACCAGAAAATAATTTACTTTTTTTGGGTAGTTGGTTTTGTGAAAATTTACTTCAAAGGTGTAAAAATCATATTCAAGTTTTATTGACTGATGAAGAGGTTTCTTTGATAAATGAAATCCTAAGTTATTTGTGGAATCTCGTTGATGAGAAGGAACAAATGGATAGGAGTAAAATTAATTTGTTGTACGAAAAACTCAATGACATAGATGAAACAGATTTAGATGCAACAGACTATCAACAAGAAGAAATATATCAGCTAATAATTTATCTAGATGAAGTTTTAAAATATTGCAAATCAGGTATAAGAGGTTTTGAAAATAGTATTTCTCAATCAATTATAAATGTAATTGATATAATGCTACAAGATGAAGATAAGGATATTTTATCAAAGGAAGGATTTCAAGATGCTTTGGTTCAAAATGAAATTAAAGCCCAATTTGAAATGATATCTTTGCTCAAAGAGAAAAAATTAACAAGTGAGTTTAAACATTGGTTACGCAAGTAAGGGGGGAAGTAATTGATAAGGAATGAGTAACACACTCTTATTATAGTAGGCACGAGCTAAAGTCGCTGAATATCTGTAAGCGAGTATGTGACTTGCGCCAGCAGGGGGGCGAACTTATAAAAGAATACTTTGTGGGATAGATGAACATAATTGCTTAGGGCAATTGAAAGATAAAGGTATGAAAATAGATTGTAATTAAAATGAATATCAAAAATTTCAAAGAAAAGCTAATAGAGAAATTATATAGCTTATCTGATATAAACAAATCTATATATTCTATGTATTGCATGGAAAGAATCTATGGGTTATATTTGTTATATACAGAAAAATTCAATATAAATACTATTTATGCTAATCAAATAAAGCAAAGATTATGGGAAAGTATTTTTTATAGCAACAAGGATTTAAATAATTTGAATAGAGAAATAGAAAATATTTTGCCAAAAGAAGATTTTCAAGGATGGGAAGTTGCATTAGCAATTAATATGAGTATTTGCTTTGATATATCTTTTAAATCAATGAATAATGATCATAAAAATGAGGTGTCGGGTTTATATGTATATGATTCTATATTCCAAGTATGCTGTTTTTTATCTCATAAAAAATTTATAGATAAATATTTACTTAACAGAATAGAAAATAGTGTTATTATTGCAGAAGAAGTAAATTATCAAATTCAGTATCTTCAGTATTTAGAAGACAAAAAAGTGTCATTAGAAGAATTAAAATTTTATAAAAATTATTGGGAGAATAATACTCTATCCATTCAATATATAAAAGATAAATGGTAGAATAATGTTTCAGATGTGTTGTTAAAAAAATTCTACTCGAACTACACCAAGAATCCAAAAAAAAGTAAATGGAAGAAAAAGCATCACTAATTTTCAGAAAAATGGACTTAAATAAGATATTGCATTTCACCCTGTTGAGGTTTTGCGGGGAGCAGCAAGAAGAAAAAGAGGAACTTTTGAAAATTACAAACTACCAAAATGAGGAAGGTGATTTTCTGTTGGCTACACTGCCTAAAAAAAGAGGACTTGATGAACTGCTATATGCACTGAAAAATGATGTTTTGTATGATAAACTCCAAACAGAGATTTCTCATTCTTGTTTTGAGGATGTCTTTTCTCTTTTAGAAGTCTGTTTAAGAGCTTTTTATTACTACGACAACCATTATATCAATGATAGGTTACAGTTCTTTTCGTTGATTCAGTTACTTAAAAAAGAGAATACTGAACACGCCTTTAAGTATTTATTGTTCTTTAACCCTTGTGGAGAAACTTTTATAGATAGTAACCAACTCACAAAGCAGGGGTATTTTATGGATAACATAGCTATTGATATAAAAGAGGTTTTTGAAAAGCTGTTTTCTGCTGTCTTTGAGCTAAAAAACAAGAAAGAATGTTATTACCCAATAGCTAAAAAGGATATAGAATGCTTGTATTCTCTCTTAAAAGAAATGGTATATACTATTTTTGGAGCGCAAACGCTTACGCTTTCGCAGGCTGTAAAAACGTTTTTTGAGATAGACGAGGATAGAGAAAAGCTATACTTATCTCTTTCAAAAGCTATTGATTTTTACAAGTTAGTTAGCTTTGATAATGAAGATAATAGCGCCTCTCATTATTATATGAGAGATTATATGGGAGAAGAAATTCCTACTATAGAAAACAAAGTTTGTAGGAGTGCTAAAACTAAATATAAAAGTGAATGCTTGATAGATAGTTATCTTTTTAAGTATGCTAAAACTCCTGATGAGTTCATAGCTTTTTTGGGCTTTTTAAAAGCGCATAATTTTCAGCAATATATAAAATTCTCTATACTCTTGTTTTCACACCCTCTTATTATTTTCGATTGGGAGTTTAAAAGGGCTTTATGCCATTCTAAAATAAGAGAAGTTTTGCCCCAAGGGGGGGATATGCTATGAATCTATTAGACAAACTTAAAGCAATCATACAAAAGAACAACTAATTTCTTTTTACCATTATGAAAGAATTATTTTCAATAAAGTCTTTTCCTGCTGAAGGGTTAAACAAACGAGATGTTGAGGATAGTACTGTAAGTGAGGCTTTGCAAACTATCTATCCTAAAAATAAATCTTCTAACTTATGTATGATATGGGAAGGGGTGGCTTTGGATTTAGAAATGCACGATGAGGTTGCCGATATTTATTGGGATATTGTCAAAATGCTATACGATATGTATGAACAACCTTTATCCGAAACAAAAGTGCATTGGGGTAGTAATGTATTTATGGCAGAATGGATAATAAAACCCTACAATGATATGCTTTCCATTAGTGCTTATTGGACAGTTTTAAAACACAAAAAGCATCTTTTGCCTGAGCTGAACACGCCTAATGATACAATTCACATCAAAAGAGAGGTTTTTATTGCTTATTGGTTACAATTACTAAGAAAAATACAGGTTGATTTAAAGCAACAAGGTTATAATGAAAGTAATTTAGAAGATTTTTACCATATTGATACTATTTTTAAACATTATTATTTTCATATTTAAATTAAACTACAATGAGAACTGTAAAGAAAAAAGCAACTAATATACAATTAAAATATACTCCATCAGTAGGTTGGATATCAATTTTGGTATTACAAACTACTCTTGAGCGATTGCTAGAAATAGGAAGAGGGAAAAAGAATATGAATATTTCAAAACCTTTCTTATAAGAGAGAAATTCGGACTGTTCACTATACCAACACAGAAGATAAGGCAGAACGTTATGGTAAGAATATGTCCGCTAGATGTAATATTAAAATCTCAGTAAATGAGCTATTTATGACGATACAAACACTAAAAAAATGACAAAAGAAATACTATTTGTAGGATTGGGTAGCTTTGTAGGTGGAGCCCTACGCTATATACTCTCTGGAGCCTTTAGTAGGGTAGGACGTGAGTGGGCATTTCCCATAGGTATTATGGTGGTGAATGTCTTAGGCTGCTTTTTGATAGGGCTGCTGTATAGCTACTTCAAAAATAGGGTAGGGGAGTCTCTTTTGCCTTTATTGCTAATGACAGGGGTTTTGGGTGGTTTTACTACTTTCTCTACCTTCTCACTTGAAACCGTCCAGTTATTAGAACAGCATGAATATCTAAAAGCAACTCTTTATGTAGTAGGAAGTGTAGGATTGGGAGTAGGAGCGTGCTTTGGAGGAATGAGACTGTTGGGTAATTAGGTAATTATTTCTTTGGATTTTTGCAAAAAACGGCAATTTATTTCTTTGGATTTTTTTAAAAATGGGCGAATTATTTCTTTGGATAATTTAATTTTTGTATCTTTGCCCTCTGATATATAACTACTTATAAGATGTATTACCCAAGGTTAATAGACAACTACTTAAAAGAATGGGCTTTGCGACCTGCTCGTAAGCCTTTGTTGCTAAGAGGTGCCCGTCAGGTGGGCAAATCAACAGCCGTAAGACAGTTGGGCAAACAGTTTGAGAATTTCGTAGAAATAAACTTAGAAAAACAACCTTCGTTTATACCATTTTTTCAGGGCGACCTCGATGTGAAGCGTATAGTACCCCAGCTTTCGGCTATGGTGGGCAAGCCTATAATAGCTGGGCAAACACTGCTTTTTATAGACGAGATACAGACCTCCGCCGAGGCGATTATGGCATTGCGTTTTTTTAAAGAAGATATGCCTGATTTGCACGTAATAGCAGCAGGATCGCTCTTGGAGTTTGCCCTCGAAACATTGCCAACCTTTGGGGTAGGGCGTATCCACTCTATGTTTGTCTACCCAATGACCTTTGATGAGTTCCTAAGGGCTAGTGACGAAACTTTGCTGTTGGAAGCGCGCAATAGTGCTACTGCCGAAGCGCCTTTACCTCTTCCCTTGTATGAGAAGTTAGTAGGGTTATTTCGTTCTTACATGTTGGTAGGGGGTATGCCTGAGGTAGTAGCCAAGTGGGTAGCCACACGCGATTATTTGGCATGTCAAGAGGTGCAAGATGATATTGTACTTACCTATCAGGACGATTTCCCTAAATACCGAAAGAGAGTAGACCCAACCTTGCTCAGGCTTACCCTGCAAAGTGTAGCTCTACAAATAGGTAGAAAGTTTGTCTATTCACAAGTGGGGGGAGGATATAGCACCCATGAGGTGAAAAAAGCGTTGGAAATGCTCATTTTAGCAGGGATAATCACCCCTGTAACGCAGACCAATGCCAATGGACTACCCTTAGGCAGTGAAGCCGACCCTACTTATAGGAAAATGCTACTGCTTGATAGTGGGTTACTACTGCGTTGGCTTGATATGACGGGTGATATCACAGCGCTTACTGCTCAAATACTCACCCAAAACCCTACTGACTTAGTAAACAAAGGGGCACTTACAGAGATGATAGCAGGGCTTGAATTGTTGCGCTACCGTACCCCCAATATGCGACACGAGCTGTTCTATTGGGTGCGCAAAGCCAAAAATGCACAAGCTGAGGTAGATTATCTGGTACCCCACCAGTCGGCAGTATTGCCTATAGAGGTAAAAGCAGGTACACAAGGAGGCATGAAGAGTCTGTGGCTGTTTATGCGCGAAAAGAAGCTGAAGAATGCTGTTAGAGCCTCATTGGAGAACTTTGGAGTGTTCACCTATACCGATACAGAAGATAAGGCAGAACGTATAGTAAGTGTATGTCCGCTGTTTGCTTTATCGCAAATGGGGCAGTAAGTTCTGAAAAATGATTTGGCAATTTGGTGATTTATCACTATCTTTGTCTCTGATAATCTAAAAATACTTACTATGAGTGACATTATTACCAATATTGAACAATTAGACCCTATCAATGGTGTATATACCTATGCTGACTATGTACTTTGGAAAATAAAAGATAGGTTGGAAATCCTCAAAGGTAAAATCTTTAAGATGAGTCCAGCCCCTGCTATTTCTCATCAAAAAATATCTGGGAATTTGTATGGCGAGATGTATCATTATTTCAAAGGAAAATCTTGCAAACTTTTTGCAGCTCCTTTTGATGTCGTACTCAAGAACAAAAAAGGCATAGAAGATAGCGTTGTACAACCTGATATCTGTGTGGTGTGCGACCCTAAAAAATTAGAGAACGATAAGCGTTGCTTAGGTGCTCCTGATCTGATTATTGAAATACTATCACCAGGCAATACTAAAAAAGAGATGCGTGATAAATACGAACTCTATGAAGAAGCAGGTGTCTACGAATATTGGGTAGTACGCCCTATTGACAAGGAAATTACCCAGTTTGTACTTGAAAATGACAAATACCGCGCTCTTCCTCCTATCATAGAGGGAGATATGATTTCTTCCACTAAATTTCCAGAATTGACAGTAGCAACAGAGGATATTTTTAGGCTATAAATATAGGGGAAACTAAAAAACACTTATTATATCAACAAAAAAAGTGCTTGTAGTTCTAAGTTCTACAAGCACTTTTCAATTAACAATTGATAACGATTATTCTTTTTTCCAGATGATATCTCCTTCAGGAGCTTTAGGGCTAGCTGGAGCGCTTCCTTGTAGGGAGAGCACATAGCTAGCTACCTGTTGGCGTTGTTTAGGAGATAGGGTAGCCTTCCATGCAACCATACCTTTACCTTCACGTCCTCCTTCAGAGATGGTGTGGAACACATTCTTGATACCACCACCTAGGATCCAGTGATCATCGGTAAGGTTAGGACCTATACCTCCACCAGCGTCAGGAGCGTGGCACATGATGCAGTTGGCTTGGAAGATGCTCTTCCCTTCTTGTAGGCTGGCTTCATCAGAGAGTTCTGTTACGCTATCGGCATCAATCATACCAGGGTTGGCTTTTTTGAAAGCCTCAATGGCTAACTTGGCATCGGTAAGCTCTTGCTCATACTCGGCTTTTTGGTCAGCTCCACCGAACACTTCGTACTTGAACAGATACACTACAGCAAAGATAATACATGCATAGAAAAGATAAGTCCACCAAGGGGGGAGGTTGTTATCAAGCTCTTGGATACCATCGTAGTTGTGGTCAAGGATAATCTCAGATTCCTTTTCCAAAGGCTTTTGGTCAAGCATTTTGGCGACAAAGCGTCCCCACCAGCTGTTTTGTTCGGCTAATGCTCTCTGGCGTTTCTGTTCGTCAGAAAGCAAGCGGTCTAAAAGGTCTTCCTTGCGGTAGGCAATCATCTCGATACCAATAAGGACAAGGGTTAAAAAGATCAGAAAGCCGCCAATGGAAGGGATAGAAGTGATCGCCGAAGCCGCTTCTGTCCCATATATATATTCTAACAATAAGGCAGCGAAACCTACAATGATAAGAATACGTATTAAAGCTAATAAATTTCTCATAAAATGTTGTTGTTTTGATCGTCGTCGTTTAAAGGAAGGTTACTTATCTCATTCAAGTCCTTTTTCTTATAGGAGAATACCCACCAGAAAAGGGCAATGAAAAAAGTAAAGCAAATAATCAAAGAAATAATCGGGTAAAGTGAAACACCTTCAATGGAAGCCATATGGTGTTTGATAAACTTCATCATAACGAATTATTTTTCAGCGGTTTCTTTCTTTGCTTTGATATCTACACCCAATCGTTGTAAGTAGGCAATCATAGCCACGATTTCACGTTTTTCGATGGGGATAAATTGCTCTCCACGAACCTCGGCATTTTTCTTAGAAGTCTCATAGTCAGCTACAAAGTTAGGATCGTTCTGCAAGCTATTGGCGATAGCACGCGCTTGTACGGCTAAGTTTTCGTGGGCAAACTTGAAGTCGGATTCATTGTAAGGTACACCTAATTTGGCAAGGGTACGCATCTTCTCTAGGAGCCTATCGGTGTTAAGCTCATTCTTAATCAGCCAAGGATAAGAAGGCATGATACTTCCTGCAGAGGTCTGTCTGGGGTCTAGCATGTGGTTGAAGTGCCAGTTGTTGTTGTACTTACCACCCAAGCGGTGCAAGTCTGGCCCGGTACGCTTACTTCCCCATAGGAACGGACGATCATAGACGAACTCTCCAGCCTTGGAGTATTCTCCGTAACGCTCTACCTCACTACGGAACGGACGTACCATTTGGGTATGACAGCCCACACAACCTTCACGGATATAGAGGTCGCGGCCTTCCAATTCAAGTGGTGTATAAGGTTTTACTTCGGCTATGGTAGGAATATTTTCTTTAACCAATAGGGTTGGGATAATCTGTACCGCACCTCCTATAGCTACAGCTATAGTAGCCCAGATGGTCATTTGTACAGGTTTTCTCTCAAGCCAGTGGTGAAGTGTTTCACCTGCTACTCTTCTCTTGCTGATAGGAGCTAAGGCAGGTGCCTGAGCAAGCTCATCGGTGACAGTTTGTCCCTGGCGGATGGTCTTCACTACGTTGATAACAGCCAAGATAGCCCCAGTGATGTAGAGGGTACCTCCGATGGCACGCATAGCGTACATAGGCATAATAGCATTGACAGTATCAAGGAAGTTTCCATATACTAAGTTTCCATCAGGGGAGAATTGTTTCCACATAGTGGCTTGGGTAAAGCCTGCGATGTATAATGGAATGGTATAGAAGACAATTCCTAAGGTACCTATCCAGAAGTGGGTGTTGGCCATACGTACAGAATAGAGGTTGGTTTTCCACATCTTAGGCACTAAGTAGTAGATCATACCAAAGGTAAGGAATCCGTTCCAGGCCAAGGCTCCTACGTGTACGTGGGCGATAATCCAGTCGGTGAAGTGCGCAATGGCATTTACATTCTTCAGAGCTAAGGTAGGACCTTCGAAGGTAGCCATACCGTAACCGGTAACAGCCACTACCAAGAACTTAAGCACAGGGTCGGTACGTACCTTATCCCAAGCCCCACGTAGGGTAAGTAGCCCATTGATCATACCACCCCAAGAAGGAGCTACGAGCATCACGGAGAATACTACCCCAAGGTTCTGTGCCCATTCAGGAAGGGCTGTATAGAGCAAGTGGTGAGGCCCAGCCCACATATAGATAAAGATCAAGCTCCAAAAGTGAATGATGGAGAGTCGGTACGAATATACCGGTCTGTCGGCAGCCTTAGGAATGAAGTAGTACATCAGTCCCAAGAAAGGAGTCGTTAGGAAGAAGGCTACCGCATTGTGTCCGTACCACCACTGCACCAAGGCATCTTGTACTCCTGCATATACGGAGTAGCTCTTCATAGAGGTAAGGGAGATAGGGAACTCTAAGTTGTTGAAGATGTGTAGCAAGGCCACCGCTACGAAAGTAGCCAAGTAGAACCAAATAGCTACATAGATGTGGCGCTGTCTTCTCTTGATAAGGGTTCCAATCATATTGGCACCCCAAGCCACCCACACAATAGCGATGGCAATATCAAAAGGCCATTCTAGCTCCGCATACTCCTTGGAGGTGCTAAAGCCCATAGGGAAGGTAATTGCGGCTCCTAGGATGATCAGCTGCCAACCCCAAAAATTGAGTTTGCTCAAGAAATTACTATACATACGTGCCTTAAGCAAACGCTGCATAGAGTAGTAACTCCCTGCAAAAATAGCATTCCCTACGAAAGCGAAGATGACCGCATTGGTATGCAATGGACGCAAGCGACCAAAGCTCAACCATGATATACCTTCGGTAAGCGTAGGAAACAGAAAGTAGTAGGCCAATAGCAAGCCTACCCCCATCCCTACAACACCCCAAAAGAGGGTCGCATAGATGAAGTTCTTAACAATTTTGTTGTCGTAATAAAATTGTTCCATTTCCATAAAAAAATGATTTAGCAAGTTTTAAGTTGTTGTTTGCTTTTCTTTCTTGTCTTTGTGGTAAGACGTATCTATTTTGTCCTCCTCTCGGGCAGGAGGTACTAATTCATCTTCAAAAAGCATGCGAATAGCAGGACTTTCTACATCTTCATACTGGCCGCTGCGGATAGCGCGTAGGTACAAAAATAAGAATAATCCCACCACTATAGTGCTTATAGATATGAGCATATAGATGACACTCATCAGCTGTCAAATTTGGTGCAAATATAATATTTTTTTCCGAAAGCAAAAAATAAAATTTTGCTTATTTTTCACGTTTTATTTCATTAGTTATTTAGTTACAAGTCACTAACTACTAAATCGTTCTATAAGTGGAAAGAAATGCTCCCTGAACCAGCGAAAACGGCTGAGGATCATAATATGGGTACCATTGTGGATACGAATACAGTCTCTGATGTTTTTTTCAGGAAAGACGATGTCTTTATCTCCTTGTATATGAATGCACTTCTCTGGTAGAATAACAGGAAATTGCCAGTCGAGCAACTCTCGAGCACACCAAGCCAAATAGTGAGGCGATGCAAGGCCTATATATTTGGAATATAGTTTTTTATATCGCTTGGTATGCTTCCAAATTTCAAAACTGGCCAACCATTCCAAAGGTAGCAGATGGTGCAGCCTCAGCCATTTGCTCCATCGCATCCAGCGGGGAAGTTCTTCTGCTGATTTGATACAGGAGATAAGCACTACCCCTCTATAGGCTGGTAACAAAGTAGCAATCTGTTGTACCAACACTCCACCTAAGGAGACTCCTACAAGAATGGGATTGGGCGCGGTAATCTGCTGGGCTATACGAGCAGCGTATGCCGCAAAAGATTCTTTAGGTAAGGGTTCGTCCCAGTCCAACAGATGTACCTCATATTCTTCAGGCCATTCTATATACTGAAAAATACGCGAGCTGGCCGCCATACCGGGCATACAATAGACAGGGATAGCCATTTTACTTATTTTTGATGTAGCGTAACCTTTGCTTCTTCCTCTGGGGATAATTTTTTATTGGGGTCTGCCAAATAGATGAGTACTTGGGCATCTACCTTGTAATATTCCTTTTTTCCATCTTCTCCTATGAGGGCAATGGTCTTATCAGCGCCATTCCATTCGAATTTTCCTTTATGAGTGACAGGTTCATGCCCTGGGAATACGACTGTTTGGGTATATTCATTATTGCTACTCAATAGGATAGTAGTATCAACCAATTCTTGGGTCTCTTTCTCTATAACGCCTTCATAATGAATTCCTTCTTCAGTGGAGGTGTTGGCCTCTGTGTTTGTTTCTTCCTTTTGTGGAGCGGATTCCTTAGGGGTGTTGTTACAAGCCATCAAAGCGAATAACGAAAAAATATATAAATATCTCATTATATAGAATATTAAATTAACTAATAGTTTCTCGGATATGATATCTTGGCTCCGTCTCTCGGCTTCTTAGTACCAATTCAGCCAAGAATCCAGCTAAAAAGAACTGCGTACCTATGATCATGGAGGTGAGTGCCAAAAAAAACTGGGGTCGATGAGTGATCAGGCGTCCTGTAGGGTCTATAAAGAGCTTATCTATCCCTAAGTAAAAAGCAAAACAAAAGCCTATGAAGAACACCAATACGCCCAAGGCACCGAATAAGTGCATGGGACGCTTGCCAAATTTGGAGAGGAAGCCTATGGTAAGCAGGTCTAAAAAGCCATTGATAAAGCGTTCCATACCGAACTTTGTCTTTCCATATTTGCGAGCCTGATGAATCACTACTTTCTCGGTAATGCGCGAAAAGCCGGCACTTTTGGCCAGCACCGGTATGTAGCGGTGCATTTCTCCTCGTACATCTACTGTTTTGACAACCTCCTTGCGGTAAGCCTTTAGGCCACAATTAAAATCGTGAAGGGTAAGTCCTGATACCTTCCGAGCTGCCCAATTGAAGAGCTTGGAGGGTAGATTTTTGGTGAGCTTATGGTCATAGCGCTTTTTCTTCCAGCCCGACACAAGGTCATAGCCTTCTGTTTGAATCATCTGGTAGAGTGCTGTAATCTCCTCAGGGCTGTCCTGCAAGTCGGCATCCATGGTAATGACCACTTCGCCTTCAGCCTTGGCAAATCCAGCATTGAGCGCCTGGGACTTGCCGTAATTTCTTAGAAAGCGAATTCCCTTCACATGCTTATCTTTGGCTGAAATCTGTTGTATAACTTCCCAAGAATGATCCGTAGAGCCGTCATCTACAAAGAGGATTTCATAAGAAAAAGCCTCTCGCTCCATGACCTGCTGTATCCACTGGTGGAGTTCAGGTAGGGATTCTTCTTCGTTGAATAAGGGAATGACGACCGATATTTGCATGGATGAGGATTAATTTCTGTTGAAAATTTTGAAAAAGGAACTCGCCAAAAGGGAGAGGATGAGACCAAAAAGCATATTGGAGGCGATCGATTGGTTGAATTGTATCCATGACGACTTGTTGCCTTCCAAGGTGGTACGTAGCTTCTCTATTTCTTGGGCATCTGCCTCTGGATGTTGGGCTATATAGGCCTCCAATTGTAAATTATTGAACATATCCAAGTGTGTAGGGGCTATATAATTAATAAATACGACCCAGAAAATAGCTGTAATGACTGCAAAAAGAATAGAGATACCCAATCCTATTTTCATCATCTGCCGGAAACTACGTTCTTTACTCTGGTAGATTCCTAAAAAAATACACAAAGCAAGGAGTAAAATAGGTAAAATACCAAAGAGAAACACCGTAAGGGGCTTACCATTATAGCTATCTAAAGAATATTGTAGCATCGTAAGGGTAATACTAGCGATCCCCATGAGCCCCCCATATCTTAGCATGAGTTTTTGGTGTTTTTTCATAAGGTCTTTGTTTTTTCAGCCATGGTTTCTAGGAGCTTGGTAATAGGGCTTTTGACGACCATAGCCAGCATCGGATTGAACTCCCCTTCGAAGGTATAGCTAACCTCTGTTTGTACTTCTGATTTGGGGTCAAGCCCAATGCGAAGGGTGAAAGGGAGTTTGCCTTCTGGAGCTCCATAGACCAATTCGCTCATTGGAGTGAGTTTTTTCTTTTCTAAGAAAATCTCAGGCATGCCTTTTAGCGCAAAGGAAAACGAGGTATTATCCTCAGCAGCGCTAAAGTGCGCCAAGCTTTCGGGCATAAGGTCTTTGAAAAGGGCTACATTCTCTAATTTCTCATAGATACCATTAACAGGTAAGCCCACGGATACGATAGGGGAGGTGATTTTCATATTAGTTCCATTTATCAGGGGCTAAGCGCCACTTAGCCAAGGTTTCCAATTGCTGTTCAGAAATATAGTTTCTGTCTTTTGCTTCTTCTAATAAGGAATTATATTGGCTAAGAGTATCTAAATGGACACCAGCGGATCGGAAATTGTTTTGAGCTACTTCAAACAAATAAGAAAAAATAGCCACCATACCAAGTACCTCTAAGCCGCTTTCTCTCAAGGCTTTTACAGCGCCTATACTACTCATTCCGGTACTGATGAGGTCTTCGATCACAACGGTTTTCTCTCCCGAGGTGAAGGCGCCTTCTATTTGGTTACCACGGCCATGCTTTTTCGGTTCAGGACGTACATACACAAAGGGAAGTCCTAAGCGGTCAGCCACGAGCATTCCCATGCCGATAGCTCCGGTAGCCACTCCTGCGATGAGCTGTACTTCAGGATATTTTTCCCGAATAAAGCGGCTCATGGTAAGGGCTACTTTTTCCCTTGCTTCAGGGTAGGAGAGTAGCATGCGATTGTCACAATAAATAGGTGATTTCCAGCCCGAAGCCCAGGTGAAAGGCGCATTAGGACTGAGCTTAATAGCCTCAATATCAAGTAAGGTACTTGCTACATCTTTAGCAATGGAAGCGGTTATTTCCATGATAGTTATAATTTTTTCTTGACAGCGACTTCTTGGAAGGCTTCTATAACGTCTCCTTCCTTGATGTCATTATAATTCTTGATTTGCAGACCACAGTCATAGCCCTTGCTAACCTCCTTCACATCGTCTTTGAAACGCTTGAGAGAGGAGAGCTCTCCGGTATAGATGACTACATTCTCTCTTAAGAGGCGTATCTTGGAATTGCGATAGATTTTTCCATCGGTAACCATACAACCGGCGATAGTACCCACTTTGGAGATCTTGAAGAGTTCTCGGATTTCCACAGTACCGGTGACCTCCTCACGCATTTCAGGGGAGAGCATCCCTTCCATCGCATCCTTGAGGTCATTGATGGCATCATAGATGATAGAGTAGGTACGAATATCGATTTCTTCCTTCTCGGCCAAGGAACGTGCATTGGACATAGGACGTACATTGAAGCCAACGATAATCGCATTGGAAGCTGATGCCAAGAGGACATCGGATTCGGTGATGGCACCCACTCCCTTGTGAATGATAGAGACTTGGATCTCTTCGGTAGAGAGCTTTTGGAAGGAGTCGGTGAGGGCTTCCACGGAACCATCCACATCCCCCTTGAGGATAATGTTGAGTTCCTTGAAGTCGCCCAAGGCAATACGGCGACCGATTTCGTCCAAGGTAATATGGCGCTGGGTACGTACGGACTGCTCACGAAGGAGTTGGGTACGCTTGGCAGCTATTTGTTTGGCTTCTTTTTCATCTTCAAATACATAGAATTTATCTCCCGCCTGTGGCGCACCATCTAATCCTAAGATGGTTACCGGAGTAGAAGGGATCGCTTCTTTTACATTTTTCCCACGCTCATCCTGCATAGCACGGATTTTCCCTGAATGGGTACCAGCCAGTACATAGTCCCCAATTCTGAGGGTTCCTTCTTGTACCAATACAGTGGAAACATAACCACGACCTTTGTCCAAAGCGGCTTCTACGACAGTACCCACTGCATGTTTGTGAGGATTGGAGCGAAGCTCTAAGATCTCCGCCTCTAAGAGGACTTTGTCCAAGAGGTCGCTCACCCCGATCCCTTTCTTGGCAGAGATGTCTTGGGATTGGATTTTTCCTCCCCATTCTTCCACCAAAAGGTTCATGTTGGCTAAGTGTTCTTTAATTTTTTCAGGATTAGCCGTAGGCTTGTCTATCTTATTGATAGCAAATATGATAGGTACCCCAGCAGCTTGCGCATGGCTGATGGCCTCTTTGGTTTGTGGCATGATGTCGTCATCGGCCGCAATGACGATGATGGCGATGTCGGTAATTTGAGCACCACGAGCACGCATAGCTGTAAAGGCTTCGTGTCCAGGAGTATCAAGGAAGGTGATACGTTGCTTACTACGCTTGAGAGTTACCGAGTAGGCACCTATGTGCTGGGTAATACCTCCACTCTCTCCGGCGATAACATTCTCATTGCGGATATGGTCGAGCAAGGAGGTCTTTCCGTGATCCACATGTCCCATCACCGTTACGATAGGGGCACGAGGTATTAGGTCTTCAGGGCGATCTTCTTCGGTAGGAAGTACCTCATCAATACCAGCGGTGGAGAACTCTATTTGGAAGCCAAACTCATCGGCAACGATAGAGAGGGTCTCAGCATCCAAACGTTGGTTCATGGTGACAAAAATACCTAAGGACATACAAGCTCCAATGACCTTATTTACAGGTACATCCATCATTGTAGAGAGTTCGTTGACTGTAACAAACTCGGTCACACGTAGGATTGTACTTTCTCTTTCTTGTTGTGCGATTTCCTCCTCGCTTCTATGGCGATGGCTATCGCGTTTTTCTTTACGATACTTAGCCCCCTTGGATTTGACAGATTTTCCTTGTAGTTTTTCCAAGGTCTCACGTACTTGTTTTTGTACTTCTTCCTCGGTAGGTTCTGTTCTTACAAAGACTTTTCCGTCTTTTTTCTTATTGTTTTTATTCCTATCCTTGTTATCTCTGTTGTTAGTATTTCCAGACTTTTGCGCATTGCCGTTGGCAGGGGTTTCTTTTTCAGAAGAAATACGTTTGCGCTTGCGCTTGCCTTGCTTATCAGCAGCGGCAGCACCATCTTTAGTTTTATCCTTGTCTTTTCCGTTCTTTTTCTTTTTAGGCCGTTCGAACTGAGACAAGTCTATCTTTTCACCTACGAGCTTAGGACCGGTGAGTTTGGTATATTTGGTTTCTATGACCCCAGGTTCTGGTTCTGTTTGAGGTTTTTTCTCTTCTTTTTTAGCAGCATCTTTAGAAGAGGCGACAGGCTTGCCAGAGAGTAGTTCTCTACTCTTGTTTTTGAGATCTTTTTCTTGTTTGTTAAGGACTGTTTTAGTCTCTTTCTTATCTTTTTCTTTGTCCTTATGTTTGCTTTTATCATCCTTATGTTTGTCGGAGGTGTTATCCTCATGAGTGATTTCCTTAGGTAGTTCTTTTTCTACTACTGTAGGTTGCTCTGGAGCTACTTTCTCCTCTTCAGGTGTATTTTTAGGTTGAAGCTCTTCTTTGGCAGCCGTTTTCTTAGGTTGATCAAGGTCTATTTTTCCGACAACTTTAGTGCCAGCAATAGTGGCTGCCTTGGCGCGAATAACCTCTTGTTCTTTTTGTGCCTTTTCCTGTCTTTCTTTCTCTAAGAGTTCTTGGCGGATAGCCTCTTTCTCACGGCGTTGCTCCTCGGTGATCTCCTTGGAGGTCTCACGACTTTTTTTGTCAGAGCGGAACTCTTTCTCTAACAGAGCAATCAGTTCTGCTGGAATTTTAGTGTTAGGTTTGGACTCTATAGTGTGCCCCTTTGATTTGAGAAACTCAACAACTCTATCGGTAGAGATGTTGTATTCTTTTGCTGCTTTATTTAATCTTTTATCCTCGGCCATAAATTTTTCTAAGCTCGTTTTTATATTGGTTAGATATGTGTTGGTTGTGTATGATTAGGTTTTAGCGGATTTAGTTTTCGAACTCTTCCTTGAGAATGCGCAATACCTCTTGGATTGTTTCCAGTTCTAAGTCTACTCGTTTTTCGAGTTCTTCGGCACTGTATTCCAAGACACTCTTGGCAGTATCAAGCCCTATACGGCGGAATTCTTCTATTACCCAAGGCTCAATATCATCCTCGAATTCAGAGAGTTCCACATCTTCTTCAGCACCTTCACGGAATACATCAATCTCGTAACCGGTTAGTATACTCGCCAGGCGTATATTGCTTCCTCCTTTACCAATAGCCTTGGAGACTTCCTCGGAGGCCAAGAGTATCTCGGCACGCTTGGTCTCTTCATTGACGGTGATAGAGGTAATTTTGGCAGGTGCCAAGGCCTTGCTAATAAATAGGTTGATATTGCTTGAATAGCTGATCACATCTATATTTTCATTGCCCAGCTCACGTACAATGCTTCGGATACGTGCTCCATTGACTCCCACACAAGCCCCTACTGGGTCTATGCGATCATCATAGGTATCAACGGCAATTTTAGCTTTTTCTCCAGGGATACGAGCTACTTTCTGGATCGTAATAAGCCCATCGGCAATCTCTGGAATTTCTTGTTCGAAAAGGCGTTCCAAAAATACCGGTGAGGTACGAGAGAGAATGATAGAGGGCTTATTTCCCTTGAAATCCACAGACTCGATAATTCCCTTGGTAGTTTCTCCTTTTTTGAAGAAATCAGAAGGGATTTGTTTGTCTCTTGGTAAGAGAATTTCATTACCTTCATCATCGAGCAAGATAACGGTTTTGCCCTTGATGTGGTGTATCTCAGCGGTGTATATAGTACCGATGAGTTCTTTGAATTTTTTATAGACAGTATTGTTGTCATACTCATGTACCTTGGAGATGAGATTCTGGCGTAGCGCCAAGATCGCACGTCGGCCTAATTGGCTGATTTTCACCTCTTCGGAAACCTCTTCTCCTACTTCAAAATCGGACTCTATCTTCAGCGCTTCGCTCAGTGGGATCTCTGCATTGGGGTTTTCCACCATTCCATCATCTACAATAATACGGTTGCGCCATATCTCTATGTCACCTTTGTCGGGGTTGATGATAATATCAAAATTCTCATCTGAACCGTATTTTTTCTTCAAGGCAGTCTTGAACACCTCATCCAAGATGGACATTAGTGCCTCGCGGTCTATGAGCTTGTCGTCTCTAAATTCAGAAAAGGATTCTATCAAATCGAGATTATTTTCCATGAGGGTATCTAAAATTTTAATTTTAATGTTGCTTCTTTAATATCTTCTATAGGGAGAAGGAAGGTCTCGGTAACGGTAATTTTTCCTTTTCCCTGAGGTTTGGGCTGGCGAGAGGTTACCTCAAGGGTTATTTTCCCTTCGCTTACCGTTTGGAGGATCCCTGTGTGGCTGGCTGTAGCGGTCTTTACCTCTATCTCACGGCCTATGTTTTTAGTATATTGTCTCTCTAAAGTCAAGGGAGCAGCGATACCACAGGAACTTACTTCTAAGGAAAAATCTTCTTCCTCTCTATCCAAATTATGCTCAATGGCACGGCTCAAGGCGACACAATCCTCTATGCCAACACCGTGGTCACCATCAATAATTACCTTGATGAGGTTGTCCCCACCTACTGAATAGTCGATGAGAAAGAGATCAGGATGTTCCTCTAATCCCTTGTCTATCAGTTCTTTTACACGTTCTTTTAAGTTCATATAATTATAAAAAAAGAGGACTTAACTGCCCTCTACCTCTTTAGTACCAATTCCGAGGGCAAAAATACAACTATTTATTCTAAAAAACAAATAATTATTAAAAAAATATTTCTCTGTATTCCATGAGGGGACTACTCCATTTCTTTTTTAGCACGGAGCATGTCTCGCTTTCCTAAGGCTCCAGGGAGCTTTTCTACCTTGAAACCAACGGCTTGCATGGCTCGGCGGGCGCTTCCTTTGGAGGCATAGGTTACCAAGATACCCCCTGCCTTCAGTGCCTTGTACATGCGCTCAAAAATGGCCTCTGTCCATAGCTCTGGCTGTACACTGGCCGAAAAAGCATCAAAGTAGATAAGGTCAAAACGCACTTGGTCGCTGATCTGCTCAAAGGATTGTAGGCGTTTTTTAAGGGTAAAGGTGGGGGAGAGGGAAACCGTCTCCTCCCATGGGGCGCTGTGTAGTTGCTGGAAAAAGGCTTGCTTTTGTTGTACTTCCAGTATCTCGGTATAGTTCAGGCAAGCAACTTCTTCAGGGGTGAGGGGATAGGCCTCCACGCCTTCGTAATGAATGGTTTGTCGTAATCTCTCATGTTCTAAGAAGGTAATAAAGGCATTCAGCCCTGTACCGAACCCTATCTCTAACAATTGCACCTCTTGTCCGGCGAAAAGTTCCAAACCTTGGCGGATGAAAACATGATAGGCTTCCCCTATGGCTCCTCGCATGGAGTGATAGTGTTCGCCCCAGTCTTCTATTTCCAGGGTAGTGGATCCGTCCTGAGTGTGTATGATTCTTCTTTTCATCGGAGGGTAAGTGTTTTTTTAAGGTTAGAAAGGGTATTTTCGATGGGCATATCGGCATGGATACGCATATAGTCAAGGCCTGCTTCCTTCAGGATTAGCTCCTTGTGTAGGTCTTCCAAATAGCCCATGGATTGCTGATAGATGGGCTTGCTCAGGCATTCGAGGGCGATAGATTTCCCCGTAGGGGGGGCAAGTAATATATCAATTGTATATCCACCGAAAGGCTCGTCTTGGCTTAGCTTAAGGGTAGGAAATTCCCTCTGTAGCAAGGCAAATATGGCTTCTTTGAATAATAATTGCCCAGGGGTTGTAGCCTCTTTTCTTAGGGCACCGTAGTGGCTGAGCTGTTGTAATACTTCCTCCATAGCTTGGAAAGTTCCCTCACTTACCGCCTTGGTATAAGCCAGATAGGCATAGAGGACAGCCTTGCGGTTATTGGCCTGCTCTTGGGCTAAGGCATCGGCATAATTGAGGAAAACTCCTTCAGGGATGGAGTTGCATACATAGATTTTTTCCTTGGCACGAGTGATGATTACATTGAGCAATTTGTAACCTTTTTGCTGGTTCAAGGGGCCAAAACTTTGGGTAAACTTGCCGTCTTTCTTTTTGCCGTAGGTCACCGAGAGGATAATGATATCGCGCTCATCTCCCTGGATATTCTCTAAGTTTTTGATAAAGAGGCCTGCTTTCTCCAGTGCGGTAAGTTTTTCGGCAAAGGCTTGTTCATGCTCTTGGCTCTTGAGCCATAGGAGCTTTTTGCGAATCAGGTTGCGCTGGGTGATGTTGAAGGTAGCCACTCCTACCGAAGGGTAACTACCATCCTCCCTTGGGGTGATTTCCCGAAGAATCTCTATGACTTTGAGGGCTTCGGCTTCATTGGTATAGTCATGAAAGGTACCATCTACCTGATAGAAGCAGATGGGGTTTTCACTCTCAAAGCGAGGCAAGGGGCGCAATTTTCCATTGTAGAAGGCTATATTGGAAAAGTTTATCAAGTAAGGATGCTTCGAGCGGTAATGGAAGTCCAAGTGATGCTTGTCATACTTGTAGTCAAGAGCAAAATCAAGTAGGGATTCTACCGATAGCAGACTGTTTTTCTGAAGCGCTTGGTCTTCATCTTCGATTTCTTCCTCGTCTTGGTAGTTGCCTTCGAATATTTTACTGAAGTAGTTGCTTGGAGGCATTTGGTGTTCGTCTCCTGCGATGATGACCGTCTTCCCCTTGAGAATAGCCGGGAGATTGTCTTCCAATTTGAGCTGACTGGCTTCATCGAAAACCACATAATCGAAGTAGAAGTTCTTCCCTTGGAAAAGATTGCAACAGCTATCAGGGGTGGTGAGTATTATGGGGAAGAAGGTGGTGAATAGGTCGGTATCTCGACTGGCGATCTCCCTGAGGGATAGTCGGTTGTGCTTTTCACTTCTACGCTTGTTGTATAGGTTGGCTACGGTTAGTTCTTTGTGTTGATTTTCAAAATTCTTTACAGCAGCTATTTGAGCTTGATCCCAGTATCGGCTAATGATCTCCTGTTGGCAGGAGGCAAAGTCCTGATGCTTTGTCCTAAAATCCTCATAGGTATTGGCAGAAAAGGGAGTGAGTGTTTCTGATTTTTCGAGTAGGAAGGCCTTGTAATAGGCGTATAGGAAGGAGGCTTCCCAGTGGGTAGCTTGGGCTTGTATCAATAGGGATACACATCGTTGGAGTAAAGGGCTGAGGGGCTGCTCGAAGGCGAACCATTGGTAGCCGGCTTCCAAGGGATTGTTGTGATCGTTTTGGTAGCGTGCATGTTGGTCAAGGCAGGCTTCTATGTAGTTTTTAAAATCAAAGAAAGTAGTCCCCTCTATAGGGGTGGCGATATAGTTGGCCTCCTTGATCTGTTCTTTGAGTTGCGCCAAAGCTGCGACGAGCGAGCGCAAGGTGTCGTTGGCAAACTTGGGATCGGAGTAGTGGGCTACATCCAAAACGGCAAAGTCTTCTTCGATCTTTTCCTCGAACTGGGCTTTGGTTTTACGGATTTCTTCTCGGTAGCCGAGCACCTGCTCTTTGTTGGCAAAGAGGTTGTCAGTGAGCCAGAGGCTAGTGAAGTTGGGATGTAGGCTTATTCGTTTGATTTCTTGCAAGAGCCATAGCAGTCGTTTTTGCTGCTTTATAGCTTCTTTGCGTTGGCTTAGAAAGAGCGCACTAAGCCTATAGAAAAGCCCTTCGGTACGCTTGCGGTTGTACTGATCGGCATCCTGGGGGAGCAGACTGGTGAGGGCTTCCATCTCATCTATATAAGCGGTGAGCTGTTGGACTTGTTCGGATAGTTCTTCCTTACGCTTGTAGAGATATTCTCCTTTGTATTGTTGGTATAAGCTAAGGATGTGTGCCCATTGTTCTTTGTAACTACTGAAAGCCGTCTCTATATGGTGGAGGGTCTGCTGGTAAGGCTTGGCAATGAGGGTCTTAGGGTGGTATAGGTATCCTTTTTGGTAAGGGGCAAAAGGGGTATAGAGCCGTTGGGCAGGGCGGAGGGTCTCTCTAAGGACGTTATGCTCCTGATCACTGAAGTGTAGGGGCAATCCTTGTAGGGAGATAGGGGTATGCTCGGGGGCATATTGGAGCATTCGGCCGCTAAGCTCTGTCCAGTTTTCTCCCGAAAGTAGGGGGGTGAATAGTTCCTTGTGGTGCTGGTTGATAGCCTCTTTTAGTTGTTTTAATCCATTGATTTTTAGTTCTTTTTCCTCTTTAGGGTAAGGGAGAATGGCTTTTTTGAAAGTAGGGTCGTCCAAGATGTTACGTACGGTATCCACCACCCATTTTCTATCGGCGATACTGTCCTTGATAAGGATGGTGTATTTGCCCAACCCTCTTTTTTGTAAGGCATGGAGTAGCACTTCCAAGGCGGTTTGTTTTTCACATACCACCAATACTTTCTGTTGGTTCTCCAAGGCATTGACTAAGATAGCGGTAAGGGTCTGGCTTTTTCCCGTCCCTGGAGGGCCTTGTATGAGTAGGTGTGATTGCTGTCGGAGTTGTTCCAATATTTCTTGTTGGGAGGGGTCTGTAGGGATACTGGTGAAGCTTTGGAAGTCCTCCTTGGGGGTGCTATTACGGGGTTCGAACTGTTCCTTTAGTGTTTGGTAATCGTTGATGATGTTCTGCTTTTGTACCTCAAAGAGGGAGAAGAGGCCTGCTTTTTCAATGAGGGCATCTCCTTTTTGTGGAAGGAGGGCTTCGTAGGCTGCTTTGGTCTTGATAGGAAGTATCTTGGCGTAGTTGTTTTCTAAAAAATCAAGGTTTTGACTGATTTTTAGTTGTTGGAGAAGGAGAGTACATATTTGGAAGAGCTCTCCCTTGTCTATCTTCCCATCTTCAAGCATTTCGTCAGGGATAGGAGCAAGGGTGATATGGGAGTCATTCTGCAGGTGATTGATAAGCACTTCGTTCAGGTAGATAGGATCGTCCTCATGACGGCTGACTTCCCAGGTGTTGAGCTGGGAGGTAGGTCGTATCCTCACCGACCAAATAAGCACTGGTGCTACTGTAATCTGTCCGTCCGAGAGGTCACGCCTGGCCAAGATAGGAAAGCCAAAGCCTAAGGCATTGACTCCTTTTTCTTGAAAAATGGCCTCACTTTGGAAGATAAGATTATCTACCCCATCGGCTAATTTTTCTAAGAGTAAAGTTTTTTCTTCCAAGGCCTTATTATCCGAGGGAGCCTTTTTAGGCTTAGGTACTTCTAAGGTATCTACGATGGTATATTCACGCTCATCTATATTCGTTGTGGGGGTGTCGTGTAGCGAAAAGGTGAATTTGAGGTTCTTCAGAGTGAGTAAGTCCAAGACAAAGCGCTCTGGAAGGCTCTCAAATATAGTAGAAAGCCTCGATAGGTCAAACTTATAGCGAGAGTTGTTCACTACTGCATTGAGGTGTACCCCACGGCGGTTGCCTACTTTTAATTTCTGCTGAAAGAGGTCAAAGATTTCTTTGTTGAAAGGCTCCATAATAATGACTAATGATAAGTGACAAATGATAAATAGTTAAGCTAGTAGCAAATGGTATATAATAAAAAACTATCATTTAGAATAATGATAGTCTTTCGTGTTGTAAAAAATATAAAAATTATTTACTCATATGAGCAATTACTTCAGGGGTTACACCTACATTGGAGAAGCCGCCATCGTGGTAGAGGTTCTGCATGGTAACCTTGCGGGTAAGGTCGCTGAAGAGGGTCACAGTATAGTTGGCACAATCATCAGCAGTAGCATTACCAAGGGGAGACATCAGCTCTGCATAAGTAATAAAGCCATCGAATCCCTTTACACCTTGTCCGGCAGTGGTCGGAGTAGGGGATTGGGAGATGGTATTGATACGTACATGCTTATCCTTTCCATAGAAGTAACCAAAACTACGAGCGATGGACTCCAAGTAAGCTTTGTTGTCAGCCATATCATTGTAGTCAGGGAAGGTACGTTGGGCAGCGATATAGGTAAGTGCTACGATGCTACCCCATTCGTTCATGGCATCATTCTTATGAAGCGCTTGGCATACCTTGTGGAAAGAAAGTGCCGAAACATCCCAACCTTTGGCGTAAAAATCATAGTTGGACTCAGTATAAGGGATGTTCTTGCGAACATTGACCGACATACCTATGGAGTGTAGTACAAAATCTAGTTTGCCACCGAGGATTTCCACCGCTTTGGTGACCAAGTTTTGCAAATCGTCCATATTGGTGGCATCGGCAGGAATGATCTGAGCACCTGTTTTTTCAGCCAATTCATTGATTTTTCCCATGCGCATCGCAATAGGCGCATTGGTAAGGACAAACTGACCTCCTTCTTCATGTACGCGCTCAGCGGTTTTCCATGCAATGGAGTTCTCATCTAAAGCACCAAAGATGATGCCTCTTTTTCCTTTTAATAAATTATACATAATATATTGTATTTAATTCTGTTGCACAAAAATAAGTATTTTATATTACTATATTACATTACCTAAGTTAGGGTTTTCTTTTATTTTTTTATTTACAGATATAGATAAAATTTTCTCTTTATACTTGAGAATATTTAATTGAATAGTGAAAAGTTTTTGCAAAGATACAATATAAAAACTATATTTCCTTTTTATATAATCTTTCTTTTAATTCTTTTGTAGAAATACAAATATCATATCCTTTTTTCTTCAAACCATTGGAGAGTACTTTATCCAAAGTCCATATCTTATGACCTGTTTCTAAATAAAGTTCTACAAAGGGAGCATCCTCAGTATCTATAGTAGCAACTATTTCTGCTGCTTTTCGGATATTTGGTATTGAAATATCGCTTTCTTTATAAAATATAATGTTTTTTGTAAACTTCTTTATAAGAGACAAAATTTCTTTTTTTGTTCTATGTGTATTTTCTATTATAGTAGGAAGATGTTCTTTCACTTCTTCTAATAGAAAAAGAGGAGCTATAAATTGGATCTTCTGCTTCTTTGCAGTTAATATAGAGGCTACAACTCCTTCAGGAGCATAAAGGCAGCTGAAAATAATATTACTATCAGAAATGACTACCATTTATTATATAACTTGTTCTTTTTTAAGACGTTTTTCCCTCTCTTCATTCCAACGTTGAGCTATTTTCTTATTTACAGATTTAGACATAGATAGAATTTCCTCTTTATACTTGAGAGGTAACCCATCTTCATCCTCTTCTAATGACTGAGAAATGAGTTCAGACTTAGCTTTTCTACTGTTTACAATTTTTACAAAATTAAATTTTTTTAAATATTCTATAACTTCCAAAGCCTGTCTGTTGCTATCATCAATGGTTACTATATATTCCATAGCTATATATTTAATTGAATAACAAGTAGTGAAAAGTTTTTGCAAAGATACAATTTTTTCTTGTAAATAACAATTAGTTACTTCTCATTAGTCGTTTGTCATTAGTCGTTTGTCATTAGTCGTTGGTCACTTGTCGTTAGTCACTACTTCTTGAGCATTTTCTTAATACTATTGAGCTTCATCAGTGCCTCTATAGGGGTGAGATTGTCTATATCGGTATGAATGAGCTGTTCTTTGATACTTTCCAAGAGGGGATCGTCCAATTGGAAGAAACTCAGCTGCATGCCTTCTTTGTTATTCTTAAGTTGCTCTTTATGGTCTTCTAACTGGTGGGTTTTCTCTAATTTCTGAAGGACTTTTTCTGCCTTTTCTATTACATAGGTCGGCATTCCGGCCATTTTGGCTACATGAATACCGAAGCTGTGTTCGCTACCACCCTCCACAAGCTTGCGCAAAAAAAGGATACTCCCCTTGACTTCCTTGACCGATACGGAGAAATTCTTGATTCGGGCAAACTCATTTTGCATCTCATTGAGTTCGTGATAGTGAGTGGCAAAGAGGGTCTTGGCATGAGTAGGATGTTCATGAAGATACTCCGCTATAGCCCAAGCAATGGAAATACCATCATAGGTGCTGGTACCACGACCTATCTCGTCCAAAAGAATTAGACTCCGCTGGGAGAGGTTATTGAGAATCAGGGCTGCCTCATTCATCTCGACCATGAAGGTGGATTCTCCCTGGGAGATATTGTCACTGGCACCTACACGGGTGAATATTTTATCTACGATGCCTATTTTTGCTTGCTGGGCAGGGACAAAACTGCCTATCTGTGCCAAGAGGACGATCAGGGCGGTCTGTCTCAGTAAGGCTGACTTACCACTCATGTTGGGCCCGGTGATCATCATAATCTGTTGGCTTTCATTATCAAGATAGATATCATTGGCAATATAGGGCTGAGTGGGGGGGAGCTGCTGCTCTATCACGGGGTGGCGCGCCTCTTTGAGCTCAATCGTGAGGGAGTTGTCCAACTGGGGGAGGGTATATCCACGTTCTATGGCCAAGGTGGCAAACCCACAGAGGGTGTCTATCTCACCGATCACGACAGCTGTCCGCTGAATGGGGGCAATATAGGTGATGATCTCCTGAACCAAAGTGCTGAAATATTCCTGTTCCAAAGCTGAAATACGCTCCTGAGCATGGAGGATTTTTTCCTCATATTCCTTGAGTTCTTCACTGATATAGCGTTCGGCATTCACAAGGGTCTGTTTGCGTATCCAGTGGGCGGGGACTTTGTCTTTGTGTACATTGCGCACTTCGAAGTAGTAGCCAAAAACATTGTTGCTATCTATCTTCAGGGACGAAATATGAGTCTGAGCGATCTCACGTTCCAATAGCTGATTGAGGTATTCCTTACCCGAGTGCGAGAGGTGGCGCAGCTCGTCCAGCTCGGCGGAGAAGCCTTCGCGAATCGTATTGCCCTTAAGGATATTTACCGGAGCTTCCTCGTCAAGGGTACAAGCTATTTTCTCGCATAGCGATTGTAGGTCTTCGATACGTTCTATAAGCTGCCTAAGGGCTTCCTCTTCCTTGGGAAGGGGGAGTGCCTTCAGGGGGAGTATAGCCAGCAGAGCGTTCTTCAGGTAGATAAGCTCTCGAGGAGTAATCTTTCCGGTGGCTATCTTGGAGAGAAGCCGTTCTATGTCATTGACTTTCTGTAAGTGAGAGCTTACTTGTTCTCTAAGGGAAGCATGTGTAACAAGGGTATGTACTACCTGATGGCGCTGTTGGATTTGGCTAAGCTGGGTCAGGGGTAGGGCGAGCCAACGCCTTAGTAGGCGACTGCCCATGGGGGTGAGGGTCTTGTCTATCACCTCCAAGAGACCTACACTATCTGCTTGGCCTCCTCCATATAGCTCTAAGTTTCGTATGGTGAACTTGTCCATCCATACATATTCGTCGCTGACAATGCGCTTGATATGGGTGATATGCTGTAACTGATGATGCTGGGTCTCGGACAGATAGTGCAGAATGGCTCCTGCACTGATCCACCCATGGCGCATCTGCTCTACCGCAAAACCTTTCAAGGAATTGGTTTGGAACTGTTTGGTAAGGGCTTGGTAAGCGAAGTCTTCTTTGTAGACCCAGTCTTCCAGACCAAAATAGTGCCAGCTGCTGCCGAAGGCCTCTTCGATTTCTTGGCGCTGTTTTTTAGAGATAAGCACCTCATTGGGCTGAAAGTTCTGTAGTAGCTTCTCTATACAAGGGAGATCCCCTTCAGCTAAGTAGTATTCCCCTGTGGAAATATCCAAGAAAGATACTCCAGAGAGGGGAGAGCCGAGCCAAATGGAGGCTAAGAAATTATTTTTTTTGGTTTGTAATAGATCGTCATTGAGCGCCACCCCAGGGGTAACCAGCTCTGTGACACCGCGCTTGACGATGGTCTTGGTGAGCTTAGGGTCTTCCAATTGGTCACAGATAGCCACCCTATAGCCCGCCTTGACCAGCTTAGGAAGGTAGTTGTTCAGGGCATGGTAAGGGAATCCAGCAAGGGAAGTGTCCTCACTGCCATTGTTGCGGGAGGTCAGTACGATGCCTAATACTTGTGAGGTTTTGACGGCATCCTCCTTGAATGTCTCGTAGAAATCACCTACCCTGAACAGTAGCAAGGCATCCGGATACTTAGCCTTAATCTGGTTATACTGTTTCATCAAGGGGGTCTCTTTGCTCGTCTTTGCCATGAGTTATCGGTTTCGTTTGATACTTCCTAAGGGGTCTTCTAAGCCTTCTTTGGCTTTTTCTATCTCTTGTTTTACATCATCAATCAGGGAGGTATCTATCCCTGATTTCTCTACACTTTTGTTGATCTCTTCTTTGATTTCGGAGGTGGCATCTCTTAGCTGTCGCATCCCCTTACCCAAAGTACGGGCTATTTCGGGTATCTTATTGGTGCCAAAGAGCATCACCGCTACAAAGAGGACAAATAACAATTCGGGAGTACTTATAAAAAGTGGTATCATCTATCTATAGGAATTTTTTGCAAATGTACAAAAAATATACCAATTCTCAAAAACAAACAAAGTAGCTATTTTTAAAATATAAAGAGCCTATTATCAAGAGATTGTAGTTATTTGTATATAATCTAAAATAATTTATAGAAAACAAAGGATGAATTAACCATTAACTATAAGTCATGAACGATTATTTTTCGTATTTTTGCATTTCCAAACACAGTATAATGAATTGTGAAATAGAAGCCTTGCTCCATAAGACAGTCTCCCTTTCTGAATCAGAAATACTTGCGCTGCTTACCGAGCATTATCCCGATAAGGTGGTCTTCTCTACCAGTTTTGGAATGGAGGATCAGGTAATTACCGATTTTATCATCAAGGGGCATTTCCCTGTCAAGATTTTTACCTTGGATACGGGGCGTCTGTTCTATGAGACCTACACCACTTGGGAGCAGACCCAAGAGTATTACCATACCAAGATCACTCCTTACTATCCCCAAGCAAAAGCGATAGAGGAGTATGTGCAGGAGAATGGTATCAATGCCTTCTATCAGTCCGTTCCACTGCGACATGCTTGTTGTCATATCCGCAAGGTAGAACCACTCAAGCGAGCTTTGGCAGGCAATAAGGTGTGGATCACCGGGCTTAGAGCCGAGCAATCTCCTCACCGAGAGCAAATGCCTATGGTGGAGTGGGACGAAAGTAATCAAATTATCAAGGTACACTTACTGTTGCACTGGAAAACCGATCAGGTGATGGCCTTCCTTCGCAGCCGTGGTATTCCCTATAACCCCTTGCATGACAAAGGGTATC
Source organism: Capnocytophaga sp. oral taxon 863 str. F0517 (assembly GCF_000466425.1). Taxonomy (GTDB): domain Bacteria; phylum Bacteroidota; class Bacteroidia; order Flavobacteriales; family Flavobacteriaceae; genus Capnocytophaga. Next base: position 144,307 of record NZ_KE992171.1, read on the forward strand.
CCAGTATTGGCTGTGCCCCCTGCACTCGTGCCATCAAGGAAGGGGAAGACTTCCGCGCAGGTCGCTGGTGGTGGGAGCACAAATCCAATAAAGAGTGTGGATTACATATCCACAAATGATCACAAAAATTACAAAATCACATTTATTCTTCTTGTTCTATCCAGGTTTTCATCGCATAGAACATCTCGGCCGAAAAGACATGTCCTGAAGAAAATGTTTGGTAACTATACGAAATATGGTGCTTCTTGAAGAACTCAATAGTATCTTCAGCCCATTCCAAGGAGATAATTTCATTGGAATAACCGTGTAGCAAACAGATTTTTAGGTTTTCAAAATTATTCTTTTGGTAATTGAAACTCAATAGTTTCTTATCTATATAGCTATTGATAGCTATGACACGCTGTACCTTATTAGGGAAAGAAAGGGCTAACGAAAGGCTGAGGATACCCCCTTGGTCAAATCCCATAAGGGTGATCTGTTCCATATCTATATTGAACCGATCACAGGCTTGTCCTATGAAGGTCAAAAGTTTGTGCTGGGTGGCTTGTGCTTGCACTATATCGCACCATTTTGAGGATCCAAGCTCAATGGCATACCAAAAAAACTGATTTTCAGTTAGCTTATAGGGAGCTTGTATCGATATGACAATATACTCCTGTGGGAGTTCGTTGGCTATGGAGAAGAATTCCTCTTTGTTTTGTCCATAACCATGTAGCATGAAAATGGCGGGAGATTTGCCATTCTCCTGCTCTATAATAGCAGGTCTTACCAAATAATTTAAAGAGAAGCCTTTCATCTTTTGGTAGTAAAATGGTAAAAATAGCTTATACACCTATATAGTGACTATATAGGAAAAGGGCATAATTTTTCTGTAAGCGTTTTTTCTTTAGAAGTTAGACGAATAAAATAGGATACTTTGGTAGAAGTTGGAGTAGCATTATCTTGAGAACCATTGACCTCTTTGGGAGATCACACCCAAGACTTTTCCTTTGCAGTTTTCACCAACAAAGGCACAATTTTTAGAAGAAGATTGGATCAAATCTTTGGTCAATACCCACTCTCCCTTATCGGTAAAGAGGGTTAGATCTGCTTTCTGGCCTACTGTGATAGGCGACACAGGTAAGGAGAAACGTTTTTTAGCAGCAGTAAGCATTTCCACCGTTTTTTCCACGGAGAAGTGTTGTAACATAATTCCTAAGGTAGCCTCAAGACCTATGCTTCCGAACTCTGCAAGGTCGAACTCCTTAGCTTTACATTCTATATCAAGGGGGCAATGGTCAGAAGTTACCATATCTATAACCCCGCTTTCCACGCCTTTGCGGAGGGCTTCTACTTGCCGCGCATCACGCAAAGGGGGAAGTAATTTGTAGTCAGTATTGAAGTCGCCTAAGACTTCATCTGTAAGGTGTAGATTACTTACTGCCACACTACAGCTTACATCTAGGCCTTTGGCCTTGGCAGCAGCTATTAGAGCGACAGATTTTTCAGTAGAGATAGTCGGAATGTGTAATCGTCCACCTGCGTATTCGAGGATGGAGAGGTCTCTCTCCACAATAATTTCTTCTGCAAGAGCTGGTATTCCCTTCAGTCCCAATCGGGTAGAAGTGATATGTTCATTCACGACCCCCTTGCCCATGATGGAGCGATCGCAGGGGAAGGAAATCACAATCCCGCCAAATGGAGCGGTATACTGGAGGGCTATCTTGAGCAGGTTGGCCTGAGGGATTCCCCTCTTGTAGTCTCCGAAAGCCACTGCACCTGCTTGCTGCATGTCATACAGCTCCGCTAGATATTCTCCTTTGCTCTCTAAGGTAAGTGCCCCTATAGGGTATAATTGGGTGATAGCCCCTTGGGTAGCATTCTTCAGATAGCCTACTTGGCTTCGCGTTTCAGTAATAGGATGCGTGTTAGGGTTGAGCATTACCTGAGTGAAACCACTCTCACAAGCTACCTTCACTCCGTGAGCTAAGGTCTCGCGCTCCTCATAACCCGGTTCCCCAAAACATACACTGCTATCAGCCCAACCTTGTGAAATATAACAATCCTTTAATACGTTGTCTGCATCTTCACAAGCAATTTCAGTGGCAATCTGCTGGATAATTCCATCTTTTATCAGGACATCTTGTGTCGTTCCGTGGTGGGAACTTGCCTTGTCTATGATAGTTACGTGTTTTAATAAAGTTTTCATATTTCCCTTTATATTTCACCACAAATATAGTACATTTAATTTTAAAAAGCAAGTGTTTTCATGGTTATTTTTGTGTTAAAATTCTCTAATAAAACAGAAATCTGTCTTAGAGGAAAGGAAATGCTCTTTTAGTTAGTATTATTTATGAGATGTAAATGTTAAAAATAGAGCTATTTTCGATGGATTGATACTTCTTTTTTAGGAAAATAAAGTGAAATAGTTAAAAATAAATTTATTTCTCAAGGGCTTGTTATGTCAAAAAAAATGTGTAATTTTGCACAAGTCTAAATAAAAAATATTTTATATATGATTTTGCTCAAAAATCTCTTACTATGGATTGCGATTCTATTGGGGACATCCCTCCATGCGCAATACAAAATCAAGGGTAAAATCCTTGATGAAAATAAGTTACCAATCTCCCAGGCATTGGTAAAATCAGTGGCTACAGGGGAGCAGACCCTTACCGACGAGAAGGGGGGCTACCTCCTTTCCCTCTCCGATGAGCATCCTTCGCTTCAGGTTAGCAAAGAGGGCTATGCGCCCTTGGAGTTCCCCGTGGTACTCCAAAACAACGAAAATAGGGTTACCTATGTGGAAACAATCCTTCGCCGAGGTGCAGAAGAAACACTCGATGGTATCGTAGAACTACAACCGGTGGTAATCTCCGATAACCCAAGTTTGGTGGCCAACTCCGTAGGTTTGGCTAAAGTGAAACTCGATAAAATAGCCGGTGGTACCAACTTAGCCGACTTGAGAAACCTTAATATTCAGCGCTCTCAAACTCTCAAGGATGCGCTCCAGCGAGAACCTGGGATTATTATCCAAGATTTCTTCGGTGGTAATGACCAACCACGCCTTAATATTCGTGGGTCAGGTATCCAAAGTAATCCTCAATCTCGTGGGGTGGCGCTCTCTCAAGATGGGATTCCGATCAACTTCGCCGATGGTTCTTATATAATAGGTGTATTGGAACCTCAAGTTAGCAACCTTGTAGAGGTCTATCGTGGGGCTAATGCACTCGAATATGGCGGTGCTACCCTCGGTGGAGCGATGAACTTCGTAACCAAAAATGGCTATAACGCTTCTCCTCTCAGTGTAAAGATGGAAGCTGGTAGCTTTAATTACTTCAATAGTACCATCTCTTCTGGCTTCTCTGCTGGGCGCAATGACCTTTTCGTGGCTTCTTCCTATAACCATAGCGATGGCTATCGTACTTATAACAGTTCCAAGCGCTTCAATGCTTTGCTGAACGTAGGCCGTAAGTTTACCGACAAGTTCGAGGCACGTCTCTATGCCTCCTTTACCGATCTCTATTTTGATATCCCTGGCCCGCTTACCCGCAAGCAAATGGAAACCGACCGCAAGCAAATCAACAAAGCGCCTAAGATGACTTTTCCTTATGCTTTTGGGCCTAATGTACTACGCGACAAACCAAATCGCAGCAGCAAAATCGCTCGCTTTGGTACCAAATTGGCTTATCAGATCAATGCTCATAACCAAATCTTAGCGACCCTTTATTACCAATATGCCGATGATGCCTTTACCTATCCTATAGCCAATGGGGTACGTCAGGACTTCAATAATGACTATGGGGTACGCCTCTCTTATACCAATACCACTGAGAAAAACGATTTTACCCTTGGCCTGCAGTACAGCCAAGGCCTGATGCACCAGTCCCGCTACCACAACAATCGCGGTAGCTTTGGGGCACTTTTTGCCAAACAAGACCTTACCGCCAACCATGCTGTAGCTTATCTCTCTGATACCTACAAGATTACCCCTTCTCTCTTGGCGAATGTAAGTGTACAAGGTAGCTACGATACTCGTAAGGTAGAGGATAAGTTCACAGGAGCTAAGCGTCCGTTCCTTTTTGTTGCACCTAATGGCTTGCAAGCTCGTGCCTTGCCTAACCCCAATGTGACTACTCCTGTAACAGGTGATTTCACTTACAATGCGATCAATCCTAAGGTAGGGCTTATCTACAAGCTCAATGATCGTGCACAGGTTTTTGCTAACTTCTCTCGTAGCTATGAGCCTCCTACTTTCTTGGAGATTGTACGCTTGACAGGTAGTGCTATACCTAATCCAAATCGCCCCCCTGTGCCTGATCCAAATCGCCCCCCTGTGCTGTATAGCAATAGTTCTTCTAATGTTAATTCAGGACCTACCACCATTACCATCTCTGACCTTAAGGCTCAGCAGGCCTCTACAGTTGAGTTAGGTACCAAAGGGAACTTAGGACAGGCCTTCATTTGGAATGTAAGTGCTTACCACTCTTGGGTGAAAGATGAGATCTTCACCATCGCCGATGGTAGTGTCGGGGTAGGAGGTAATACGGTTAATACGCCTTATGCAACTATCCACCGAGGGGTAGAAGCTGGTTTGCAATCTACTTTCCTTACTCATGTGTTCTCTGCCAAAGAAGATACCTTTACCCTTTCGGTAAACTATAACTATAGCGACTTTTTCTTTGACGGGGGAGAGCTTAAGGGCAACCAAATCGCAGGTATCCCTACCCATTACCTCTTTACAGCACTTACCTACAAGCACCCTATAGGGATCTTTGCTGAGGTAAATCTCGAATCCCTTCCTATAAAGACCCCTATTGACCATAAGAATACTTTATACCAAGATCCTTACAGCCTTGTAGGGGCTCGCTTGGGTTACAAAAAAGGCCAATGGACTTTCTTCTTGCAGGGTAATAACTTAGCTGATAAGGTATATGCTTCTAGTTATTTGGTACAAGCGGAAGTTACCGCACCTAATCCTCCTAGACCCCTTAATCCTGCACCTACTCCTGATGATAAAACCAACTTTATCCCTGGGGTAGGAAGAAACATCATAGGAGGGCTCTCCTATACTTGGTAGTTGGAATTTTTTACATCTTTCATAGAACTTTGTCAGCGCAAAAACGCTGGCAAAGTTTTTTTGTCTAATAGAATTAAAAATAGTATCTTTGCACGCCGAAAGTAAGCATTATGAAACTGACTACTCTGTTGGAAACAAAAGGGATAGATCCGCAGCCGCTACAGGATTTCAAACCTCATGGAGACGATACAAATCATGGCCATTTGTCTCACCCCACCTTCCCTGCTGGATACTTTACTGCCATTTGTTCAAAAAGAAACAGCCTTTAAGGAGTCACTATTTGTGATAACCTATGCTATAGATACTTTAGGGATCACCCACCAATATGAGCCTGCCAGACCCTTGATAGCAGAACTGCTTATGACAGGACGTTTTGCCGACTATTACAGGCGTAACGAACTGTATCAAGGGGCGTTTAAGGTAGAAGAGACCCAAATAGGGAAAGTGGGAGAGGCACTCTTTAGGCTGTTCACCATCCCTTTTATGTTGTTGAGTCTTCTTTTTGTGGAACTCAAAGATAGGTTTAAAAAGGAAAATAAAAACGTTAAAAAATAACATCTGATGAAAAAATATACCGATACAGGCAAAAAGGACACTCGAAGTGGTTTCGGTGCAGGACTTGCCGAACTGGGACGTAAAAACCCGAATGTAGTGGCGCTTTGTGCCGACCTTATTGGCTCTCTCAAAATGGAGAAATTCCAAGAGGAGAACCCTACTCGCTTCTTCCAAGTGGGCATCGCCGAGGCCAATATGATGGGCATCGCCGCTGGCCTTACCATAGGAGGGAAGATTCCTTTTACTGGTACTTTTGCCGCCTTCTCCACCGGACGTGTATATGACCAAATACGCCAGTCTATCGCGTATTCCAACAAGAATGTAAAGGTGTGTGCCTCCCACGCGGGATTGACCCTCGGTGAGGACGGTGCTACCCACCAAATATTAGAGGACATAGGGCTGATGAAGATGTTGCCCAATATGGTGGTTATCAACCCTTGTGATTATAACCAGACCAAGGCCGCTACCCTTGCTATAGCCGACTATGTAGGGCCGGTGTACTTGCGTTTTGGCCGCCCTGCGGTGCCTAATTTTACCCCAGAAAACCAAACCTTTGAGATAGGTAAAGGCCTATTGCTCAACGAAGGTACCGATGTGACCATCATTGCCACAGGCCACCTCGTATGGGAAGCCCTCTTAGCTTGTGAGGCCTTGGAACAAAGAGGAATTTCGGCAGAGGTGATTGATATTCACACCATTAAGCCTTTGGACGAAGCAATGATACTGGCTTCTGCTCGTAAGACCAAAGCGGTGGTAACCTGTGAGGAACACAACTACTATGGGGGCTTAGGGGAGAGTGTAGCCCGTGTATTGGCACAGCACTACCCTGTACCACAAGAGTTCGTAGCGGTCAATGATACCTTCGGAGAAAGTGGTACTCCTGCCGAGCTAATGAAAAAATATGGTCTTGATAAGGAGGGTATCCTTAGGGCTGTAGAAAAGGTGCTTAAAAGAAAATAAGATGCTCAGAGAACAACTCCAAAAGCTATTTCCTGACCACAAGGAGGAAGTACTCCCCGAAGAACCGACCTCCAATATTTGGCTACAGGACGACCCTCTCTTATGCAAATACGAAAAATGCAATGGCAAGCCTCTCACCCTGATTGAGGGCTACACCGGTGCCGATGCCGATTTCAAATTATTGGCCAAGGAACTTAAAACCCGCTTAGGAGTAGGGGGATCCGTGAAGAAAGAAAAAATTATCATTCAAGGGGATTATCGTGATAAGATTATGGAATTTCTCAAGGAAAAAGGCTTTAAGGTAAAAAGAGTAGGAGGGTAAGTTTTATAACATATTGAAAATGAAGAAATTTATAATCGGGCGTATCAAGAGTATGGGGTATGCCTTACAGGGGTTTTGGCTGCTCATTCGTACCGAAGATGCCATTATTACCCATAGCATAGGCTGTTTGTTATTTGTAGGCTTGGGGTTGTATTTTCAGATTACTACTGACCAATGGATGTTTCAGTTTTTAGCTTTTGGAGCCCTCTTAGCCGTTGAGGGACTTAATACAGGCTTGGAGAAGCTCTGCGACTTTGTCCACCCCGATTTTCATCAGAAAATAGGAGAGATCAAGGACATCGCCGCAGGAGCCGTCACCATGATATTCCTCGCTGTGGTAGCCGTATTAGCGTTTATTTATATACCATACCTGATATAATGATTAATGCCAATCAATAGTAGAAAATAATTGTATAGTCCAAAGAATTGTCTTTGCCAGCATCTGTGCAGAGGCGCAATTTATCGCGTCTTATAAAGTTAGCAAATAATATTTTAACTATTGATTCATATCATTAATCATTGAACATTAATCATTAAAACTGCTGCTTCCAACGATTTTTTGTATTGGGAGATTCTCTCTTGTATCTCTTTGTGAGCAACCCCCAAAATCTGGGCAGCGAGAATCCCTGCATTCTTAGCTCCATTCAGCGCGACCGTAGCCACGGGTACTCCTGCGGGCATTTGCAAGATAGAAAGTACAGAGTCCCACCCGTCTATTGAGTTACGGCTCTTGATAGGCACCCCAATTACAGGCAGCGGGCTTACAGCTGCAAGCATACCAGGAAGGTGTGCCGCCCCTCCTGCTCCTGCGATAATCACATCTATCCCCTCCAAATGGGCATTTTTCCCAAAGGAAATTAGCTTCTCAGGGGTGCGATGGGCAGAAACAATATCCACTAAAACAGGGATTTGCATCTCTTTTAAGAAGTCTATGGCTTCTTGCATGACGGGAAGATCACTCTGACTTCCCATGACTACAGCTACTTTCATTACAATAATAAATTAAAATAGAAAGCAAAGATACAAAATTAATGATTAATGAGGTAATGATTAATGATTAATTAACTCAATAAACTAATTTGATAATGAGCCAATTTGTCAATTTGCTAATTTGGTAATGAGTTAATTTGCCAATTTGTCAATGAGTTCATTGTCTAATTGTCTCATTGACAAATTATCTAATTGGCAAATTATCACTTTTAAAACTAATTAAATTTATGACAGAAGGAAATTTCACCGATTACGTAAAAGTATATGTTCGATCCGGCAATGGGGGCAAAGGCTCCACCCACCTACATAGGGAAAAATTTGTAGAAAAAGGCGGTCCTGATGGGGGTGACGGAGGGCGCGGAGGCGACATTATTATCCGTGGCAACAAGAACCTATGGACACTCATCAACTTTAAGTTCCAACAGCACTTCCGTGCTGAACATGGGGGGGACGGTGGTGCCAATCGCAGTACCGGTGCCGATGGAGCGAGTGTGTACTTAGAAGTGCCGCTGGGAACCATCGTCAAGGATGCCCTAACCGACGAACCGCTTTTTGAGATTACCGAGGATAAGGAAGAGAAAATAGCCCTCAAAGGGGGCAAAGGCGGACTGGGCAACTGGCATTTCCGTACTTCCACCAACCAGACTCCACGCTATGCGCAGCCAGGTATCCCCGGGGAGGAGCGCGAACTGCTCTTAGAGCTGAAAGTCTTGGCCGATGTAGGCTTGGTAGGTTTTCCTAATGCGGGCAAGTCCACTCTGCTATCGGTACTGACTTCGGCCAAGCCCAAAATAGCCGACTATCCTTTCACTACTCTTAAGCCCAATTTAGGGATTGTACAGTATCGTGATTTCCAATCCTTCGTTATAGCTGATATTCCTGGAATTATAGAAGGGGCTTCTGAAGGAAAGGGCTTGGGGCACTATTTCCTACGTCATATAGAGCGTAATTCGGTGCTACTCTTCCTCGTCCCTGCCGATAGCCCCAATATAGTAGAGGAATATCATATCCTTCTGCGTGAGCTCGAACGCTATAATCCTGAGCTATTGGATAAGCAACGTATCCTTGCTGTTTCCAAAGCGGATCTCTTAGATCAGGAGCTTAAAGAGTTGATAGAAACAGAGTTAAAAATAGCCGATTTGCACCTCCCTTATTGCTTTATTTCCTCCGTAGCAGAACAAGGAATTATGTCTCTGAAAGACAAATTGTGGAAAGCGCTTCAATAATTATGGTAAATTAATACTTGAAAATAGGCTAAAAGTCACAAAAAAACTTAAATTAAAGAAACAAAAATAACATTTATTTAATCGACAAGATTGTATCAAAATAGTTTTTTTCTTTTAATTTTGCGCCGCTTAAAAACTTAAAAAAGGCTACAAATGAAAAGAGCCATAGTAGACTATAAAAAACTAACGAAAGACATCTTAGCCTTGCTGGTGGAGAAGTATCCAGAAGGCTATCAGGATCACGATGTTATCCGATTCAAAAATGCTAAAAACGAGACCGTAGAGGCACTTGAGGTTCGTACCGAGGATACCATTTATTTGGTAAAGGTAAGTACTCGCTTGGCTTCCACGATGGAACGTTATGATGAAGATGATGATGACTATTATGGAGAGGGTATACAGGCCGACACCTTAGAAATGTCCAGAGAGGACGAACTCGCCCTACGTAAGAAAAAGGACATTTCTAAGACATCATCTCACTTGGATGATGATGACGAGGAAGAGGAAGATGACGAGGAGGACGATTACAAAGATGATTATGACGAAGAGGATGAGGAGGATCAGGACGAAGAGGATGACAATGAAGAAGATGATGACGAAGAGGAGGACGACGAGGATGATTAAATATTTTTTTAAAAAAAGTTGTATGTGAAAAATATTTATATTACCTTTGCCCCCGATTTAAAATACATAATAATCATTAAATAATATTGGAATGTATCTAACAAAAGAAACCAAAGCAGAAATCTTCAAAAAACATGGTGGTAGCGAGACCAACACTGGATCCGCTGAAGGACAAATAGCCCTTTTCACCTTCCGAATCAACCACTTAACGGAGCACTTGCGTACCAATCGCAAAGACTATAACACCCAACGCTCCTTGGTGAAGCTCGTAGGTAAGCGCAGAAGCCTACTGGACTATCTCAAAGAAAAAGATATCGAGAGATACCGTGCTATTATCAAGGAATTAGGCATCCGAAAATAATTTTGTAATCATACAAAAGGGGCTTTATGCCCCTTTTTGTCTATATAAAAGGCCATAAAATAGCAGTTTTTCATTGGAAATAAACGTAAAACACACAACACAACACTATTTGTTTCATTTTTAATAAAAACTTTTATGATTCCAGAAGTAAAAAAAGAAATTATTGCTCTTGGTGATGGACGTACTATTTCCATAGAAACGGGCAAGCTCGCCAAGCAGGCAGATGGTGCTGTGGTGGTACAAATGGGTAACGCTATGCTCCTGGCTACCGTAGTGGCCAACAAAGAAGCGGGAGAAGGGGTGGACTTCCTTCCCCTAACGGTGGATTATCGCGAGAAATTTGCCGCTGCAGGTCGCTTCCCTGGTGGCTTCTTCAAACGTGAGGCACGCCCCAGCGACCAAGAAATCTTGACGATGCGCTTGGTGGATAGGGTTTTGCGTCCGCTATTCCCTAAGGAATATTACTGTGAGGTACAGGTGATGATTCAGCTGATGTCTCACGATGAAAATGTGATGCCTGATGCCCTAGCAGGATTGGCTGCTTCGGCTTGCTTGGCAGTATCGGATATTCCTTTCGATGGGCCTATCTCTGAGGTACGTGTAGGACGTATCAATGGGCAGTTCATCATTAACCCCAGTACCCAGCAATTGGCCGAATCCGACATGGATATCATGGTTGGGGCTTCTAAGGAGTTTGTAGCCATGGTAGAAGGCGAGATGGATGAGGTTTCTGAAAAAGATATGGCCGATGCCATCCACTTCGCTCATGAGGCTATCAAAGTACAGATAGAAGCTCAGGAACGCCTTCGCGCTCAAGTAGGAAAAGCGATACGTGCCTATGAAGTACCTCAGGAAAACGAAGAGGTAGCTAAGAAGGTGTACGACTTCTGCTATGACAAATGCTATGCTATCGCCAAGGAAAATACGACCAAGCATGAGCGTAGCGATAAGTTCGATGCGGTAAAAGAGGACTGCAAAGCGCTTTTCACCGAGGAGGAACAAGAAGAACATGCTGCCTTGATAAGCAAATACTTCTCTAAAGCTCAAAAAGAGGCGGTGCGCAACTTGATTCTTAATGAAGACCTCCGCTTAGATGGTAGAAATACCAAGCAAATACGTCCTATTTGGTGTGAGGTAGGCTACTTGCCTTCTCCTCATGGTTCGGCTATCTTTACCCGTGGGGAAACACAGTCCCTCACTACCGTGACCTTGGGTACTTCGCGTGAGGCCAACGTGATCGATATTCCTTCTGAACAAGGAGAAGAACGTTTCTACTTGCATTATAACTTTCCTCCTTTCTCCACAGGCGAAGCACGCCCTCTTAGAGGTACCTCTCGTCGTGAGGTAGGACATGGAAACCTTGCCCAACGTGCCCTCAAGCGTATGATTCCAGAGGATTGCCCTTATACCGTACGTGTGGTATCCGAGATTTTGGAATCCAATGGTTCTTCTTCTATGGCTACCGTATGTGCTGGTACCTTAGCCCTTATGGATGCGGGTATCCAAATGAAAAAACCGGTTTCAGGTATTGCCATGGGGCTTATCACCGATGGGGATAAATACGCGGTACTTTCGGATATCTTAGGGGACGAAGACCACTTAGGAGATATGGACTTCAAGGTCACTGGTACCAAAGACGGGATCACTGCCTGCCAAATGGATATCAAGATCAAAGGACTTACCTATGAAATTCTCGAAAAAGCCTTGGAGCAAGCTCGTGAAGGTCGTATGCACATCTTGGGTAAAATCACTGAAACAATAGCTGAACCGAACCCAACTGTGAAGCCTCATGCGCCTAAGATTGTTCGCCTTGAAATGCCTAAGGAATACATCGGTGCCTTTATCGGTACAGGAGGTAAGAATATCCAAGACCTACAAGCACGTACCAAAACAACGATTGTGGTAGAGGAAGTAGGCGAGTTGGGTATTGTAGAAATCCTCGGTACGGATGCCGATGGTATCCAAGAAGCTGTAGATGCGGTATACCATGTATCTTTCGAACCTGTAGAAGGGGAAATATACAAGGTGCGAGTGGCTCGATTGGTGGATTTTGGTGCTTTTGTAGAATTTGTACCTGGTAAGGATTCACTCCTACATGTATCTGAAATAGCTTGGGAACGTGTGGAAAATCCATCCGATGTGCTTAAGGAAGGAGATATCATCGAAGTGAAGTACTTGGGTATCGATCCTAAGACTAAGAAAACCCGTGTATCTCGTAAGGCACTCTTACCACGTCCTGAAAATCTTGAAAAGCGTGAAAGACCTCATGACAAGGAAAGGCCTCACTCTGATAAGGAAAGAAAGGACAAACCGCATTTCAAAAAGGATAAGAAATAGCCTTTGAATGAATAATAAATTAAAAATGAAGTGTTACTTAGTAATACTTCATTTTTTTCTTTTGACTATCTTATCAAAAAAAGAAGTAACCCGATCGGGTTACTTCTTTTTTAGTATAGTGTATGATCAGAGCCTTAGCGCTTGAGTACCCAATCTCCTTTTTCCAAGAAAGGAATGGCTTGTTTGTACTTCATTTCCTTGATTTCTCCATTGCGAATATTTTGGATAGTCACCTTGTCATTGCGCCCTATTTTCGGTTGATCTCGTACAATAGGTTCGGTTACTTGTGGGGCAGGGGAGGCCTGCTGTCCAGCTTCTCGGTTTCTTTGGGCGAGTTCGTCAGAATTAAGTACCTCTTCCTTGCTGGTCTGTAATTGCTCAGGAGCACGTTTCACCTCATGGGCTTGCTCGATGGCAGGTTCTGCTTGGGGTAGGTGTGCATGGAATAGGAAGGCTACAATCTCTTTATTGACCTTATCTACCATATCCTTGAAGAGGTTATAGGCCTCGAGCTTATAGATAAGCAAGGGGTCTTTCTGCTCATGAGTAGCCAGCTGAACGGATTGTTTGAGTTCGTCCATTTGGCGAAGATGGGTCTTCCAAGCATCATCGATGATGGCCAAGGAGATATTCTTTTCAAAGTCTATAATAATTTGCTTTCCACCGCTTTCATAGGCTTCCTTGAGGTCGGTTGCGATATTGAGTCCTTTCTGTCCATCAGTGAAGGGGACTACAATACGTTCGAACTGGTTATTTGGATCTTCGTATACCTGTTTGATCACAGGATAAGCTATAGTCGCATTAGTCTCACTATGTGCTTTGTATAGGGTGAGTAGCTCTGGATAGAGGAGCTTGGTCAGATCCTTGATCGACTTCTTGTGGAACTCTTCTTCAGAGACAATAGGTTGTATACCAAAGTACTTAAAGTGCTCGTACTCAAAGTTTTTATAATCATTACCGGGCTTGTTGCTTTCCAAGATAGTTTCGAGGGTATCATAGATAATATTGGCGATATCCACCTGTAGGCGTTCCCCATAGAGGGCATGGCGACGGCGCTTATAGATTACCTCGCGCTGTACATTCATCACATCATCGTATTCGAGCAAGCGCTTACGGATACCGAAGTTGTTTTCCTCTACTTTTTTCTGTGCTTTTTCTACGTTTTTAGTGATGATAGGGTGTTCCAATACCTCTCCTTCCTTGAGGCCTTGTCCTAAGCGGTCGAGGAACTTGATGGCGCGTTCCATACCATAGAGGCGCATTAGGTTGTCCTCGAAGGAAACGAAGAACTTGGAGCTACCGGGGTCACCCTGACGACCAGAACGACCGCGCAACTGCCTATCCACACGGCGTGAATCGTGTCTTTCGGTACCGATAATGGCCAAACCACCGGCTGCTTTCACCTCATCGGTGAGCTTAATATCCGTACCACGTCCGGCCATGTTGGTGGCTATCGTTACCACGCCCTTCTTACCAGCTTCGGCGACGATCTCTGCTTCTTTCTTGTGGAGCTTGGCGTTCAATACATTATGAGGAATATTGCGGAGCTTAAGCATACGGCTCAAGAGTTCAGATACCTCCACAGAGGTGGTACCGATAAGCACCGGTCTGCCGGCCTGAGAGAGGCTGACAACCTCTTCAATCACCGCATTGTATTTCTCACGTTTGGTTCTATAGATTTGGTCATTTTGGTCTTTGCGGGCAATAGGACGGTTGGTAGGAATTTCCATCACATCCAGCTTGTAGATTTCCCAAAACTCACCAGCTTCGGTAGTGGCTGTACCGGTCATACCCGAAAGCTTGCGATACATGCGGAAGTAGTTCTGTAGGGTGATGGTTGCATAGGTTTGGGTAGCTGCTTCCACCTGTACGTTTTCTTTGGCTTCAATAGCCTGGTGAAGTCCGTCGGAATAGCGACGACCATCCATGATACGTCCGGTTTGCTCATCCACGATCAACACTTTGTTGTCGATCACCACGTATTCTATATCCTTTTCGAAAAGGGTATAGGCCTTGAGCAATTGGTTTACAGTGTGGATACGTTCGCTTTTCTCACCAAATTCTTGGTATAGCTTATCTTTCAGGGCGTTTTCTTCCTCTTTGGAGAGGTTTTGTTTTTCGATATTGGCGATTTCTGCACCTATATCAGGCATTACGAAGAAGTTTTTGTCTTCTCCCTGTGACATTTCGTTGATTCCCTTATCGGTAAGCTCTATTTGGTTGTTTTTTTCGTTGATAACAAAGAGGAGATCCTCATCTATCTTGTGCATCTCACGGTTGTTATCCTGCATGTAGTAGTTTTCTGTTTTCTGAAGGAGCTGCTTCATACCCTCTTCGCTTAGGAACTTGATAAGTGCCTTGTTCTTGGGCAATCCACGGTGCACACGTAGAAGGAGCACCCCTCCTTCTTTGGTATTTCCTTCTAAGATGAGCTTTTTAGCCTCGGCCAAGACATTGGTTAGGTGTTTGCGTTGTTTCTCCACCAAGGCCTCTACAGCGGGTTTGAATACGTCAAATTCGTGAAACTCTCCGCGAGGCATAGGCCCGGAGATAATCAGCGGGGTACGAGCATCATCGATAAGTACAGAATCCACCTCATCGACTATGGCATGGTTATGGGGGCGCTGTACCAGCTCGTCAGGGGTATGTGCCATATTGTCACGTAGGTAGTCGAAACCAAATTCGTTATTAGTACCATAGGTGATATCGGCTGCATAGGCCATACGGCGGCCGGCGGAGTTAGGTTGGTAGTTATCAATACATTCTACACGGAGGCCATGGAACTGGAAAAGAGGCGCCATCCAAGCGCTATCTCGGCGTGCCAAGTAGTCATTCACTGTCACCAGGTGTACCCCATTGCCAGTAAGCGCATTGAGATAAAGAGGTAAGGTAGCCACTAAGGTTTTTCCTTCCCCTGTTTGCATCTCGGCAATTTTTCCTTGGTGTAGGGCGATCCCCCCGATGAGCTGTACATCGTAATGCACCATATCCCAAGTGATGGCCTTTCCGGCGGCATCCCAAGAGTTCTTCCAAAAGGCTTTGTCCCCCTCTGTGCTTACATAGTCTTTCTGGGAGGCCAGCTCTCGGTCGAAGGGAGTTGCAGTCACCTCAAGAGTAGGATTATCCACAAAGCGCTGAGCGGTTTCCTTCACCACGGCGAAGGCTTCAGGTAGGATTTCGTTAAGTACTTTTTCTCCAGCCTTGTAAGCCTCATCGGTTAGCTTGTCTATTTCAGAATAAAAATCTTCTTTTTGTTCGATGTCATCGGTAGCATCAGCTTGTTCCTTGAAGTGCTGTATTTTTTGTTCGTACTCGGAGCGAGCCGCTGCAATACGTTCCTTGAAAGCTATCGTCTTGGCACGTAATTCATCATTACTCAAGGACTTGTATTCCCTCTGATGGGCATTGATTTGCTCCACCAAAGGGGCAATCTCTTTCATATCTTTCTTGGCCTTATCACCGACAAAGATTTTTATTAGTGAACTTATCAAACTCATAAAATGTATTTATATATTTAATTTAAAAAACGAATAAACATCTCAAAAAATATACCATAGTTGTTTTAGCTGACAAAAGTACAAAAAATATCGGTTACTAATCTAAAAAAACTGACATTTTTTCAGTTTTAGCTGATAATGAAAGATTTGTATAGGTAAATTATTGATTTTCAATATAATTCATTAGTCTTTTATTCCCCCTCTACACGTATTGTATTTTTCATTCTGCTGGTGCAAACCTTACAACTCGTGCCTTTCTTTTATAGATGCGAATCAATAGTTAAAACAATACACTTTATATAGTAATTCATTGATATTCAATATATTTTTTTTTACATCCCCCTCACATACTCCGCTCTCGCGGACTTCCCTCAAGGGGGGAGTTACGGAGTGGTATCAAGCAGGGTGGTGAAAGTTCAACCTAAATATGCTGATAACCAGCATGATAGTTCAACGGTATCCTACATCACATACTCCGCTCTCGCGGACTTTCCCCTTGAGGGGGGCTAGGGGGATGTCACAAAAAACCTTTGACAATCATACAAATTAACTATAATCCATTTTTCAACTATTGATTCGCATTATTAATAATTAACAATTTATTAGTGCTGCTACTTATTGACTTTACTTTTAAAATGTTGTAATTTTGCAACTTAAAAGATTATCAGACTCTTTTAATTTTATGATTTCTATAAAACCCTAACAAGATGAAAAAACAACTTATACAAGTGCTATGGGGCATAGCCAATGGACAGCCACAACAGCAGGGCGAGAAAACGGTTTATCCTGCGATACGAGAACAACTTAGCGCTATCAAAGCGCTTATGAGTATTGAGGAATGGGATGAGGAGGAAGCTCCTACGGAAAGTAGGATAGCTTCTACAGAAAATAGGAAAACTCCTACAGAAATTATTAAAACTTCTACAGATGATATAAAGATAGCTGAAGAGAAGATGATAAATGCTACAGAAAATAATACAATGCCTACAAAAAATGCTGCAACACCTACAAAATGTAAGGATGCTTCTGTAGAACTATCGGTTGAATTGTCAAAAAAACCTTCTATAGTTCCCAAACAAAGATCTAAACCTAAAAAGAGACGCTTTATCAGAGGAACCAACATACCGATAGTCTCATGAGACTATCGGTTGTTGATAGAATATTGATTTCCTTGAAGCACCTGAATCCTTTCTGCATCTAAGAGTAAGGTGAGTACATGTAAGATTTCCCATTCGTGATAGCCACTTTCCTGGCAAATTTCCTGTGAGGTCATAGGGTGATAAGCAATGAGTGATAATAGCTCTTCTGAGATAGCCTTGATACGCTCTTTGGAGAGATTTTTTTGCTTTCGCTCTATACAATAGGAACAGATGCCACAAGGCTCCTTGAGGGATTCTCCAAAATAGCCCAGAAGAAATTGTTGGTTGCAGCACTCTTCTTGTTCTATGTATCGGAGTACTTCTCTGCATTGGGTTTCCTTATGTTGGTTGTACCATTTTACCTGTGGAGCGATATAGTTGATAGTTCTATCATCATCCCGAGGCATAAGGAAGGTGATTTCGGCATCGGTATTCTCACTTTTATAAGCGATGACCCCGTCTTCATGGAGTTTTTCTAATTTTTTCTGTACTTCAGCGGTTGTGGTATGTAGGTTGGAGGCTATTTTCTCTACTCTAAAGGAGATGTTTTGCTCATGAATACCGGCATATTTGCGCATGAGAAAGAAAAGAAGCTCCTTTAGGGAGGTGTTTTGAGACAAATAGTGGATAACCTCTTGGCTGGATCGCAATATTTGTACGCTGGCTTTTCTAGAAAAGGCTTGACTTAGGGCAAGCACCCCATTGCGATCCAAGATCTCCAAGGCCTGATATACCTTCAGTGCATCCATTTGCAATCGGGTGGCAAAGTCGGCCAAGTTGAATACCTGAGTCGTGTGTTCTCCTTCACCTATGGCTATTTGAAAGTAGCTGCACAGCTTGGGATACAGCTCCTTGAGGAAGGGAATAGAGACTTGGCTTCGCTGGGTATCTACTAAGAGTTTCTTTACATCATTGTCGTTGTATAATAAGATGGCAAAGGCCTTGCGATTGTCTCGTCCAGCACGCCCTGCCTCTTGGAAATAGTCCTCCAAGGAGCTGGGTAAGTCCCAGTGGATAACGGTGCGTACATCGGCCTTGTCGATTCCCATACCGAAGGCATTGGTAGCGACCATCACCTGCACGTCGTCTAACTTCCACATGCTTAGCCGTCGCCCTTTCTCTTCGGGGGAAAGTCCTCCGTGGAAGCTGGTAGCTGAAAAGCCTTCTTCGACCAAATGCTGAGCAAGCTCCTCACTGAGGCGGCGGTTGCGGACATATACGATGCTACTTTCCTTGTTCTTGAGCAGGATACGCCTAAGTCTGTCCCATTTG
Organism: Capnocytophaga sp. oral taxon 863 str. F0517; assembly: GCF_000466425.1. Taxonomy (GTDB): domain Bacteria; phylum Bacteroidota; class Bacteroidia; order Flavobacteriales; family Flavobacteriaceae; genus Capnocytophaga. The sequence goes on from NZ_KE992171.1 coordinate 162,646, forward strand.
TCTTCTATATAATAGGTCATATAGGCCAATTGAGAGCGGACAAGGCTTCCCTTGATGACAGTTGCTTTGGGCATTTCCAATAGCTCCAATATATCCTTCTCTACCCTTTCGGTAGCGGTGGCCGTAAGGGCAATGATAGGGAGCGTAGGGAACCACTCCCGAAGCCTGCGACACTCCAAGTAGGAGGGGCGGAAGTCCTTGCCCCAATGGGAGATACAGTGTGCCTCGTCGATTACGATATAGCTTAGCGGGATATGCTTTAGCCGCTGGCTTACCTGCTCATTGAGTAGGCGCTCGGGGGCTATATAGAGAAACTTATAGGCTTCACTCTGTACATTGTTCAGCAGCCGTTCCATCTCATGATAGGGGATAGAACCCGTAAGGGCTAAGGCCGAGATACCTCTTTCGGTAAGGTTGCGTACCTGGTCTTCCATCAGCGAAATCAAAGGAGAGATGACCAAGCACACTCCCTCCCGAAGCATGGCGGGAACCTGAAAGCAAAGCGACTTCCCCCCTCCGGTGGGGAGCATCGCCAGGGTATCCTTCCCCTCAAGAATAGCCTCAACGATAGGTTCTTGGGCAGGACGAAAGCTATCATACCCCCAATGCTTCTTGAGTATTTCTAAGGCAAGTGCCTCCATATAGATGATGTTTTGAGCCGACAAAAATACAAAATTAATGCTTAATAGTCAATGATTAATGCTTAATTGTTGATTTTGTTTGTATAGGTGCATAAAAAGTACTATCTTTGTCCGTCATTTATAACCCATGGAAAAAGTATTACGCATAGGTACCCGCGATAGTGAGTTAGCGCTTTGGCAGGCTAAGAAGGTACAATCTTTGTTAGAGCATTTAGGCTATGCCACCACCTTAGTACCGGTAAAGTCGCAGGGCGACCTGACCTTGGATATCCCCCTATACGAGATGGGGATTACAGGGGTATTTACCAAAGTATTGGATGTGGCCATGCTTCAGGGAACCATCGATATAGCGGTGCATAGCATGAAGGATGTGCCTACAGCCCTCCCGCATGGGATCGTCAAGGCAGCTGTTCTCGAGCGTGCTAAAGTGCAGGATGTACTTGTCTATAAGGAAAACTTAGATTTCCTCTCCCTTCCCAAGGCGACCATAGCTACTGGGAGCCTGCGCCGCAAGGCGCAATGGCTGCGAAGGTACCCCACTCATAAGGTGGAAAACCTCCGTGGGAATATTGCCACCCGCCTGCATAAGCTCCAGGAAAACCCATGGCAGGGGGCGATCTTTGCTGCTGCTGCCCTCGAGCGCTTGCAACAAGAACACCTACAGACCCACGTTTTGGATTGGATGACCCCCGCTCCCGCTCAAGGTGCCATCTTAGCCGTTGCCATGGCACATGATACCTATGCCCTCGAAGCCCTCGCCCAAATCAATCACCCCGCCACCGATAAGGCTACCGATATTGAGCGCCGCTTTCTCAAGCGCTTAGAAGGAGGCTGTACCGCCCCCATCGGAGCCCATGCCACCCTCGAAGGGGATCAACTCTCCTTTGTCGGCAACCTCTTTTCCTTGGATGGTACCACCGTCATAGAAGTCAGCAAATGCGTTTCCCTCCACGCTCTCGGGGATTTCCCCGAAGCCTGTGCCGAGGAAATCCTCTCCCAAGGGGGTGCTGAACTGATGCAGCAGATAAAAAAGGTGACAGGGAGGTAGGAAGGATAAAAAGATAAAATATCCCTCGCGCCGAAGGCGCGAGGGATATTTTTAGAACTTTATATTAAGGTTTGTTTTGACCTTTTCTATGTATGAGCTAACCTCTCCTTCCAATAATATCGTGGATTCTTTATTGGCATAGTCTTTATCTCTAGAAGCAGATAACCAATTAAAAGAACCTTCCATAAGTATTTTTTGATCTACACAGATAGTTTTGCTATGAATATGAGGATGTATGATAAGAGTAGCCCCTGCTCTCTCTATGGCATCCCTTCCTCTTTTAGAGTATTCCCTGAGCCTACCTTTTTCTATATCAAAGGTCATATCGGTAATAATTACAATTTTCACTCCTCTTTCTTTGGCTTCAGTAATGAGTGAAACAATATTGTCTCGCTCAATAGCATTGATAGAGATAAAGGGGGAGCAAATAATCAGTTCCTTTTCTGCTACTCTAAAGCATTCTTTTAGAATATATTGGTGATCAGCTAAGCTGTTCAGATGCTTACAGCGAATTTGGCTGTCCCTATTAGGGAAAAGAATTTCCTGTTGATATACAAAATGATTATCAAGAGCACTTCCTTCGGTACTATATAATAAGTTGGCCAAGTAGGAAGCGGGAGTATTCATGCCAGGTCTGAAGATATTCATATTGGCAAAAACAATAAAGGAATGTTTGGCACGGGTAGTGGCTACATTGAGCATATTCTTTTTACCCCCATAGTTCATAAAAACATTTTCAGTGAGATCGGTATTGGTAGCTGAGAATAAAATGACAGGGCGTTCAGCACCTTGCAGGGCATGTACGGTACCTATGATTATCTTTTCGCTTATTTCCTTGGGAAAACGCTTGTTTATCAGCTCTTTTAGGTATTCTTTTTGAGCAGAATAAGGGGTGATGATAGCTACAATTTCATCTAAAGACTTTCCATAAGCCTGTTCCAATTCAGTCTCTTTACCTTCGAGCCAAACCGCTATGGCCATAGCTTCTGCTTCGTTTCTTTTGCTGGTAAGGTATTTTTCACAATTACCCTCTACATGTAAGTAGCCTAAAGGAGGTAAGTCATGGGGCTTGTTATGAGTCTTACCACCGAGTAGTTTTAGGCTATTTTGGTATACATATTGGTTGGCATAGGCTACAATATTATCTAAGCAACGCCTGTGTTCCCTTAGGAGTACGCCTTTTTCTGTAGTTTTATTAGCTGTTTGATAACTATATGGAGATTTGTACAAAGCCATTTTCATCACGCTACCATCGGAAGCAAGATATCCTCTTTCACTAAGTTCTTTGAAATCATTGTCGTCATTTACAATGTGGTATTTTTCCATATTTTTATAGTCCAAAGGAGGTGCTATGCTCCAAATAGGTTCTATCTGATAGATATCACCTACTGAAAGAATCTTTTTGGTAAGATAGAAAGAAGCTACCGCTACTTCAGGAGATACTTGTCCAGCCTCATCTATGATCATATAATCGAAGAGCTGAGCATGATAAGTTGTTCCATTTTGATTAGAATAGAAAGTACAGAACTTTGGGAAGGTATGAAAAGTAGAGATAAATAAAGGTACTATTTTAGCTAAGCGTCTTTTTTTATCTAAGTCATTATTATTGTCAGGATTATTAGCTCTTATCTTCTGTTCTTCTATAAATTCAGCCTCTCTATAATGTACACAGAGCCAAAATAGCACATTTCTCAAGGAGATGTCCATTCTTACAGCCATATCATCAGCTGTAGGAAGATACTTATATTCATCTCCTGTTTTACGTATAAGATTTTCTAATCTATCACCGTATTTTTCATCCCATTTAGCAATTAATTCATTATAGCTTTGATATATTTTATCTATTTTTGATTTTATTTCTTGTAGTTCATTTTGCTTTTTTACTAATTCTTTGAGTACATTTTCGTTTTTAAGTAATAGTTCATCAGTTTCCGATTGCAAAAGGAAATATTTATGCAAAGGAATATGACTGTATAATCTCAAATGATCCTTTAGAATAAGTTTGAAAGCATTTTCCTTTATTTTTTTAAAACCAAAAATAGAAAAATACTTAATATAGAAAGGAAAAGATAGATATCTTTGTTCTAGATCTTTTTTATATATCTCTAAAGTGCGAAGCAGATTATTAGTTTTTATAACCTCTTCATTATTTTTATCTATGATAAGAGCTAATTCTTCTTCACAAGAAAAATGATGTTTTCTTAAGAATTGATTTATAGTTACTTTTTCATAAGTAATACGAATACAATTGTCAATACTCTTTTTATAACCTTCGATGAGGCTTCTTAAATAATTTTTGGCTTGGGTTATATTGGTAATTTTATTAGGATCAGCGTTAAATTTTTCTTGATTCATATAAGCGAAGAACTTATCAAGAAAATATTTTTCATATTGGATCGCATATCCTTCATTATCTATTTCTAAGCAGAATCCGTCTTTGAAATCTTTGGTATATTGATAGTTTTTTATATCAGTTTTTGAGGATGAGATAAGATATAAGCCAAAAGAAGATACTTTAGGAATCCATCGATCTTTCAGAGGGTCTTGTTTCTTGTTATCCAACTTCATACTATCCAAGATATTGGTGATAGCTTGGTTATTGGTAGAGCAGCCTACGATCAGAGGAGCTGGAGCATTCTTCAATACGGCATTGACTATGATATTAGCAATGAAGGCTTGCAGTATGGTTGTTTTCCCAGTGCCTGGAGGACCATTAATAGCAAAAATATCATTAAGAGATGCATCTTGATATTTTCCAAAAGCCTCTCGCTGTGATTCAGAGAGCGGAAACTCATCACCCATATACCCATAATGAGTATCAGGAAGTGTGATGGCTATATGGTCATAGTCTGTAGATGTTTTTACAGGAGCAGAATCCAATAATTTTTCCAATAAGGTATGTTTATAGTCGGTGTCCTCTTTTTTAACCAAAAAATTATATAGGTTAATGATATTATTGGTCATACTGTTATTGCGATACTTACAGATTTTGAACTTAACAATAGGGGAACTTTCTGTAATGATCTGTACATCAGCATATTTTTTACCGGTAACCTTAATAAAATAGTTTTCACAGTCTTTCCAATATTTGTCCCATGCATCTCTGTTGAAGAGGTAGTTAGCGTTCTCTCCATCCAATTGGTCTATATCAGCGATGATAGGATTTTCATGAGGGTTAGGGGCTAAGTATTCACGTAAGAAAAGGGGAATATCATCTTCCTTGGGCGGGAATAATTTTCCGTCCTCTCTCATATAAGCAGGAATCCAATAGGGGTAATGAGTGTCTTCTTCTTTTATGGCAATAGCATGTTCTCTTTCAGGCTGCATATATACAGGAGCAATCTCTATTCTGTAGAATTTCAAAGGATTTTTACTCCAAAGTTCGTGGTTATTTTTGTCAAATTTGACCACTTCAACCTCTTTTCCCTCGGTATATACGGCATCGAAAGAATCTTTATCAGAGATATAATCACCAAATTTGAAGCAATAGGGGTCATATTTTAGGAATTCACTAATTATTTTTATCTCATTATTTTCAAAACAAGAGAGATTAAAATTCTCTTTGATAATAGGTTCTTTTAGCATATCATTTTTACGACCTCTTGAGGCATCGATCAAGGAGGCTCTATAATACAATAACCAATTTTTAACAGACTTACTAATCATTATTTTTTTACTTATAAAATTAGGCCGTAAAAGTATAAACAATTTTTCAAAATCCCTAATATTTTCACAAATAAATTTTTATCAATTGGCTTATTGAATCATTAACAAATTACCTTATTAAATTCTTGTTTATTACAAGAAAAAAACCTATATTTGCGCGGCTTTGCCAAATAAGCGAAAACAAGATTAAATTTACCATATATGAAGACCATCAACGATATTTCTTGTAAGGGCAAGAAAGTGTTGGTACGTGTGGATTTCAACGTGCCTGTCAATGAGCAATTTGAGATTACCGATACCACTCGTATTGAGGCTGCTAAGCCTACCATTCTTAAAATCGTTAAGGATGGGGGAAGTGCTATTCTCCTCTCTCACTTTGGACGCCCTAAAGGGAAAGATGATAAGTATTCTTTCTCTCACTTAGTAAAACAAATAGGTCAAGTATTGGGGGTTCCTACTCATTTTGCCCCTGATTGCATAGGGGAAGTGGCTGAAAATACGGCTAAAAACCTACCCGCCGGTGAGGTGCTCCTATTGGAAAACGTACGCTTCTATCCTGAAGAAGAAAAAGGGGATGAGGCTTTTGCTGGCAAGCTCGCTAAGCTCGGGGATATCTATGTCAATGATGCCTTTGGTACCGCACACCGTGCCCATGCCTCTACGACTATCTTGGCCAAATTCTTCCCCAAGGATAAGTATTTCGGTTACCTCCTTGCCAAAGAGATCGAAAGTATTGATAAGGTGATGAAATCAGGAGAAAAACCTGTAACGGCTATTTTAGGTGGTTCTAAGGTATCGTCCAAGATTACCATCATTGAAAATATTTTGGACAAGATCAACCACCTCATCATCGGAGGGGGGATGGCCTTTACCTTTATCAAATCCCAAGGCGGCCAAATAGGAAACTCTATCTGTGAGGATGATAAGCTGGATTTAGCTTTGGATATTTTGAAAAAGGCCAAAGAAAAAGGCGTACAAGTACACCTACCTGTGGATGTAGTAGCAGCTAATGATTTCAATAACAATGCTTCTACTCAAGTGGTGCCTATCGACCAGATTCCTAATGGTTGGCAAGGCTTGGATGCGGGAGAAAAATCCTTGGAAATCTTCAAAAAGGTACTTCTCGAATCCAAAACAATTCTTTGGAATGGCCCTGTGGGGGTATTCGAGATGCCTAACTTTGCCAAAGGTACCATCGCAGTAGGAGAGTTTGTCGCAGAAGCTACTGCTAAGGGAGCTTTCTCTCTTGTAGGAGGGGGTGACTCCGTTGCTGCGGTAAAACAATTTGGCTTCGAGGACAAAGTAAGCTATGTTTCCACCGGTGGAGGCGCTATGTTAGAAAGTTTGGAAGGAAAAATCCTCCCAGGTATCAAGGCTATTAACGACTAAGCAGTGGCTTAAAACATACATGAATAAGGGCGAAATTTTTTCGCCCTTGTTTTATATAAAAAAATGGTAAAAGAATAATGATTTTCTTAATCGAATAATAATGTTCTAGGAACCAAGCAAAAAGATTTCATATTTACAAAAACTTTTAGAAACAAAATTGTAGTTTTGCATGATATTTGAGGGTAATGATAAATGGTTAATTATTAATGACTAACCATTGACCATTAGCCATTAACCATTAAAAAAATGGATACCAAGGAAATTCTTAAAAAAGTAAGGAAGATAGAGATAAAGACCAAGCGTTTGAGCGATAATGTCTTCGGGGGGGAGTATCATTCAGCCTTCAAGGGGCGCGGGATGACCTTCAGCGAGGTGCGCCCTTACCAGTATGGAGATGATATCCGCAATATCGACTGGAATGTAACGGCTCGCTATAATGAGACTTATGTCAAGGTCTTTGAGGAAGAACGTGAACTAACGCTGATGCTCCTGGTGGATGTTAGTGGTAGTGAGCTTTTTGGCTCTTTGCAGCAGTTCAAAAATGAGATTCTAACAGAGATCGCTGCTACCTTGGCCTTTGCTGCCTTGCAAAATAATGACAAAACAGGACTGATCCTCTTCTCCGACCAAGTGGAGCTGTATATCCCTCCTAAAAAGGGCAAATCGCATATATTGCGTATCATACGAGAGTTGATTGAGTTTCAGCCCAAAAACAAGAAAACAAATATTGCAAAGGCCTTTGAGTTCCTGAACAAGGTGACCAAAAAACGTACCATTACTTTCGTACTATCGGATTTTATAGACAAAGATTATCAAAAACCCTTGCAGATAGCCGCTCGCAAGCACGACCTTACCGGAATCCGGCTCTATGACCCCAGGGAAGAGACCTTACCCAATGTGGGACTGATATTGGCGCAAGATGCCGAGAGCGGAGCACTTTCTTATTTGGATACCACTTCCGCAGCGCTGCGCAAGGCCTATGAACAATTCTATCGGGAACGTACCGACTATTTCGAAACGACCTTCCGCCGCTTAGGAGCAGGTGTACTTCAGTGCCGTACCGATGAGAGTTATTCCAAAAAACTATTAGGATATTTCAAATACAGAGCTTGATGAAGTATATAAGAATTAGTTTGTTTTTCTTCCTTCTTCCTGTCTTTCTCTACAGTCAGCAGGTGGATATAGCTACCTCTGCCGACCGAAAAGAGATCAAGATAGGGGAGGAGATACGCTATAAAATTACCGTACAAACGGAGGCTAATGCACAAGTTTTTTTCCCAACTCCAGAACAGTTTGTCCCTTTCGAGGTTATCCGTGAAAATAAAATAGATACCTTGCGCGAACATGACAAGGTACGTTTTATTAAAGAATATGGCCTCACTCAGTTCGATACGGGGCATTATGTCTTGCGACCTTTGCGGATTGATGTCAATAATCGGGAATATAAGACAGATTCGTTACTTTTGGCAGTACGAAATGTAGTGATAGATACCCTAAAACAGCCTCTTTATCCAGTAAAATCGGCCATTGAGATTGAAAAAGTAAAAGATAAGTCTTCTTCTTGGCTCCTTTGGATCGGGATATTGCTCTTTTTAGGAATAGTAGCTGGTGGATATTGGTTTTTCTTCAAAAGGAAAAGACAAAAAATAGAGAATCCAGAGGCTATTCTCCCTCCTTTTGATAGGGCACTGCTCAAGCTCAAGAACTTGCAGAACTCTCGCTACCTGATAGAATCTAATCATAAGGAATATTACTCCGTACTTACCGATATCATTCGCAAATATTTAGAGGAGGAGATACACATCTCTGCTACCGAAAGTACTACGGATGAGCTTTTGGCTAAGCTACAAGTATTCTTGGATGCCGGTAAGCTCCATCTTTCCCCTGAGGTGTTGGAGGAACTTAAGACGGTACTCCATAAGGCTGATTTGGTCAAGTTTGCCAAGTCCAAGCCGGAGGATTTTGAAGCCGAGAACGACCGTAAGTCCATAGAAACAATCGTGGTAAAAACCAACGAAGGCCTACCTGATATAGTAGAAACAGAGGAAGAAAATGAGCAAGATACCTACCAGAGAAAGCGTATGGAAGTCTTGCAAAAGAAAAAACGCAACCGATATATTGCTATTATTGCTGCCGCAGGATTATTGCTTTCGCTTATGGTATGGGGGACTTGGTATGCCTTTACCATGGGGCAAAGGGAATATATCAATATGGAAAACTGGATTACCAGCGCGTATGGTTATCCTCCGGTGACCCTATCGACCCCTCATGTGCTCAAACGTGAGAAAAATAGCACCGATCAGGTGCGATTCCTCTATAAGCAAGCAAAAGATCCGCTTTCTATCATGCTTATATCAACCAATTTGAAAGAATATATAGGAGATGCAGCGGCTAATGCAGAAGAAACTCAAGGAGAAAATGCGCTTAATGAGTTGGTGCTTAAAATGATAGAAATGGAACTGATGCGGTATTTCCAAGGAGAAAATATCATGATTAAGGATGATCCTTATACTACTGTACAAGGGATCGCAGGTCATAAGGTATTCGGTTCTTTTACCCAGCGTGCCAAGGAGCCTGAGCCGATGCGCTATCAAAGTTTCTTTTTCATACAAGGAGAGAATTTGCATATGTTGCTTTTCGCCTATCCAGAGAAGGAAAGAGCAATGAGTGCTTCCTTAGTGGAAAAAATCATGACAACGATTCATATGTAGTTTTTTTAAAATGAAATTAGTATTTGCTACCCATAATTCCCATAAGCTCAGTGAGGTACAGCGTATGCTTCCTCCGGGGCTGACCCTGCTTACCTTGGATGAGATTGGTTGCCATCAGGAGATACCCGAGACGGCTGATACCATAGAGGGAAATGCCATCCAGAAAGCCCGATATGTCAAGGAGCGATATGGCTATGATACTTTTGCTGATGATACAGGCTTGGAAGTAAGGGCATTGGACAATGCCCCAGGGGTCTATTCTGCGCGTTATGCAGGAGAGGCAAAGGACAATGAGGCCAATATCAACCTATTGCTTGAGAACTTACAGCAGCAATCCGACCGAGCGGCACAGTTCAAAACGATATTTGCCCTTTGCTTAGGGACGGAATTGTATACCTTCGAGGGGATAGTTCGTGGAGAAATCACCCACGAGCGGCACGGAGCGGGAGGTTTTGGCTATGATGCAGTATTCTTACCGGAGGGCTACAAAGATACTTTTGCACAGATGACACAAGAGCAGAAAAATCGTATCAGCCACCGCGGGCGCGCCTTACAGAAGCTAAGTGCCTTTCTTGAGCAGAGAAATGAGAAATAATAAAAAATAGAGATACTTGAAAAAGTATCTCTATTTACTATGGTACAATTTGTTAAACAAGTGTTCTTAGTAAGAATGAAGATTTTATAGATAGAAACAGTCGGGGTGGCAGGATTCGAACCTACGACCTCCTGGTCCCAAACCAGGCGCGATAACCGGACTACGCTACACCCCGAAGCGTGATCACGACAGGATTCGAACCTGTGACCGTCTGCTTAGAAGGCAGATGCTCTATCCAACTGAGCTACGTGACCTCATTTTAAAATAAAAATTAACTATGCCACAAAAATAAAGTCGGGGTGGCAGGATTCGAACCTACGACCTCCTGGTCCCAAACCAGGCGCGATAACCGGACTACGCTACACCCCGAAAAAAGTATCAATAAATATGCGGAGAGACTGGGACTCGAACCCAGGCGACAGTTACCCGCCGACAGATTAGCAATCTGCTCCGTTACCACTCCGGCACCTCTCCTAAACCATAACTATAAATTCATTATGCAAATGATATTTCCCATTTGCGGGTGCAAAGTTACAACTATTTTCTGTATAAAACAAATATTTTCCAATATTTTTTTACCAAAAATAATTTTATTCCTAAGTAATTGATTGTTAGTAAAAAGCTGCCCTTATGGGCAGCTTCTAACAAATAGTATGACACTCTTAGAAGTTATGAGCTTACTCCTGAACGGCATTTTCAGCCTCCTTTTCTTCTTTCTTTTCACGTAAGCGAAGCTCCTTTAGCTTCTCTTCCCATAAGGCTAAGGATTCACGCTGTTCATCAATACTCTTGAGTGCCTCTTTCATAAGAGGATGATTCTGGTCTATATTGGTAAAGAACTGTAGGTTGTTTTCCAATTGAAGGATATCCTTGCGAATATCATCAATCTTCTTACGCACGAAGATTTCCTCTCTTGCCAAGGAATCTTCCCCTTCAGGAAGGTGCTCTAACTTATTGTTATACTTGATAAGCTCTATTTGTTTCTTATCAAAGTTCAATTTTTTATAGATAGCGCTCATGATCTTGTTGAAGCGAGTATCCAACACACGCAACCGCTCAGGGAGCTTGCCCAAGCTATTCCATTTCTCTTGGAGATTTTCGAGTGTTTTTATATCCTCATCCTTATTACCACTAAGCATGAAGGCCTTTAGCTGGTCGAGCAATACCTTTTTGTGCTCTATATCCGCGTTTTCCTGCTTATGTTGGTGTTTTCTTTCCTTGTGGAGGCGGTCGAAATAATGGTTACAAGCCGCACGGAACTCTTCCCACATAGCATTGGAGAGTTTTCGAGGGATGGCTCCTATTTGTTTCCAATCCTCCTGTATCTTTTGGATAAGGGGGGTTACCATTTCCCAGTCTGAACTATCTTTGTGTTCGTTGGCAATATCGATAAGCTCTTGACGCTTGGCTATATTCTCGTTCTGTGTCTTTTTGTTTTCTTTGTAGAAATAGTTCTTTTGCTTGCTGAAGGTACGGATAGCCTCTATGAAGCGTTGCCAAATAGCATCGGACTCTTCTTGTGGTACACGACCGATTTTTTGGAATTCCTCACGGAGTTCATTTACTTTAGCTATCGCCTTTTGGTACTCACTATGAGAGGAGCGTTTCTGTTGGTTAATTTCCTCAATTTGGCTGATGATACCCAGCTTTTTATGCTTATTATCTACAAAAGAAGCCTCTAAGCGCTTTAGGAAAGCCTGTCGCTTATCGTGAATTTCTTTGGTAATAGCGCTGAATTGTTCCCATAGCTTTTCTCGATACTCTTTCTCTACAGGGCCGGTTTCTTCTTTCCATACCTTGTGTAAGAGTTGGAGTTCGCGGAAGGCCTTTTGTACATCGCTTTCTTGGAGTAAGGCCTTTGCTTTTTCTATGAGTTTGTTCTTTTTCTCCAAGTTTTGCTTGAAATCATTCTCTTGATAATTGCGAGTAAGGCTTAGGTAATCAAAGAAATTGTCTGTATGGTGATTGAAGTTGTTCCAGATATCATTGTAATATTCTCTTGGAACGGCTCCTATCTCATACCATTTTTTCTTTAGGTCAAGGAATTTGCGTAATAGGGTATTGGTATCCCACGCTACATCGTCCTTACCTAGGGAGATAAGGTTCTTTATTTCATTGATAATCTCTTGCTTTCGTTCTAGGTTGGCCTTAAGCTCTCCTTCGAGTTGCTTTTGGTGTTGTCCCTTGAGCTGTTTGTATTGCTGATAAATTTTGTAAAAGCTATCACGAATAGGCAAGGAGAAAGAAAAGTCCTTATCTTCGGCATCTTCTTGGCTTAAGAACTCAGCACGTTTTTCCTCCACAAGCTGGGCATAGCGATTGTCAAAAGCCCGCTTGATAGCCTCCACATGTGGCTTGATAGAGGTGATTTTTTCTGTATCAATCAGTTTCTTTAATTCACGTTCAAGGGTTTCCAAGTCCAAACTATCATAGTTCAGCATGGGAATTTCATGGCGTTTTTTCTCTTCCGTATCTTCGGCACTACGAGCATTTTCCTGCTGTATCTCGTTTAGAAAATCAGCAGTAGGGGTTCCAATTGTTGTCTGCTCTTGCACTTCTTCAATGCTTTTAGGAGAAACATCTTGGAGTGATTTTTTTTCGTTTTCTAACATAGAATGAAATACTATTGTGATTAATTTTCCCCCAAAGTTACAATTTTTTTGTCAATTTGCCAAAAAAAGTAGTAAAAAAATGCGATATTCAAAAAATAATTATCTGCAATAGATTGATAATGAGTTGAATACAATTTTGGAAATAGAATTATTTTTTTTCACTAAAAGCGTTGGCAACGCTCGAACAAGCCACCACGGCTGCCGTTTCGGTACGTAGGCGGTGGGGGGATAGCACCACTGGAATGAAGCCTTTTTCCAATGCTTTTTGGATCTCTTTTTCTGAAAAATCTCCCTCCGGACCTATTAATATGGTAATATTTTTCACCTTATCGGGCAGGGTACTGATTTGTTCGAAAAGGGATTGCCTATTGCCTTCTTGGCAATGAGCGATATACTGGGCATCGCCTGGTGCTTGGTCGAGCCATTCCAGTAGTGAGATTGCGGGGTTCAGCTTGGGCAGATAGTATTGTAGTGATTGTTTCATAGCCGAGAGAAGTAGCTTTTCGAATCGTTCTATTTTGACGACTTTTCGCTCGGAGTGCTCACAGATGATGGGGGTAATCTCTTGCAGTCCTATCTCCATTGCTTTCTCTAAGAACCATTCATAGCGTTCGTTCATCTTGGTCGGGGCGACGACCATATGCAGGTGATAAGCAGCCGCCGGCATAAGTTCACATGATTGGATATGGGCTAGGCACTTTTTATCACCAATCTCTTGGATATAGGCATGGTATAGGTGTCCCTTTCCATCAGTAATAGAGAGCAAATCTCCTGTCTTTTTTCGTAAAACCTTGTGTATATGAGTGCTTTCCTCCTTGTCAAAAAGCACATTTTCACTCTCGGGGTTCACGGTAGGGTGGTAGAATAACTGCATCTTTTTTTGGGGACAAAAATAAGGATAATTTGTCAATGGGCAAATGGGGCAATGGACAAATTCGTTCATTCAATTAAACAAGAAATAATTTTGATTATAAAAATATTTTTTATACATTTGCTCCGTGTAACAAAGAAAGCTATAGGTACAAATTTCTATAGGGAATATGGACAAAACGATTTCGCAATATGATAAGGTAATAGCCCATTGCCTGTCTATATTTACAGATAAGATGAAGGATTATGGGAGTGCGTGGCGTACGCTGCGTTTGCCTTCGCTTACCGATCAGTTATTTATCAAGGTACAGCGTATACGAACGCTTCAGGAGAAGCAGGAGAGAAAGGTAGAGGAAGGGGAGTTGCCGGAATTTGTAGCTGTGGTCAATTATTCTGTGATGGCACTGATTCAGCTGAAGCTATCGGTGGCGGATCGTCCTGATTTGAACATTCCCCAAGCGGTGGCTTTGTATAAGGAAATGATAGCGGAGACACAAGCGCTTATGCTGCGCAAGAATCATGATTATGGAGAGGCGTGGCGCAATATGCGTATCAGCTCATTGGCGGATCTTATTTTTCAGAAAATACTTAGAATCAAACAAATAGAAGATAACAAAGGAAAAACCCTCATCAGTGAAGGGGTGAAGGCTAATTATCAGGATATGATCAATTATGCTGTCTTTGCACTCATTCTTTTTGAGGAAATTAGTGAAACAAACAATGAAAAAAATTAGTACTTCTATCATCCGCCTTATTGTGGGGGTGGTATTTATCATCAGTGGATTTGTCAAACTGGTCGATCCTATAGGATTTTCTTTTAAGTTAGAGGAATATTTTGAGCCACCAGTACTTGATATGCCATTTTTTATTCCCTATGCTTATCCTATTGCTATATTTGTCGTAGCTTTCGAACTTATTTTAGGTGTATTGCTACTTTTGGGCTATCTAAGGAACTTCACCCTTCTTTCTCTTTTAGGACTTACTATCTTCTTTGGATTCCTTACGTTCTATTCCGCTTATTTCAATAAGGTGACCGATTGTGGGTGTTTCGGAGATGCACTTAAGTTCACCCCATGGGGGTCATTTACCAAAGATATGATTTTATTGGCCTTGGCACTCCTTCTTTGGGTAGCAAGAGAACATATAAAACCTATCTTTACCAGCAAAATATCGGCAAGCATTCTCTCACTTACGCTCTTGGGTTGTATTATTTTGGTGGCTTATACCCAAAAACATCTTCCTATTATCGATTTTCGCCCCTATAAAATAGGAGTAAACATTCAAAAAGGCATGGAGATACCAGCCAATGCCCCCAAGGCAGTGTATGATTACCATTGGAAATTCAAGGTAGGGGATAGGGAAGAGATTATCACCACTCAGGGGGCTTACCCTGAGGTGGAAGGAGGTACCTATCTGTCAGTCGAAACAGAATTGGTATCCAAGGGCTATGAGCCCCCTATTCATGACTTTGTAATACAGAACCAAGGAGAAGAAGTCACTCAAGAACTCTTGGCTGAGCCTAAGTTATTGCTTATCACTTCTTATAATCTTAAAAAAGCAAACATGGAGGGCTTTGCCCCCATCAAGCAACTTACCGATAAAGCCATAAAGGCAGGTTACAGAGTAGTGGGGCTTACCCCCTCTCCTGAAGAGGCTAAGGCGCTATTGGGACAATATGGGCTGAATTTTGACTTCTATGCAATGGATATCACCCCACTGAAAACCATGATTCGTGCCAATCCAGGAATACTTCGCCTCGAAAAAGGGACTATTATGCAAAAAGTAAGCTATAACGACACTGAAAAAATAGAATTGTAATGGAACAACCACAAGAGGAGATGTCTTTCTTGGCACACTTAGAAATACTACGCTGGCATATTATTCGGGCTACCATGGTAATTATAGCAGTGGCTTTGTTGGCTTTTTTCTTTAAAACATATATATTCAAGTATATTATTCTTCCCCATACGCAAGGGGATTTTCCTACCTATCAGTTTTTCTGTGAAATAGGGCGCTATTTTGGCTCTGAGACCGATTTTTGTCAGCAGAAATTACCTTTGGTTATACAGAACCGAACCATGACAGGGCAGTTCTCCGCTACCTTGTGGATCTCTTTCTGGACGGGCTTAGTGGTAGGATTCCCTTACTTGATGTATGAAATGTGGCGTTTTATCTCCCCAGGGCTTTATCAGAAAGAGCGAAAGATGGCCAAAGGCTTCATAGGGATTACCTCCATCTTATTCTTCGTGGGGGTACTCTTCGGCTACTATATTATAGCCCCATTATCGATCCATTTTTTTGCGACTTATTCGGTAGTAGATGGAGGGCAAATGGTTAAGAATGAGATAGATATAGCCTCTTATATAGATATGCTACGCTCCTCGGTGATCTCCTGTGGGCTTATCTTCGAACTTCCTGTAGTGATTTACTTCTTGGCCAAATTGGGCATTGTTACTGCTGATTTTCTACGCAAGTATCGCAAGCATGCAATCATTGTAACCCTTATCTTGGCAGCTATTATTACCCCTCCCGATGTAGCCAGCCAGGTAATCGTCTCTATTCCTATACTGATACTCTATGAAGTAAGTATTTTTGTAGCTAAGATAGTACAAAAAAGACAAGAAAGAACTAAATTAAATTGATATACCAAAAATGAATTTTACACCTGATTTAAGCCAATTACCTCATTGGCAAGCACTTAAAAAGATATGTAAGGCACAATCAGTACTGGATTTGCTTATCTGTGGGCAGGAGTTCGAGACCTATCATCGATATATGCCCAGTAGCCAAGAGGAATATGAGGGACAAGAGGCTCGTATAGGCTTTGATTTTGAGGAAGAGGATGGCCCTTCTCTTCATTTGTTCTTTACTGAAAAAGGCTGTATCATTGTACCCAGTGTTTGTGAGAATTTCCAAGGAACATCGGAACATTTTGAGAAGCAAATCCCTAAGGATTTTCAATCTTTTTATAGGAAAAACTATCAGGAACAAGAAGTGCCGTTCGTGATCTATGCACAGGAAGACAAGCCATGGCAGCTCCTTACGAATTTTGAGATAGAGCAAGAGCTATTCACCCTCAAGCACCTATCTGAGGATCCGGAATTCTACAAAGATTGGGCTATTATTTTCTTTGGAGAAGAAACCGAATACCTTAATGATGACGCCTCTACCGAAACTATTGAAGCGCTTTATCAAGGAAAAATTCTTACTGAGAAAATGGTATATACCATTGTCAGTGGGGTGCAGGACTGGCTCTTCTTGGAAGAAGAACTCAATCGTATCCCGTATCGTTTTGATTTTTAAGGAATTTTATTTGCTTAAAGGATTCATTTTCTAATGTGATAATCAAGATCTTTGGACAGGAAAAAGAAGGTAGGAAAATAAATAAAGATAATGCAAATAAGTGAATTGTTAGAAAATAATAGAATAAGCCTACGCACTTACAATGTTTGTATGGAACAGCGATGGTTTTCCTCAGAGGATATCCGCAATTATTACAATAAGAATAAAAACTTTGAAGGGATAAAAAACTGTGGAAAGCGGTCAGCCGAGGAGCTTATGCGTATTTCATCTTTGGATTTCTTAGAGAAGGTAAAGGAAGAAGACCTGCTTAACAAGCAACTTTTGGCCTCTTTTAAGAAATTGACCCCACCTCAAAAAGAGATAATTGAAAGCTATATCAAGATGCTTACAGCCAACCTCTCTCCTCGGCTAAAGAATACCTTGGATCTATATTTCATACAAGGAATCTCCTTGCAGGCCTTTGAGCTTTTTTATATGAAAGCTCAAGAGAAGGCAATCAAAATAAAAGGTATAGGACGAAGAAATATCTTGGACTTAGAAAATTATTTCGATAAGATAAAATACTTCATTGTAGAGGTTAGTAAGGTGGAGAACTCTGAAAAAGTATTGTTATTCAAGGATTTGTGTGTTGATAAGAATATCTATCCCTTGAATGATATCCCTGTGATGGTAACTCGCTTGGGATTCTTCAAGGTGGTGGACTATCTGCTTACAACACCCATCCTATTCGATGAAAGTAAAATAAAGCTCTTTTCCAAGGCATTCAAATTCTATCGTCACACCACAGGTTTGAAACTCAGGGAGATAGGAAAGCAGATGAATATTACCCATGAACGCGTGCGACAAATTCGAAATCAGACGATTTGTGATTTATTTAAGAAATTGCCTATAGTTCGAGCCTTTGATGATGAGTTGCTCGTACAGAATCATATACAAACATCTGGAGATATTATTTTTCTTACTCCCGAACAGGTAGCTGTAATCAACCAGAAGAGCCATACCGACTTTACCGATGGTTTTGTTCACTTCATCCTTTGTATTTATTTGGATAAATATCAGTTGGTAGGTAACCTTTCGGATGTTCTTTTTCCTCATTTCTCTAAAAAGAAAAACAGACATAATTGGAAGAATATCTATTTGGTAACCAAGGATATACATCCTTATTTGGATTGGGAGACATTGGTCTTGGACATCTGTTCATTGCTTGAGAAGAAGACAGCGAAGCAGTATGAGATCTCTCTTAGGGAGAAAATAGCCCCTTACCTTGCCGCCACTCCTTATCTTTTAGATCGTGTCTCGAAGGTGGTTGCCCTTATACTCCGCCAAGAATTTGACCTACAAATAAAAGGGGATACCCTCACCATCCCTCGTAATACTTACAAGCAGATCAATGAATATGCCTATGAGGCCTTAGAAGCCTTGGGAACTCCCTCCTATGTAAAGGAAATAGCAGAAAAAGTGAAGGAACTCTACCCCAAGACAAATTTCACTTATGCGGGTATTCGTTCGTCTCTCAAGAGAGAATATGGATTTGTCCCTATCGGGAGAAGTAGTAATTTTGGACTGAAGAAATGGGAAAATACAGTGGAGAACTTCAAGGGAGGTACCATTCGTGATATTACCAAGGAGTTTCTCCTTCAGCAGAAGGAGCCTCAGACGCTGGAACAAATCACCTCCTATCTGCTTCAGTATAGGCCTCATACCAACGCTAAAAGTATCTTGACCAACCTTAAAGCAGATACTTCCGACACCTTTATTTTCTTTAACAATTCTCAGATTGGTCTCACCCAAATCACCTATCCAGAGGCCTATGGCTTACAGGTGGAGCAACCGGTTAAGAAACGCACTTGGGAAGAAAACTATCAGGCAATGACCCTCTTTCTCCAAAAAAACAATCGCTTGCCACTTTCTTCGGACAAACATCTCGAGGCCATTGTCCTATACCGGTGGATGAGTGTACAGCGAAACTTAATAAAAAATGGACGTGTCTCCCAGGAAAAAAAAGACCTCTTTCAGGCACTTATAAATAGAAATTATGAAGACATTACGAGCTGAAAATATAGTAAAAGAATACAAAGGACGTAAGGTGGTCAAGGGGATCTCCTTGGAAGTCAAGCAAGGAGAAATTATAGGCCTCTTGGGGCCTAATGGAGCCGGCAAGACTACCTCTTTCTATATGATAGTAGGCTTTATCAAGCCCAATGCAGGACATATCTTCCTCAATGACAAGGAGATAACCCGCTATCCTATGTACAAGCGCGCCCAAAATGGGATTGGCTATTTGGCACAAGAGCCCAGTGTGTTTAGAAAAATGAGTATAGAGGACAATATCTTATCTGTTCTACAGCTCACCAAGCTCACCAAGAAGGAACAGCTCTACAAGATGGAATCCCTTATCGATGAGTTTAACTTAGGACATATTCGTAAGAATAGAGGAGACCTGCTCTCCGGTGGGGAGCGTAGGCGTACCGAGATTGCACGCGCCTTGGCCACCAGTCCCGATTTTATTCTCTTGGACGAACCCTTTGCAGGGGTCGATCCTATTGCGGTGGAGGATATACAGAATATTGTCTTCCAACTGAAAAACAAGAATATAGGAATCCTTATCACCGACCACCGTGTGGAGGTAACCCTACCGGCAACCGATCGCACTTACCTGATGTATGAAGGAGGAATCCTCAAGGCTGGACTTCCCGAGGAACTCGCCTATGACCCTATGGTCAGAGAAGTATATTTGGGAAATAACTTTGAACTCAAGAAAAGAAATTAAAAATAATTACACTTAAAAATAATCATATAATGTCAGATATTCAACAACTTACCGACCTTACCACCCAAGTGCGTAGGGATATTTTACGAATGGTACATGCCGTAAATTCAGGACATCCGGGAGGCTCCTTGGGCTGTGCGGAGTTCTTAGTGTGCCTCTATAATGAAGTGATGGACATCAAGTTACCTTTTGCTATGGATGGGCATGGGGAAGATTTGTTTTTCCTCTCCAACGGTCATATATCTCCGGTATTCTATAGTGTACTGGCTCGCCGCGGTTTCTTTCCCGTAAGTGAGCTCGCCTCCTTCCGTAAGATCAATACCCGCTTGCAGGGACATCCTACCCCTTGTGAAGGCTTAGAAGGGGTACGTGTAGCCTCTGGTTCCTTAGGACAAGGACTTTCGGTAGCCATAGGAGCGGCCTTGGCCAAAAAGCTCAATGGAGATAACCATCTTGTCTATACCCTACATGGTGATGGCGAATTACAAGAAGGACAGATATGGGAAGCGGCCATGTATGCCGCTGGAAAAGGAGTGGATAACCTGATTGCGACGGTGGATTACAATCAAAAACAAATCGATGGCCCTACCGATGTGGTACTTCCCTTGGGTGACCTCAAGGCTAAGTTCGAAGCCTTTGGCTGGCAGGTAGTCTCCATAGAGAAAGGAAACGATATAGCCTCTATTTTAGAAGGACTTAAGGCAGCCAAAGCCCTCACCGGTAAGGGTAAGCCTGTATGTATACTCCTACATTCTGAAATGGGGAATGGAGTAGATTTCATGATGGGTACCCATGCTTGGCATGGTAAGGCGCCTAATGATGAACAGTTGGCCAAGGCCTTAGCTCAAAATCCGGAGACCTTAGGTGATTACTAATAAAATAAAGGGCGAGCCACCGAGGCTCGCCCTTTGTTTTATTATACTCTTACACGCCATCCGAAAGGATCTTCAGACTTGTTGTATTGTATATTAAGTAAATATTCCTTGATACGAGCCGCATAGCTATCCTTAACCTCTGGTAGGCGATATTCCTTACCTTCGTAGCCGAAGGCTGCCACAGGACTCACCACTGCGGCTGTACCACAGCCGAAAATCTCTTTTAGGGTACCGTTTTCTACCGCTTGCAATAGCTCAGTAACGGTAATGGAGCGAGATTCAAAAGCAATACCCAACTTCTCGGCTACAGCCATCACACTTCGGCGGGTAACCCCATCCAAGATACGTTCGGTAGGTGGGGGAGAGATAAGGGTATCTCCTATACGCACCACAATATTCATAGTACCACATTCTTCTAACTTCTGGTGGGTAGCATCATCCGTCCAGATAATCTGTTGGTAGCCCTCTTCCTTGGCTAAGGCCGTTGGATAGAACTGTCCGGCATAGTTGCCCGCAGCCTTGGCAAAACCTACCCCACCGTTGGCCGCACGGCTGTAGTGGTCGGCTATTTTCACCTTTACCTCTTGTCCGGCATAGTAGCTCTGTACAGGGGAAGTGATGATCATAAAGCGGTACTCACGGGCGGGATTGGCCTGTACGCCAAAGGAAGTCCCAATCATAAAAGGACGAAGATAGAGTGCATTGCCAAAACCAGGCTGTACCCAGTCTCTGTCCAAATCCACCAACTTTTTTAGGGCTTCGTCAAAAAGATCTTCGGGGAATTCGGGCATAGCCATACGCTTACAAGACTTGTTGATACGAGCATAGTTCTCTGTAGGGCGGAAAAGGAACACCGCTCCTTGGTCATCCTTATAAGCCTTCATCCCTTCAAATACAGCCTGTCCGTAGTGGAACACACTCATAGAAGGCTCTACCGTGAAAGGCCCATAAGGCACAATACGCGGATCTTGCCACTTACCATCCTTATAATCACAGATGAACATATGGTCAGAGAAGATTTGCCCGAAAGACAACTTAGAAAAATCAACCTCCTGTAGTCTACTCTTAGCTACTTTTTCAACAGAAATAGAAAATTTTGTAGTATTCATTATTTTCTTTTTAAGAATTAAATCGCAAAGTTACGAATTAAATAATGAATAGCCGACAATTAAAAATTAATTAACGGTTAATTAAGGAATAAGGAGCGGTAGGAATTTTAGAGGGATAGAGCTGTAGGAAAGCAGGAAGGAACATCTTTGGAAAATAAACATTTAGAGATTTTAAGTTTTGTATTTTAACGTTTATTTGTTGTGCAAATAATTCATTATTTCTTACTATTTTTTTTGCAAAAACATTTGTTATTTTAGAAATAATTCTATACCTTTGTGGCACATATAAAAATACTAATAAATGAAGAAGTATACAACAAAACTCATGACTCTTGTTATGACTGCTTCCTTGCTTGGTGCTTGTGGAGGCGGCGAAACAGAACAAAAAACGACTTCTATACCTGCAACTGATATTGTTGCAGAAGGCGAACAGGAGATGGCAGAGCTTACCTCTCCGCCTTATGTACCTAAGCCTGTGGGTACTCGTGCGGCCAAGAAGCTTAAGGTAGATTTGGAAATCATCGAGCAAGAAGGAGAAATCATGGATGGTACCAAATATCTATTTTGGACATTCGGAGGTACAGTACCAGGTAGCTTTATCCGTACTCGTGTAGGGGATGAGGTAGAATTTACCCTCAAGAACCATCAGGACAATAAGCTCCCTCATAATATTGACCTACATGCTGTAACAGGTCCAGGAGGGGGAGCCGCAGCAAGTTTGGTAGCGCCAGGGCAACAACGTACCTTCAGCTTCAAGTGTCTTAACCCTGGACTTTACGTATATCACTGTGCACAGGCACCAGTGCCTTTGCATATTGCCAATGGGATGTACGGACTTATCTTAGTAGAACCTGAAGGAGGTCTTCCTCCAGTGGATAAGGAGTACTACGTAATGCAAGGGGATTTCTATACCGATGGTGCCTATGGAGCAGGTGGTACTCAGGCTTTTAATCAAGAAAAGGCTTTGAAAGAAACACCTGACTATATTGTATTCAACGGTAAGGTAGGTTCGCTTACTCAAGATGGTGCCCTTACTGCCAACCCAGGAGAAACCGTACGTCTTTTTGTAGGAAACGGTGGCCCTAATATGGTATCTTCCTTCCACGTGATTGGGGAAATCTTTGATCGCGTACATGTAGAAGGGGGTAGTCTTTTGAATGAAAACGTACAGACCACCCTTATCCCTGCCGGTGGGGCTGCTATTGTAGAGTTCAAGGTAGATGTACCAGGCTCTTATGTATTGGTAGACCACTCTATCTTCCGTGCTTTCAACAAAGGTGCGCTTGGGCTTTTGGTGGCTAATGGAGAAGAAAACCGTAAAATATACGCTAAAAATGAAGCAGTTCCTTATGTGTCGGATCTAAAAATCTCTACCACTCCTAAGGATGAGGCTATCATGAATAAGACCAAAGAACAACAAATCGCCGACGGTAAAGGAATCTATACCAAAGTGTGTGTGGCCTGTCACCAAGCACAAGGACAAGGTATGGAAGGAGCTTTCCCTCCATTGGCCAAATCAGACTTCCTCAATGCCGATGTAGATAGAGCCATAGATATCGTACTACACGGAAAACAAGGAGAGATCACTGTAAATGGCAAGAAATACAACAGTGTGATGACCCCTCAGCCACTTTCTGTACAAGAAGTAGCCGATGTACTTACCTATGTATATAATACTTGGGATAATAGTAAGAAGGTTGTTACCCCTGAAATGGTACAAAAAATTAAAAAATAATTCAATAAGGGGTGCCCAAGGCACCCCTATTTTTTAAACCTTATAGCTTATGAAAAAACTACTCTGTATATCTTCCTTTCTTTTTCTTTTGCAAGTGGTAGCCCAAGAGGCTACTCCTATGGTGGAAATCAAAGGGGGAACTTATATCCCTATGTACGGGGTCAAAGAAAAACAAAAGGAGACCAAGCCTGTGAAAGTGGCTTCCTTTCTCATGGATGTATATCCGGTGACTAATGCTCAATATAGAGATTTCTTAGAGAAGAATCCTCAATGGCAACGGTCTAAAATAAAAAGACTCTATGCACAGAAGAGTTACCTCTCGGCATGGAAAGGAGATTTGGACTTTGCTCCCCTTGATCTGGAGGCTCCTATCACCAATGTCTCTTGGTTTGCCGCTAAAAAATATTGTGAATGCCAGGGCAAGCGCCTCCCTACTACTGACGAATGGGAGTATGTAGCCCAAGCGGATGAGACATCGATCAATGCTCGTGACAAAAAAAGCTATTCTGATTATATTACCAATTGGTTACAGACCCCTCGTACCTATGAAAATAAAATAGGAAGTACGAAAAAAAATTATTGGGGGGTATATGATATGTATGGCTTAGTATGGGAATGGGTCAGTGACTTCAATAGTGTGTTCTTCTCCGGAGAAGCACGCAAAGACAATTTCGGGGATGACGGTCTTTTCTGTGGAGGGAGTGCCCTCAATGCGTCAGACCTGACCAACTATGGGGCTTTCATGCGCTATTCCCTTCGTGGCAGTCTCAAAGCAAACTATACAACTAAAAACTTAGGCTTTAGATGTGCGAAGAATAAATGACAATGAAGCGTGAAAAATGAAGAATAAAAAGTGGATAATTAATAATTAACAAATGACAATTATGAAAAGGTTTTTTATCATGGCTTTAGGGGTGCTATTACTCCAAGGCTGCAAGAACAACTCAACAACATCCTCAGCAGATGCTAAGGAGGCAGAACAAACCCATGTGGAAACTACCGCTGCTCAAGAGCAGGGAGAGGTGACCAAGGCTACCGAGATTTCAGATATCTCTATCTACAATCTTCCTGAAACATGGACAACCCAAAACGGGAATGATATACAATGGAAGGACTTTAAGGGGAACGTATTGGTGGTGGTAATGATATATACCTCCTGCAAGGCGGCTTGCCCGATCCTAATTGCCGATATGCGCGATATACGCAAAACGGTCGATGCTTCCGATATGCCTCATAAGAAAAAGGTAAAGTACATCTTAGTGAGTATAGATCCTAAGGTGGATACCCCTGAACACCTCAAGAAATTTGCCCAAGAAAGCGGTATGGATGATGACCAATGGGTCTTCCTACGCTCCGATGAAGAGAAAACCCGTGAGTTTGCCGCAGTATTGGCTGTGAACTACAAGCAAATCTCTCCGGTGGACTTTTCTCACTCCAATATTATCAGTGTTTTCAATGCAGATGGAGAGCTTGCTGCACAGCAAGAAGGCCTAGGAATTGATCGTACCAGCATCGTACAAGAGATCAGAAAACAATTAGAAAAAGTGACTGAATAAGAGGATTCAATCAAGAGTGAAAAAATAGTAATTTGGCTTTAGTATATGCTTATAAATTCGTATTTTTGTGCCCCTAAAAATTTTGTATGGAATACGTAAGTGTTTTTGAAATGCTTAAGATAGGAGTAGGTCCCTCCAGCTCCCATACTTTGGGGCCATGGCGTGCAGCTGAGACCTTCTTAAACGAACTCCGAGAAAGACAAATTCTAGAAAGAGTACAAAAGGTACAAGTAGACCTCTATGGATCACTTTCGCTTACAGGAAAAGGACATGCCACCGACTTGGCTGCTATGTTGGGCTTGAGTGGTACTGATCCGGAGTATATCCCTATTGATAGTATCGCTACTATCATCAACGCTATCAATCAAGATAAGAAATTGCACCTGGCTGGCGAGTGCTTCATTGATTTTGATCTAGCCACTCAGGTGGTTTTCAATAGAAGGTTCTTACCCTTCCATGCCAATGGAATCACCTTTACAGCCGAAGGGGAGGGGATGGAAACTTATGCCTCTACGTTCTATTCTATAGGAGGGGGCTTTATCGTCAAAGAAAAAACAGAAGAGGACAAGCCTTCTCAGGTAGAGAAGGTTCATTTTCCTTACGAATTTAACTCGTCCAAGGAGCTTTTAGCTCATTGCCAAAGAGAAGATAAGAAGATTTCTGAAATCATTTTCGAGGACGAGAAAGTACTCCGAGAAGAGGCTAAGATACATTCGGAACTCTTGCGCGTATGGCATACCATGCAAGAGTGTGCCTATATAGGTTGCCATACCGAAGGTATCCTCCCTGGAGGGCTCAATGTAAGGCGTAGGGCTTATGATATTCACAAGAAGCTCTTAGGAGAAATTCCAGCCTATGAAGGACTTGATGCTTGGCTGGCAGCCATTAGAAATAAAAAAGTAGAATTCCGCGAAATTCTCAAGTGGGTTACTTGTTTCTCCTTAGCGGTCAATGAGGTCAATGCCTCTTTAGGCCGAGTGGTAACCGCCCCTACCAATGGTAGTGCAGGGGTGATTCCTGCTGTATTGCTCTACTACTTAGCAATAGACAACCACCAAGCAGGCGATAAAGAAATCGAACAATTCCTGCTTACAGCTGGGATCATTGGTAGTCTTTTCAAAAAAGGAGCCACTATCTCGGCAGCAATGGGAGGCTGTCAGGCTGAAATAGGAGTGTCCTCGGCTATGGCAGCGGCAGGCCTATGTGAGCTATGGGGTGGTACACCCGAGCAGGTGATGATCGCAGCAGAGATAGCTATGGAACACCACTTAGGACTTACCTGCGACCCTATAGGGGGGTTGGTACAAATCCCATGTATAGAACGCAATGCGATGGGGGCGGTGAAGGCTATCAATGCGGCTGAACTCGCTCTGGAAACAGACCCTAAAAATGCCAAGGTACCTTTGGATAAGGTTATCCAAACCATGTGGCAGACCGCCCAAGATATGAATACCAAGTACAAGGAAACCTCCGAAGCAGGCCTTGCGGTAGCTGTAAGTGTAGCCGATTGCTAAGATGACTAAGAGAGAGAAAGTACGCCTTATCATGGAGAAGCTCGACGAGCTCTTTCCTGACCCACTTGTTCCTTTGGATCATAAAGATCCTTATACGCTGCTTATAGCTGTAATTCTTTCAGCCCAGTGTACCGATGCAAGGGTGAACCAAATTACCCCACTGCTCTTTGCCAAGGCGGACAACCCCTATGATATGGTCAAGCTAAGTGAAGAGGAAATACGAGAGATTATAAAGCCGGTGGGACTTTCCCCTATGAAGGCACATGGCATCTATCATCTCTCTCATATACTGATAGAAAAATACGAGGGGCAGGTGCCCCAGTCCTTTGAGGGCTTGGAAGCCCTTCCTTCGGTAGGGCATAAGACGGCCAGTGTAGTGATGAGCACAGCCTTTGGCGTGCCCGCCTTTCCGGTAGATACCCACATACATCGCATGCTTTTCCGCTGGGGGCTCTCCGATGGCTCTTCGGTGGTGCAAACCGAAAAAGATGCAAAAAAAGCCTTTCCTAAGCGAAAATGGAACAAACTCCATTTGCAGATTATCTACTATGCCAGGGAATATTCCCCTGCTCGTGGCTGGAGTCTTGACAAAGATGTTATTACAGCAATGATTAATACCAATAATGATCAATGATTAATGGCAATAATGATCAATGATTAATGGCAATAATGATTCGAATAATTGACATTATTTGTAAGCAAAAAAGAGGTAAAAACAATTTGTTTTTACCTCTTTTTATAATAATAATTTTTATAAATTAATCATTAATCATTAATCATTAATCATTAATCATTAACCATTAACCATTATTTCTTGTATTCCTCGCGGAGTTTCTTAGCTGTTTCCACCATGGCGGTAAGGGCTGATTTGGTTTCTTCCCAGTGACGAGTCTTCAGACCGCAGTCAGGGTTTACCCAAAGGTTGCGGAAAGGAACAACAGCGATGGCTTTTTTCATCAGCTGGTAGATTTCGTCCTTAGAAGGTACACGAGGAGAGTGGATGTCATATACTCCAGGGCCTATTTCGTTAGGATACTTGAAGTCGGCAAATACATCCAAGAGTTCCATCTGAGAGCGAGAACATTCGATGGTGATCACGTCTGCATCCATGTCGGCGATGGCCTCGATCATATCGTTGAACTCGGAGTAGCACATGTGGGTATGGATTTGGGTTTGGTCTTCCACGCCAGAGGCAGAGATACGGAAGGCCTTGATCGCCCAGTCAAAATATGCTTGCCAGTCAGCCTTACGTAGCGGTAAGCCCTCACGGATAGCAGGTTCGTCGATTTGAATAACCTTGATACCTGCTTTTTCGAGATCTACTACCTCATCACGGATGGCAAGGGCTATCTGGGTAGCTGTTTCAGAACGAGGTTGGTCATCACGTACGAAAGACCACTGTAGGATAGTCACAGGCCCGGTGAGCATACCTTTTACAGGAAGCTTAGTGAGGGACTGTGCAAACTTACTCCAGCGAACAGTCATAGGTTTTGGACGAGATACATCTCCGTAGATAATAGGAGGTTTCACGCAACGAGAACCGTAGCTCTGTACCCAACCGAATTTGGAGAAAGTATAACCGCTGAGGAGCTCTCCGAAGTATTCCACCATGTCGTTGCGCTCGAACTCACCATGTACCAATACATCGATACCGGTTTGCTCTTGCCAACGGATAGACTCTTCGATTTCTTTTTCCAATTTTTGGTCGTATTCTGCTTGAGAAAGGGTACCTTTGTTGAAGGAAGCTCTCCAAGAACGCACCTCAGCTGTTTGAGGGAAAGAACCAATAGTAGTGGTAGGGAATAGCGGTAAGTGTAGGGCTTCTTCTTGTACCTTTTGACGGGTAGCGAAGGCACTCTTACGCTGGCTATCCTTATCAGTAATAGCCTTAACACGAGCTTTTACTTCAGGATTGTGGATAAGGGTAGAAGTCTTGCGGTTTTGAGCAGCCTTTTTGTTTTCCTCGAAGATAGCCTTTACCTCAGGGCTTAGGTCATGACCTAAAGTAAGGGACTTGAGGGTAGCCAATTCTTTAACTTTTTGCTTAGCGAAGGCCAACCATTGCTTGATCTCAGGGGTAAGTACCTTTTCGTTGTTCTCCAACTCCAAGTTACAAGGAGAGTGGAGCAATGAAGAAGAGGTCGCCAAATAGATACGATCCTCACCGATCACTTCTTTAACCTTTTCGATTAGGGCAAGAGAGTGTTCGAAGTTGTTTTTCCAAATATTACGTCCATCTACAATACCGATAGAAAGTTTTTTATCCTTAGGAAGTGCTTTTAGAACACTATCAAGTTGAGCAGCTGCACGTACTAAGTCGATGTGTAGTACATCAAGTGGTAGAGATACAGCCAGTTCGGTATTGTTGTCCAAAGCACCGAAGTAAGTGGTAAGGATAAATTCGGTATTAGGGAATTTGGCCTTAAGCTCAGCATATACTTTTTTGTAAGTGGCGGCTGCACCTTCAGGGAGGTCAAGTACCAAGTAAGGCTCGTCAATCTGGATGGTTTTAGCTCCAGCATCCACAAGGCTCTGTACCAGCTCTATGTATACAGGGAGTAAGCGATCGGCCAGTTCCAAGCGGTGGAAGCCAGCTTCTTTTTCTTTACCTAAGAGTAGGTAAGAGACGATTCCAAGGAGAACAGGTTTGGTTTCAACCCCATGTTTTTTAGCTAAGTTGTATTCTTGTAGCGGTTTATTTACCTTGATAGAAAAGGCTTGATTTTTAGTAAATTCAGGTACGATATAGTGGTAGTTGGTATCGAACCATTTGGTCATTTCAGAGGCAGTAACATCGATTCCATCCTTTTGGTAACCACGAGCGATGGCAAAGTATTGCTTAAGTTCAGAGAGGCTTTGGGTAGGGGCAAAGCGCTCAGGGATGGCATTGATTGTAAAGGAAAAATCCAATACTTGGTCATATAACGAAAAATCGTTAGAAGGGATAAGGTCGATACCCGCTTCTTTTTGCAAAGTCCAGTTATGTACACGGATTTGTTCCGCTACAGCAAGCAGCTCTTCTTCACTGAGTTTTCCCTCCCAGAAGGCTTCATTGGCTTTCTTAAGCTCTCGCTTCTCTCCGATACGCGGATAGCCTAATACATTTGTTTTCATATTCAATAATTTATTTCTAATGATACTTAAAATAAGTTTTTGCTTTTCAGGGTGCAAAGATATAATATAATATTCTAACATCAAAATTTTTTTTGAAAAAAATATATGATGTAAAAATATTCTATCAAAAGCGTTTTATTGTAGCATAAATATCTAAACTAAAAGATTTAATAATGGATATGACTCAATAGCTTAAACATTAACAAAAAATTACATATAAGAATAACAAAAAGTCGCTATTTTTGCAGCTTTAAAAACAACAATAACGAACTAATTCTTTAAGAAGATGAACAGACTCAATCATTGGCTGAGCCTCTTGGCTTTCTTCATGATGGCTACGCTCTCGGCACAAACCATTACGGGTACCGTAATTGATGAGGAGACAAAGGAACCTCTCTTAGGCGCGAATGTGCTTATCAAGGGAACTACTCATGGTATTTCTACCAATGAGAAAGGGAAATTCTCCCTGACAGCAACCGATAAAAAAGGAATCTTGGAGATTTCTTTTATTGGCTTTAAAACCAAAGAAGTACCCTATACCTTGGTAGGAGGGAAGGCTAACATCCAGGTGAGTTTGCTTGCAGAAGCAGAAGAACTTACAGGGGTGGTAGTTACCGGAAATGCGCTTTTGAATATGGCTAAGGAGCGTTGTACGCCCGTGGCAGTATCTACTATAGGAGCAGCCGAGATTGTCAATAAGCTGGGAAATAATGAGTTTCCTGAACTGCTCAAACGTACCCCTTCGGTATATGCGACCAAGTCCGGTGGGGGCTATGGAGATTCTAAAATTAATATTCGAGGCTTTGGAAATGAGAATATTGCGGTGATGATCAACGGGATGCCCATTAACGACATGGAAAATGGTAAGGTGTATTGGACCAACTGGGCAGGAATTGCCGATGTAACCTCGACCATGCAGGTACAGCGCGGCTTAGGAGCCTCAAAACTTGCCATAGCCTCTGTAGGAGGAACTATCAATATTGCCACTCGTGCGGCTGATATGCCTGAAGGAGGGCGTATATCTGCCACTTATGGAAATGACGGTTTCTACAAGGGATTGGCAGCTTACAATACTGGAAAAAACAAAAAAGGCTGGTCAGCCTCTGTATTGTTAAGCCGTACAGGAGGAGCCACCTATGCGGACAATACCCAGTTTTTAGGTGATAACTACTTCTTTGCCTTAGGCTATTCCCCTAATGATCAGCATGCCCTTCAGTTCATGATCACAGGAGCCCCCCAATGGCATAACCAACGTGGTAGCTCTATCAGTATTAAAGATTATTTGTATTATGGTAAGGATGGTGAGCCTAATCGCCGTTATAATGCTGATTGGGGTTATAAGAATGGAGAGGCCTTCAGCTTCCGTCGCAATACTTATCACAAGCCTGTGATGATGCTTAACTGGGACTGGAACTTAAGTGAATCTTCTTCTTTTAGTACCGTAGCTTATGCTTCTTTCGGACGAGGGTATGGTTCAAACTATATGGGTAATGCTACTGACTCCAATCGAAAAAAAGTATATGCTTCGCACCTTAGAACACCAGATGGCTTAATCGATATGGATAGAGTCATTCGCTATAATCGTGGGGAAGATATTTCTGTACCAGGACAGACTATAGTTCCTAATCCCTCGCCTAATGTAGCTACCAGTCGATCAGGTTTCTCGAGAAAAGTCAGTGTCAATTCACATAACTGGTTTGGCTTCTTAACCAATTTCGAGCAAAAACTATCTGAAAACCTCTCCTTCAGTGTAGGATTGGATGGTCGTTATTACAAAGGCTATCACTATGAGGCACCTA
Source organism: Capnocytophaga sp. oral taxon 863 str. F0517 (assembly GCF_000466425.1). Lineage (GTDB taxonomy): Bacteria > Bacteroidota > Bacteroidia > Flavobacteriales > Flavobacteriaceae > Capnocytophaga. The sequence continues at coordinate 193,953 of NZ_KE992171.1, forward strand.
GTGATCTCTTAGGAAATGAATACTTCTTGGATGACTCCAATAAAAACCTGACACAACCCCGCCGTGTGACTTATACCGCTGCTGATAAGCCTAGTTACAATCCTTTTAATACCAGCATAGACCCCTTAGAGGATCAGATTACCTATAGTAACTATGGCAATGTACGCTGGATGGGGCTATTTGGCCAATTGGAATATACTACCGAAAAGCTCTCTGCTTTTGCTCAATGGTCAAGCTCTGTACAGGCCTTCCAACGTATCGATAACTTCCTAAGACCTGGAACCCTTGCCCTTGCAGGCCGACCTGAAACGGCTATGGATAAGGAGACTTCCTATAAGGGAATCCCAGGCTACAATATCAAAGCTGGAGCCAACTATAATATCAACAATCATCACAATGTATTTGCCAATGTAGGGTACTACTCTCGTCAGCCTTTCTTCGATGCGGTATATCCTAACTATAAAAACTTCTTAGCTGCAGACCTTACCAATGAAAAAATATTTGGAGTAGAGCTCGGCTATGGATTTAAAATGGATAATTTTGCTGCTAACCTAAACCTCTATCGCACTACTTGGAATGACCGTCATATTCGTAAAGACTTTCAATGGGACGGAGGGAATCAATATTTCATAGAATTATTTGGTGTAGATGAGATACACCAAGGGGTAGAGCTCGATGCTTCTTATCGAGTAAATAACTATCTTAAGTTTGTGGGAATGTTCTCTGCAGGAGATTGGACTTACCAAGGTGATGCACAGGCTAATACCTTCCTTGCAGCCGATAATACAGAGTATATCCTTACAGGAAAAACGACTCCTTCTTTTGATGTAGATTTGAGTAAGCTCAAAGTGGGTGAATCGGCTCATATGACGGCTAATCTTGGGGTGGATATTACCCCTTTTGAGAACTTCAACATCGATTTGAGCTGGCACTATGTCAATAACCTCTATGCGAAGTTGGATATATCAGCTTTGGTTGAGAATCCTAACCTTACTAGCCTTAAGCTCCCTGCTTATCACCTCTTTGATGGCGGTATTTCTTACAAATATCCTTTTGGGAAGACCCAATCTATTACTCTTTTGGCCAATGTGAATAACCTCTTGGATACGACCTATATCGCAGAGTCTGATACCAATAATTTGGTCAATGGAGGAACTACTGCTACTTACAAAGGAATCGATGTAAGCAACCGAGTGTTCTTCGGCTTCGGTCGTACCTGGAACGTAGGACTTAAGTATCAGTTCTAATAGAAGTATCAATCACTATAAAACAAAAAAACTACCTGACTGTCAGGTAGTTTTTTTGTTTTTTAATATAAGAGTAACAGCTATTTGAACCATGTTTTTATTCTGCCAAAGAGTCCTTTGGGGAGTATATCAATTCCCAAGCCAAAGTTGCTGTCGCCTATACGATTGTAATCTTCTTTGAGGGCTTGTATATTGGCTAAGGTAATTTCTATATTCGTTAGGGGGGTATAAGTAATTTCTACAGATCCAGAGGTTTTCTGAATAGTTTTCTTAGTGATATAAGTAAAATATTCATTTTGGATATTCAACTCCTGGATCGTATATTTCTCCTTGGTATCGATAGGCTTATCGGCTTGGAGTTCTATCAGATAATGTTCGCTATCGTAGTTATGCCAATAGCTACTGTCCTTATGTCGGAATTCGAGCAAATCTTTTTTCAGTACGGAGTGGTCAAAGTACATAAGAAATTCCTGGCCTTCTTTGTTGGTGAAGTAAGGCTTTAGGATCGTAGCTTCATAGGCGATTACCAATTCGTTTTCCTTCTTGTCGTCATGTTCTATTTTGATGGTAGCCTCCTTGAAGATCTCACGGATGTCCTGCTCGCTCCTATCGTTGATATAGTTAAGGTTGTAGAAGAGGAAGCGGTTCCAGCCATCGATGAGTTCCTTTTTGTTGGTTTGCCTAAAGTAATTACGCATGTTATTAGCGCGGTTATAGCGATAGGTAGTTCGAAGATTAATCTTTCCCTTATCGCCATGGACAGCAATCTTTACATGTTCGTCAATACAAGGTAGGTCGAAGTGGGTAGCCTTTCTTACCTGTAGGGTAGCCTCAGGCTTGATTTCCATATAGTGACAGAAGCTCAGTATGGTACGTTTCTGTAAGCGGCCAAACTCATTGCGGGAGGTGGCATCCACGAAATAGTCCTCATCTTGGTAGTGAATCTTTACAATCACATGATTGAAAGATAACAAAGAAGGGAGGTAATACTTCAGATAGAAATCCGCATTGTAGTTGACCAAGGCGATAGAGGTCTCCACCTTCAGGTAGTCCAATATGGTCTTGAGCAGCACACATTTGGCCTTGCAATCTCCTTGTTTGTTTTGGAAGGTAATGGCAGGCGCTTGTGGCTTGTGACCATTCATCTCGTCCGCATTGTAAGTATAATAGATGTTATTCTGTACATACTCAATGGCGAACTGTATTTGTTCCTCCAAAGAGGGGAGTTTGTCCATTTTCTCCACCAAATCAGGAGCAAAAGCCCTTAGGTCGGCCTCTTTGAATACCTCCTCATAGAGCGGATAGATATAGTTAGAGAGATCTTTCCAAGTACTTTCGGTAGCAAAATCGATGAAAGGGAATATTTCTCGGTTTACATCAACCGGGTTGATATAGTCCGTGTGTTCTATTTCGAAAATTTCCCCTTTTTCGAGGTATTCTATCGGTTGGTCTAAGACATTTCCTTCCTGATCGCGGAAGAAGAAGCGCTTGTAGGCCACTTTTTTCTCTCGGTTATTGATGAATTTGTACTGATACTTCCCATAAGCCCAATAAGTATCGGGGGTCAGGTAGATATGCTTTACAAAGTCACGGCGTACGAACTCCTTTTCGGAGAATACCTTTGTGCGGGTATCTTCCAAGATAAGGATATCATAGAGGCGTAGGTCACGGATAGAGATATTGATCTTCTTAGACTTACTAATGATACCTCCATTGCTATTATTCTCATTATCCAGTATTTTGATATTGGTATCGGGGAGCTTGTCGATATATGCTCCTTCTCGAATAACGGCAATACGATGGATATCATAGCATTCGTTTTCCTCCAAGATCATATCGTTCATGGAGGCACGTTCTAAGTTTTCAGGTTGGGTAAGGGTATAGGCCATCAGGGCATAGTCCGCATTTTGCTGATCATCCACATAGAAGTATTTGTTCAGCAGATAGCAGAAATCCCTTCCTTCGTCTATTTGTTTGGTAGCGAAGGGCGTATCCTCACACAGCTTGATGAGTTGTTCGTTGGTTAAGGTATCAGCCCACTGAGGTGCAGGCTGTATGTTATACCCCTGTTTTATTTCCATAGTTTAGAATTTTATGTTTTAGTATAGATAAAGTAGTGTGCTGTGGCCAAGGCTCAGCAGTTTTCTTTCAGTTCGGCGATTGTTTTCTCCGGATCTGCGGCGGAGAAGACGAAGTTACCAGCCACAAGTACATCGGCACCAGCGGCCACCAGCTTGGGTGCATTTTGGGCATTGACTCCTCCGTCCACCTCTATGAGTGTTTTGGCATGAGATTTGAGGATCAACTCTTTAGCTTGGGCAACCTTCTTGTAGGTGTTCTCTATAAAAGATTGTCCTCCGAAGCCAGGATTGACACTCATCAGCAGCAATACATCCACCTCCGAGATAATATCCTCCAGCATACTGATAGGCGTGTGAGGGTTCAGGGCTACTCCGGCAAGCATCCCTTCCTTTTTGATTGCCTGAAGGCTACGGTGCAAGTGAGTGCAAGCCTCGTAATGTACCGATAGGATACGACTACCCAAGCGGGCAAACTCAGAGATATATCGGTCAGGATCCACGATCATCAGGTGTACATCCAAGGGCTTTTGGGCATGTGCCCCAATGGCTTTCAAAACCGGCATACCATAGGAGATATTGGGGACGAAGACTCCGTCCATGATGTCTATATGGAACCAATCGGCTTGGCTGCGATTGACCATCTCAATGTCTTTCTGTAAGTTAGCAAAATCGGCTGCTAATAATGAAGGTGCTATAAGCATAATAGATAATAATTGCGTTTCTAAGCTACAAAGATACGTTTTTTTTTAAGGAAACAAAATAAAAACTGAAAAAATGTCAGGTATACTTCGGCTGACACCCCCTTAGCTTGATTGTCAGGGTCACTGACAAAAGAAAGCTTTAAAAACAAAAGAATATGTTATTATACAAATAATATTACCAAATAAAGTTATATTGTAAAATATTACTATCAAACTTCGTTAATAAAATCAAATTTGGAATGATTTTTGTTAATGTAATTTCTCTGTTTGAAAGAATAAAGAAATAAGACAATAGATTTAGCAAAACCCTTCCATATTTGGACTCTAATTGAAAATTAAACGCTATAATTAAATAAATGAGACAGCTTAAAATCACTAAGCAGGTTACCAATAGGGAAACCGCTTCATTGGACAAGTATTTGCAAGAGATAGGTAAGGTAGACTTGATCTCTGCCGATGAGGAAGTGGAGCTTGCCCAGCGTATCAAATCGGGAGATAAGATAGCTCTGGAGCGCCTTACCAAGGCCAATTTGCGCTTTGTGGTCTCTGTAGCCAAGCAGTATCAGAACCAAGGACTTACCTTGCCCGACCTTATCAATGAAGGGAATATGGGGCTGATCAAGGCCGCTCAACGTTTCGATGAGACACGTGGATTTAAGTTCATTTCCTATGCGGTATGGTGGATTCGCCAGTCCATTCTTCAGGCCTTGGCCGAACAATCACGTATTGTGCGCTTGCCTTTGAATAAGATAGGCTCTATCAATAAGATCAACAAGATGTATGCTTACTTAGAGCAGACCCATGAGCGGGTGCCTTCAGCGGAAGAGATAGCCAAAGAACTGGACATGTCGGTCAATGATGTAAAGGAGTCTATGAAGAACTCAGGGCGACACATCTCCATGGATGCTCCTTTGGTAGAAGGGGAAGACTCCAACCTATATGATGTCTTACGCAGTGGCGAATCGCCAAATCCAGACAAGGAGCTGATGCATGAATCCCTTAAGACAGAGATCGAACGCGCCTTGGAGACCCTTACTCCTCGTGAGGCAGACGTAATTCGCCTTTACTTTGGATTGGGAGAGAACTATCCTATGACCCTTGAAGAAATAGGGGAGACCTTCGAGCTTACCCGTGAGCGTGTACGGCAGATTAAGGAGAAGGCCATCCGTAGGCTTAAGCATACCTCCAGAAGTAAAATACTGAAAACGTATTTAGGTTAATATTACTCGATATAAGCTACTCCCACAAGGGTAGCTTATATTTTCTTATAAATTGTTTAATCTTGTTGGTTTATTCAAAAAAAATCACTAACTTGCGCCTTGTTATTATTTTCTTAGATGAAATTGCACAAACTTATAATCTCTTTGATACTGATAGGGCTTCTATGGGGCTGTACCACTAAGTCGGACACCTATTACAACCGTCAGTTTCGTATGATTCCTACCATGTATAATGTGTTGTACAATGGGAACTTAGCCCTCGAAAAAGGGAAGAAAGAACTTGCTGAGAAGCATACTGAAAATTATTTTGAGATCTTAGAAGTGGAGCCAGAGGTGCGCTCCCAAATATATAATCTCAAGGGAGAAGGAAATCCCGATTTTGACCGTGCAGAGGAGAAAGCCATCAAGGCGATCCAGCGCCACTCCATGGTCTTCGATGGGAAACAGAAAAATCGAAAAATAGACGATGCCTATATGCTCTTGGGCAAGGCTCGTTACTACAATGGGCGCTATATCCCTGCTATGGAGGCCTTCAACCACCTGCTGACCAACTATGGAGAGACCAATCAGCGCTACAATGCCGCCGTATGGCTGGAGAAAGCCCATATCCAGCTCGGAAGAGAGCTCTTAGCCGTAACAGCTTTGGAGAAGATACTCCAAGAAGAACATCCTAAGCGCAGAGATCGTGCGGAGCTGCATGCTGTCTTGGCGCAGGCCTTTATCAACTTGGAACAATATCCCAAAGCCATAGAAGCACTCCAACAAGCCAGTGTGGAGACCCGAAAAAGACCCAAAAGAGGTCGTTATTACTACATCATAGGGCAGCTCTTCGAACGATTGGAACAGCGTGACTCCGCTAAGGCTTATTACCAAAAGACGATAGCTCTGAACTGGAAAATACCTCGCCGCTTATGGGTAGAAGCCCAGGTAGGGAAGGCACGTACCCAAACCCTTACCCCTGAGGAAAAAGTTGCCTATGTGGAGCAACTCCGAAAAATGGAAAAACTCTACGAACACAAAGACCTGCTCGACCTTATCTATTACCAACATGCACTATTCTTAGAATCGGAAGAGAAACCTAAGGGAGCAACAGAATACTTCTTGCGCTCTTTGACCAAAAATAAAGACAATGAGGGGCTTCGCCAGCGTACACATGAACACTTGGCAGACCTCTATTTCAAAGAGAAAAAGTATCCTCTGGCTTATGCTCATTATGATAGTACCCTTGTATATATCCCTAAAAATACACTTGCTCACCTCTATATGCGCAGGAAAAGGGATAACTTGGAGCAAATAACTGTCTTCGAGCGTACCATAGCCAAGGCAGATAGCCTTTCTCGCATTATGAAGATGTCCAAGGAAGAACAAAGAAGCTATTTCCAAAAACATATAGATTCCTTAAAGCAACATTCCCAGACCTCTGGAGCGGCTACTATTACGGATTTTGGAAGAAAGGTAGCCCAAGAATACACTCCTTCTCAAGAGGGCGGCTTTTATTTCTATTCACCACAGACGGTAGCCTATGGGAAACAGCTCTTCAAGCAACAGTTTGGAGATCGCCCGCTTTCGGACAATTGGCGTTGGTCACAACAGTTGGTAGCACAGCAATCTTCGGATACGAACATTGATAGCCTTGAACAAGGACAGGCTGTACTGGAGAAGTACCTCAAGCAGTTGCCTTCTTCGCAGGAGCTGATAGCTCTTGAGAAGGAGCGAGAGACAGCCCTCTATGGGCTGGGGGAACTCTATTGGGAAAAATTTGCTGATGGTAAGCTCGCCCAGCAGCGACTTAATCGCTTGCTCACCCTCACTCAAAATGACAAACTCAAGGAAAAGACACTTTATCTCCTATATAAGATAAACGAAGAGAAGAATCCAAAAGAAGCGGAGACTTATAAGCAACAATTGCTGGCTTCTTATCCTAATTCAGAATATGCCAAGCCACTCTTAGGACAGCTAAGTACCAATGAAAAAGAATTGGATGCTCAATACCAAGTGTTAGAAAAACAGTTGGAAGCCCAACAATTCCAAGAAGTACTAACCTATATAGATAGCCATAAGTCACAATATAAGACCTCCTCACAGGCACCCGAATGGGAATTGCTCCGTGCCAAGGCCATAGCTCGCTTGGAAGGAAAGGCTGCCTACATACGCGCATTGGAAGCTATTGTGCAGGAATACCCTAATACCACCCAAACTGATGACCTTCAGGATAAGCTAAAGATACTCAAAGCACAGAGTCAAACGCCTACTTTCCTTACCGATGAAGAGGCCTCCTCTTGGAAATTAGTTGTAGAAAACATGGATGCTACAGAGCAGCAACGGCTTAAGGATTACTTAGAAGAAAATGGATTTGCCTATATCACCCTAAGTCAAGATGTATATAATGATAAAGAGCAACTGCTTGTCCTTCATGGTTTTATGTCTCGACAGATGGCAGAAGGATTCGTGCAACGGGTCAATAATTATTTCCAAACACAAGCTAAGGAAAAAAATCAAGAAAAAGATAGATTTTTTAAAGAATTTTTCGTAATTTCGTCAGAAAATTACGCTATCCTACAAGTGTATAAAAACAAGGATGAATATATAAAAAATAACTAACAATGTTTAATAAAGAAAATAAGAAAACCATGGCAGTAGACAACTCAGTGGCGGGGAGCAACCGCATCGTAGCAGGTACTAAAATCAAAGGAGAGGTAAATTCCGGTTCTGACTTTCGCATAGACGGAGAAATAGAAGGTACGATACAGACCTCCGGAAGGCTTGTAGTAGGAAAAACAGGCCTTATCAAAGGAAATATCATCTGTACCAATGCCGATATAGAAGGAACTGTACATGGTACCTTAGTGGTGAAGAGTACCCTTAGCCTTAAGGCTACTGCTGTAATAGAAGGTGATGTACAGACGGATAAGCTCGCTATAGAACCAGGAGCGGTATTCAACGTAACTTGTAAGATGGGAGTAAAAAGCGCTCCTGTAGGCAATGAACCCGCCAAAAAATAACCTCAATAACTGGGTAAAATTCTCACAAGTAGGCTTGCAAATGGCTGTTACCATAGCCATTTGCGCCTATTTGGGGTATCTGTTAGAGGCGAAATATCCTACTGTAGCCCCTTGGGGGATAGTGGGAGGGAGTCTCTTTGGGGTATTTGTAGCCCTCTATCATGTGATCAAACAGGTCAGGGCAATGATGGGTGACGAATGAGACTAACAATTAAAAAGATAAAGATATACTGTATAAAGTGATAGATTATGGACTTATTACAAAAAAGTAAAGAAAATGCTCAGTCGTGGCTTAGTGCCACTTTTGATGAATCAACACAACAGGCAGTGCGCCAAATGCTTGAAGGGAACCCTGATGAACTAACAGAGTGTTTCCATAAGAATTTGGAGTTTGGTACCGGCGGGATGCGTGGTATTATGGGGATAGGTACCAACCGAATGAATCGCTATACCTTAGGGAAAAACACCCAAGGGCTAAGTAACTACCTCAAGAAGGTATATCCCAACGAACAAGTGAAGGTGGTGATCGCCTATGACTGCCGCCACAACTCTCAGGATTTCGCTAAGGTAGTGGCTGATGTCTTCTCGGCTAATGGAATCAAGGTGTACCTCTTCTCAGAGCTACGTCCTACCCCTGAACTCTCCTTTGCCATACGTTACCTTAAGTGCCATAGCGGTATTGTCCTAACAGCCTCCCACAACCCACCAGAATACAATGGATACAAGGTGTATTGGACAGATGGTGGCCAGCTGGTACCTCCACAGGACAAGGAAGTGATGGAAGCTATCGATAAGGTACGCTTCTCTGATATCAAGTTCGAAGCCAATGAGGCCTTAATAGAAAAGATTGATACCCAGGTAGATGAGGCCTTTATCGAAGCCTCTTTGAACAAGGCAAACTTCCCTATTGCGGGTAAGGCAGATCTGAAGATTGTCTATACTCCTTTGCATGGAACCTCTGTAACCATTATACCGAAGCTCTTGGAGCGTGCCGGCTATACTTCTCTCTATATAGTAGAAGAACAGGCTACTCCCGATGGTAGTTTCCCAACGGTGAAATCACCCAATCCAGAAGAGCCAGAAGCCCTTACCATGGCTCTGAAAAAGGCGGAGGAAGTACAAGCAGATATAGTTTTCGGTACCGACCCCGATAGCGACCGTATCGGAATTGCGGTGCGCAACCTTCATGGTAAAATGGAGCTGCTCAACGGAAACCAAACCATGCTACTGATGACCAAATACCTTTTGGATAAATGGAAGGAAAAAGGAGAGCGAACCGGACGAGAGTTTATCGCCTCTACCATTGTTTCCACCCCTATGATGCGTAAGCTCGCTGAAGCCTATGGGGTAGAATACAAAGAAGGCCTTACAGGATTCAAGTGGATAGCCAAGATGATTAAGGACTTCCCAGACCAACAGTTTATCGGGGGAGGAGAAGAAAGTTTTGGCTATATGGTAGGCGATTTTCTCCGTGACAAGGATGCGGAAACCTCTGCACTATTGGCAGTAGGGATTGCCGCTGAGGCTAAGGCCAAAGGAAGTTCTTTCTTCCAAGAATTGCTCAAGATGTATCAGGAATTTGGCCTCTACCAAGAATACTTGATTTCGGTAGTGAAAAAAGGTATCAGTGGAGCGGAAGAGATCAATCAAATCATGAAAAATCTTCGTGAGAACCCTGTGAAGACTATCTTGGGAGAGAAGGTAGTGCGTATAGAAGACTACCAAACCTCGGTAAGTTACAATCCACTCACAGGAGCAGAGACCACTATACAGATACCTAAGTCCAATGTGCTGATTTACTATACAGAAAATGGAATGAAGGTAGCGGCTCGCCCCAGTGGTACCGAACCTAAGATCAAGTTCTATTTCAGTGCCAATGCCCCCTTGGCCTCCCTTGAGGCTTATGAGGAAACACGTGATGCTTTGCTTGCTAAAATCAAGCAAGTAACTAAGGAATGGAATTTGTAATTAATTGATTATTAAAAAGAAACGATTTTCTTATACATTATTGAATGAACGTAGCCAATATCAAGCGCCTCTATCCATATGTACTTCCCTATAAGAGGTTTGCTTTTCTGAATGTGTTTTTTAACATTCTCTATGCCCTTTTTAGTTCCTTATCTTTTGTGGCATTGATTCCTATGTTAGAGGTACTTTTTGATTCCAATGCAAGGATCTATGAAAAGCCTGTATATAAGGGAATTGCTCAAGCAAACATCTATTTTAAGGAATACCTGAACTATCAGGTTACTCAGCAGGCAGGAGGAGACCCTGTGCAAGCCCTATCCTATATTATAGCCTTGGTATTATTCTTATTTTTTCTTAAGAATATCTTTAATTATTTGGCAGTGATATTCATTGGTCTTTTGCGCAACGGGGTATTGAGGGATTTGCGAAATATGATGTATAAGAAAATCATTTCTTTGCCGATTTCCTATTTTTCAGAGAAACGCAAGGGAGATGTCATCGCAAGAATTACAGGAGATATTAATGAGTTTCAGGTTTCTTATCTCAGCATATTGGAGCTGATTGTAAGGGAACCACTTACGATTATCTTTACCATCATCATTATGTGTGGTATTAGCCTGAAGCTGACCCTCTTTGTGTTTGTCTTTATTCCTCTGTCAGGCTTGGTTATCTCACGAGTAGGGAAGTCGCTTAAGAAACATTCTGGGCGGATACAAGCCGAGCAGGGTTATTTTCTCTCTATTATAGATGAGACCATTATGGGACTTCGTATCATCAAGTCCTTTAATGCCCAAAATACATTCATCAAGCGCTTTACCGACTCTACTAAGCGCTATAATTCTTACGCCAATAACCTCTCCTATCGGCAGAACTTAGCCTCACCTATTAGTGAGTTTTTAGGAATATTAGTTATCGGAATTCTCCTATGGTATGGCGGGACTATGGTATTGGTAGACAAGACTTTGGGAGGATCTGAATTTATAGCTTATATGGGGTTGGCTTATAATATATTGACTCCTGCTAAGGCCATTAGTAAGGCTTCTTACCAGCTCAAACAAGGGGATGCTGCTGCTATGCGTGTTTTGGAGGTAATCCATGCCCAAAATCCTATCTTTGATAAAGAAAATGCTATAGAGAAAAAAGACTTCCAAACGGCTATTTCCTTGAATAATATTTCCTTCAAGTACGGAGAAGACTATGTACTGAAGAATTTTTCACTGGAGATTCCCAAAGGGAAGACGGTAGCCTTGGTAGGGCAATCGGGTAGTGGAAAGAGTACCATAGCCAACCTTATCGCACGTTTCTATGATATCAATGAGGGAAGTATCACCTTCGATGGTATAGATATTCGTGATCTTAAGATACAGTCGCTCCGCGATCTCATAGGGATTGTCTCTCAGGACTCTATTCTCTTTAACGATACCATTACCAACAATCTTCTTATAGGAAAGGGAACCGCTACAGCAGCCGAGCTAGAAGAGGCTGCCAAGGTAGCCAATGCCTATGACTTTATCAATGCCTTACCAGATAAGTTCCAAACCAATATAGGGGATATGGGAGGGAAACTCTCCGGAGGGCAGAAACAACGCTTAAGTATCGCTCGTGCAGTGCTGAAGAATCCACCTATTATGATTTTGGATGAAGCTACTTCAGCTTTGGATACCGAAAGCGAAAAATTGGTACAGAATGCCTTAGAAAAAATGATGCTCAACCGCACCTCCTTGGTGATAGCACACCGCCTCTCGACTATCCAAAAAGCAGATGTTATAGTGGTGATGGAAAAAGGAAAGATTATAGAACAAGGTAACCACACCACCCTTATGGCTAAAAATGGTACCTATCGCAAACTTGTAGAAATGCAATCCTTTAGTGAATAAAAATTGAGGAGTGAAAAGTGAAGTGCTTTTCACTCTTTATTGTTTTCTACCACATTGAGGGCAATAGAGCGCCCCGTCGGGGAGGGGATAGGCACCACAGCCCCTACAATGGCCATGGGTATGACTGTGGGAAAAGCTATAATCGGCAGGAGGCGCCTTGTCGGAGGTAGAAGCTATCTGAGGCTTTGGGTTTTCTTTCTTTTTGTAAGTACGTGAATATTCGGAAGTTACAATTCCGGTAGGTACCGCTATGATGCCATACCCTAAGATCATGATAATAGAGGCCATAATCTGTCCGAAGGCAGTGGTGGGCACTACATCTCCATAGCCTACGGTGGTAAGGGTGACGATACACCAATAGATACTGCGTGGGATACTGGTAAAAGCCTTATCATGAGGTTCGATCACATACATTAGAGCTCCTAAGATCACAGAAAGTACCAAGACAAAATAGATAAAAACTAAAATCTTCGTTTGGCTATTCTTCAACGCTCGCTTTAGCTGATTGGCTTGCTGGGTGAATTGTACCAAATCCAGGATTCTAAAAATACGCAAAAGCCTAAGAATGCGAATGATAGAAAGGAATTTAGATTTCTGCACGAAAAAAGAAAGATATATCGGAAGGATAGAAATCAGGTCGATTACTCCATAAAAGCTAAAGACATAACGCCTCCAGTTGGGCGTACAAATAATACGCAAGGCATATTCTATAGAGAAGAATACAGTAATGATCCATTCCAAGACTACTAATAAGGTATGTATATGTTCGTCAATGATTTGGATACTTTCAAAAATAGCCAAGAAAGCACTTAGTAGGATAAATCCTAAGAGAATTAAGTCAAAGAGCTTTCCTGCAACAGTATCTCTTCCATAGATAATAGCATAACCCCTTACTTTTAGGAGCTTGTATTTAGATGCTAAGAGTTTTTTCATCTCAAACCAATAAAAAATCCAATGAAAAAGACCTTTTCATTGGATTCAGTCTTTTACTTAACAAAATTCATTATAGGCTGCCTCTAAGTTTTCAGCAATTGCTTCAGCAAAACGGCCTTCTATATGGTGCCTCTCCAACATATGTACCAGTTCTCCATCCTTGAAGAGGGCGATACTGGGGGAAGAAGGAGGGAAAGGAAGCATATAGTCACGCATTTGAGCCGTAGCATCGATGTCGAAACCTGCAAAAACGGTTACTAAGTGGTCGGGTTTTTTGTTGCTTTCAAGGCTTAGCAAAACTCCAGGGCGGGCATTTCTTGCGGCACAACCACATACGGAATTAACCACAACAAGGGTAGTACCAGGACGTTTTATGGCCTCATCTACAGCTGCTACTGTATGCAGAGATTCAAAGCCTGCTTGTTCAAGCTCCGCTATCATAGGAGCTACTATTTCTGGTGGATACATAATTTTTAGTATTATTTATTCGCGGGACAAAGGTACAAAAAATAATGATTAATGGTGAGTGGTCAATGGTTAATTGTCGATGGCTAATCGTTAATTTTTAGAAAAATAATACTTTAAAAATAGGTACATTTGATATAAGTTTGGGAGATATTAATTATACCGAATGCACGTTAAAAAAGTGCAGTATAAGAAAAAAAGTTGTACTTTTGCAAGAGAAATCTTTTAAGAGGAGGGCTATGAAAAAACTGGGTTTCTTTTTGTTGTTTCTTCCCTTATGGGTTGCAGCACAGGATTTTGAGTATTGGGGAGTGAGGGCAGCCTACACCCATACCAATAGGTCTCATAACTTAGGCTTTGTGGGGGCATCTCTCAATACGGAGTATAACTGGGTGAGTCGTTCGCTCTATGCAGGAGTACACTTGGGGGCACAAAATACCCTTGCTGAGGATGGGCGTAAGCAGTCCAAAATGGAAATCGTACCAGAGGTAGGTTATGAGTTCAACCTTATTATTTTGGGCTTGGGAGCTTCGCTCAACACCCATGCTTTTCAGCCTCGTGTAGGGCTTTCCTTTTTCAATATTTACCAAACCTATGTAGGGTATTCGATTCCTTTCCGTCGGGATACAGTTTTCAAAGGGCTCACTTTCACACTCGTGCTTAATTTCTCAAATGCAGAAAGTAGCGATGATCTCAGGCTGTGGTAAGCTTGTAGTAAAAGAAAAATTCATAACAATATAAATATAAATTAATGAACCAAGAAATAAAACTCAATACCATAGAAGAGGCTATTGAGGACATCAAACAAGGAAAAATCATCATTGTGGTAGATGATGAAGACCGTGAAAACGAAGGGGACTTTATCGCCGCAGCGGAAAAGGTAACTCCTGAAATGATTAACTTTATGACCCAATATGGGCGCGGCTTACTCTGTGCTCCCTTATTGGAAAAACGTTGCAAAGAATTGGGCTTGGACATGATGGTGGAGAACAACACCGTATTGCACCATACCCAATTTACGGTTTCTATAGACCTCAAGGGAGAGGGTTGTACTACAGGAATTTCTGTATTTGACCGCGCTAAAACGATTAAGGCACTCGTAAAACCAGAGACCAAACCGGAGGATTTTGGGCGCCCCGGGCATATATTTCCTCTCAAGGCTAAGGAAGGTGGCGTACTTCGCCGCACTGGCCATACCGAAGCAGCGGTGGATTTAGCCCGATTAGCAGGCCTGGAACCAGCGGGAATTCTTATTGAAATTCTCAACGAAGATGGCTCCATGGCGCGCCTGCCACAATTGGTGAAAGTAGCAGAAAAACACAATCTTAAGATTATCTCTATAGAGCACTTGGTAGCCTATCGTATGCGCCATGATAGTCTTATTGTTAAAAAAGAAGACTTTTCTATAGATACCGACTATGGTACCTTCCGCTTACGAGCTTATGAGCAAACCACTAACGGGCAGATTCACCTAGCTTTCACCAAAGGGACTTGGGCTAAGGACGAACCCGTACTTACCCGTATCCATGCCAACTTTATTAGCAACGACATCTTGGAGCTTTTGCGTAAAAAAGACAACGAGCTCAATCGTATCTTCCAACAGATAGAAGCAGCCGGTAAGGGGGCTTTTATCGTGATCAACCAAGGAGGTTACTCCCAAAATCTCTTGCACCGTATCCAAGCCATCAAGGCTGCCCAAGAGGGCAAATCCGAACCTTCGCAAGTGCCTGCCGCTCAGGTGAAAGATATAGGTATCGGAGCTCAAATTCTGATAGATTTAGGAATCTCTCATATGAAACTTTTGACCAACTCCGAACCTTCTCGCTATGTGGGGATGTCCGGCTATGGCTTGGAAATTACAGACTATGTAAGCTACTAAGATGAAAATAAAACAACTTCTCTTTGAGGATAAAAACATTATAAAAGATTTTTTCCCTTTGACTTTTACCCGCCCCTCGGCTGAGTTGCGTGCGGGTATCTTGACCTTTGCCGAGCGCTGGCAACGGCTCTTAGGGGTAACACAAGTGTCTTTTCTCACTACGGATTACCTACAAGAAAAGTATCCTTATACAGGTGCTTCAGAGGAGATTACCCTCTCTATTTACGCTAATTTCTTGCCTACCCCTCGCCTCTTAGAGCGATTGGGTTGTCTTGAGGTAGGGGAGTCTATTGCTTATCAGGGTAAGACCTTGGTTTTTTTGGGAAAGAGTATCACGCTTTCTTCTATCCCTCCTATAGAGTGGGAAGAACCTTTGGTAGTCTTTGAAAAACCTACCGACCTTTTTACCTATAATGATAAGGCGATAGATTTTGATTTTGAGCTACTTACAAAAGGGCGTACCTCTGCACCACTCTCGCCTACTAATGGCTTTTTGGGCGATAAGGCCAACCTTTTTATAGAGGAAGGCGCCAAGGTGGAGTTTGCTACCCTTAACTGTCAGAAAGGCAAGATCTACATAGGCAAGGATGTAGAGGTCATGGAAGGGAGCCACCTGCGTGGGCCTATTGCCCTTTGCGAACATGCTACCGTGAATATGGGGGCTAAGCTCTATGGAGCTACTACTATAGGCCCTTATAGTAAGGTAGGGGGAGAGCTAAGCAACTCCGTTATTTGGGGCTATTCCAATAAGGGGCATGATGGCTTCTTAGGCAATTCTGTATTGGGGCAATGGTGTAACTTGGGGGCAGATACCAACGTCTCCAACCTTAAGAACACTTATAATACTATACAGCTGTGGGACTACCAAAACGGAGGCTACAGTTCTTCAGGCTTGCAATTCTGTGGAGTGCTCATGGGCGACCATTCCAAAACAGCTATTAATACCCAGCTCAATAGTGGTACTACTGTGGGGGTCTTTGCCAACCTTTTCTCAGCTGGATTTCCGAGCAAATATATCCCCAACTTTGCTTGGGGTGTCTCAGCGGAGAAATACCGCTTGGAGGAGGCTTTCGCCGTAGCCGAGCGAGTGATGGCACGTAGGGGGATTGCTTTTGACCAGAAGGAACAAGATATACTCCAGTGGTTGTTTGATAACCAATAGGTAAATTTACTTCTTTATAGATTATATATCCCCTTGTAGGTATGAAGGAATACTTACAAGGGGATTTTATGAGTCCTATTCTCTATCAAGAGAATTTTTCTACTTTACCACTACAGTTTTGATATTGGCAAACTCCCATACACCAAAGTAGGAGAGCTCACGACCATAGCCTGAGTTCTTGATACCGCCAAAAGGCAAATGAGGATCGCTGATAAGCATTTCGTTGATATATACCGCTCCTTCGTCAAAGCGAGAGGCTTGTGATTTTACAAAATCTACATTCTGGGAGAAAATAGCTACTCCTAAGCCAAAATCCGATTGGTTGCTCAGCGCAATGGCCTCTTCAAAATCTCGAAAAGTAGTGATAACCGCTACTGGGCCAAAGGTCTCTTCCTTGAATACTCGCATGGTAGGGGTTACGTCAGTAAGTACTGTGGGTTCGTAGAAAGCTCCTGTACGCTTTCCCCCACAAAGTAGGGTTGCCCCTTCCGAGAGGCTTTGCTCGACCATCTCTTCGATTTCTATAGCCAAATCTTCTCGAGCCATAGCCCCTATTTCGGTGGAGAGGTCATACTTATCACCTTGCTTAAGGGCTTTGACCTTTTCGGTAAAGGCTTCTATAAATGCCTTGGCAATGGACTGCTGAACCAAGATACGTTTACCAGCAATACAGCTCTGTCCGGCGTTCTGCATACGAGCATTGACAGCTGTAGCAACAGCCCTGTTAAGGTCTGCATCTTCACAGACGATAAAGGCGGCACTGCCTCCGAGTTCCAAAACAGATTTCTTGAGATACTTACCTGCACACTGGGCTACTGACCTACCCGCAGGCTCGCTCCCGGTGAGGGTTACTCCCTTAATGGCAGGGTGAGCGATGATGGCCTCTACATGGTGGCTGGCTAAGGGGAGGTTCTTGTAGATGGGAAAACCTAAGGTCTCATCTTGGAAGATCTCGTCCAATAAGGCAGCAACGGTAGGGACATTGGAGGCGTGTTTTACCGCCAAGACATTACCTAATAACAAGTTGGGGATTGCCACTCGGAACACCTGCCAAAAGGGGAAGTTCCAAGGCATCACAGCCAAAAGTACCCCTAAGGGGTCTAAGCGAACATAACTTTCACTCCAACTGCTCTGTAAGGGTTGGGGGCGGAGAAACTTGTCTATATGATTTAGGTAATATGAGCAAAGAGAGGCACATTTCTTGACCTCGGCTATGGACTGAGCCAAGGGCTTATTCATATCGGTAGTGATAGCGCTGGCATATTCTTCGGTATGAGTAAGGAGTCTTTCCTGGATACGAGTTATAGTCTGCTTTCTTGAGGCTAAAGGGAGGGCTTTCCAAGCCAGGTAAGCGCTTTCCAGTTTGCTTACAGAGGTAAGGGCTTTGTCTAACATCTTTTTAATTGTTAATTGTTAAATGTCAATTATTAATTATTAATGACTAATGACGAATCCTGCTAAACTTTAGAAGAGATTCGTCATTTGTCATTTGTTACTTATCATAGACTGATTTCTGACTACTGTCTACTGATTAGGTAGTTTCTTATATCCCATATTCCATAGGGAGAAGGCTTGTTCGTCGGCATAGCTTTCGATCATCTTGCTTACAGGAGTACCAGCGCCATGTCCGGCATTGGTCTCTATGCGGATGATAACAGGAACGTTTCTACAGGCTTGTTTTTTCTGTAATTGGGCAGCAAACTTAAAGCTGTGGGCAGGCACCACACGGTCATCATGGTCGGCAGTGGAAACCATGGTAGCAGGGTAGCATACCCCTTCTTTCACATTATGTACAGGGGAGTAAACTTTTAAGTATTCAAACATTTCCTTACTGTCATCGGAAGTACCATAATCATAAGCCCAGCCGGCACCTGCGGTAAACTTGTGGTAGCGGAGCATATCCATTACCCCTACTCCAGGTAAGGCTACTCGCATGAGGTCGGGGCGCTGGGTCATCACAGCTCCTACCAATAGACCTCCGTTGGAAGCTCCCTTGATAGCTAATTTCTCTTTAGAGGTATATTTTTCCTTGATTAGGTATTCGGCAGCAGCGATAAAGTCGTCAAATACGTTTTGTTTTTTGAATTTGGTACCATCGTCATGCCATTTTTTACCATATTCTCCCCCTCCACGGATGTTAGCAGTGGCATATACCCCGCCATTGTTCATCCAAATGGCGGCACTTACTCCGAAATAAGGATAAGTAATGGAGTTGAACCCGCCATAGCCATAGAGTAGGGTAGGAGCGGTGCCATCGAGCTTGGTTGTTTTCTTATAAGTGATGGTCATAGGAACCTTGGTGCCATCCTTAGAGGTATAGAATACTTGTTTGGATTCGTACTCATCGGAGTTGAAAGCAATAGAAGGTTTCCAATATTGGGTAGTTTCCCCACTTTCCAAGTTGAGTTTGTAAATACTTGTAGGAGTACAAGTGTTAGTAAACCAGAAATAAGTATCTTTTTGGTTTTCTTTGGAGGAGAAACCACCAGCCACCCCAATAGTAGGAAGCTTAATATCGCGGATGAACTTACCGGAGAAGTCATATTGTTTTACTTCTGTGAGGGCAGCAACGGTATATTTGGCTAAGATATAGCCTCCGGCAGTGGTAATATCCAATACATTTTCACTTTCGGGAATAAGATCAGTCCAGTGCTCAGGGGTAGGATTCTTGATATCAGTTACGACCACCTTTCCGTTAGGTGCATTGAGGTTGGTGAAAAGATAGAGCTTATCTCCCTTGACATCGATTACTGAAGTGTCGGAAGAGTAATCGTTGAGGATAGCTACTAAAGGAGCATTTGCTTTTGTTAAGTCCTTGATAAAGAGCTTGTTTCCAGAAGTAGCATCGGCACCGAAAATAACGAGGAATCTTTGATCATCAGTTACATAAGCATCGCAGTAGCGGTTTTTTTCTTCAGGAGTACCCCCGAAGATCAGCACATCCTCTTTTTGAGAAGTGCCGAGCTTATGGTAGTAGATTTTGTTTTGGTCTGTTTTTTCAGAGAGTTGGCTTCCCTGAGGTTTGTCATAGGAAGAGTAATAGAAACCTTCGTTTCCTTTCCAGTTACCTCCACCAAATTTCACATCTACGATAGGGTCGCCTACTTTTTCTTTAGTTTTGGTATCCAGTACTATTGCTTTTTTCCAGTCACTACCAGCCTCAGAGATAAGGTAGCAAACTAAAGAACCATCCTTGGAGAAGTTGATTCCGGCCAAGGAAGTAGTACCATCGGCGGCGAACTGGTTAGGATCAAGAAAAACTTCTTCCTTACCTTCTTTGTCCTTGCGGTAGAGTACACTTTGGTCTTGCAATCCGTTGTTACGATAGTAGTAGGTGTAGTCTCCTTCTACGAAAGGAGCGCCAGACTTTTCATAGTTCCAAAGTTTTTCCAATTGTTCCTTGATCGTCTTGCGATAAGGGATAGCATTGAGATAATCGGTAGTGAATTGGCTTTGTGCTTTTACCCAAGCCTCGGTCTCGGTACTTTTATCATCTTCAAGCCAACGATAGGGGTCGGCTATTTTTTGGCCGAAGTAGTCGTCTTCTACGACTTGTTCTTTGGTTTGGGGATAAGTTAAGTCTTTCATCTGTTCTGTTTGTTCAGGTTGAGGGTTGTTCTTACAAGCCGAAAGGGCAAGCAAGCAACTGAGGGGAATAGAAAAATACTTCATATTAGTTGTTAATTATTAATTCTTCACGCTTTGTTTTTTATTTTACTTTTCATTTGGTAGTTTCTTATACCCCATATTCCAAAGGGTGAAGGCTTGCCAGTCGGCAGTTTGGTCAATAATTTTACTTACCGGTGTGCCTGCTCCATGGCCTGCATTGGTTTCTATACGGATAAAGACGGGGTTCTTGCAGGCTTGTTTGCTTTGCAGCTGGGCGGCAAACTTGAAGCTGTGGGCGGGTACTACACGGTCATCATGGTCACCAGTGAAAACCAGGGTTGCGGGATAGCAAGTACCCTCTTTCACATTATGTACAGGGGAGTATCCCTTTAGGTATTGGAACATCTCCTTACTGTCATCGGAGGTACCATAGTCGTAAGCCCATCCGGCACCAGAGGTGAATTTGTGATAGCGAAGCATATCCATCACCCCTACATAGGGGAGTGCTACTCGGATAAGGTCAGGTCGCTGAGTCATTACCGCTCCTATGAGTAGGCCTCCATTGGAGCCTCCTTTGATAGCGAGTTTCTCTTTGGAGGTATATTTGTTGTCTATCAAGTATTGGCAAGCAGCAATAAAGTCGTCGAAGACATTTTGTTTTTTGAATTTGGTGCCATCGTCATGCCATCTTTTACCATATTCCCCTCCTCCACGAATGTTGGCTACAGCAAAGACACCTCCATTGTTCATCCAAGTGGCATAAGTAACGGCAAACCAAGGGGTGTAGCTGATATTGAAGCCACCATAACCATAGAGACAAGCAGGAGCACTGCCGTCCAAGGGGGTACCTTTCTTATAAGTAATGATCATAGGTACCTTAGTGCCATCTTTGGAGGTATAGAATACCTGTTTGGATTCGAAATCATTGGAGTTGAAGTCTATCTTAGGTGCCCAAAAAAGAGAGGTATCACCTTTCTCCAAGTGTAGCTTATAGATGCTTAAGGGGGTATAGAAGTTCTCAAAGGAGAAAAAGCTTTCGGTTTCGTCCTCTTCAGCGCTTTCCAAATTTACAGTACCCAAGGCAGGGAGCTTGATGTCTCGGATGAATTTTCCATCAAAATCATATTGTTTTACCTGGGAGATAGCATCTTTCATATAGTGAGCCAAGATGTACTTTCCGGCCACCACAGGAGTGAGTACATTTTCTGTTTCAGGGATAAGGTCTTTCCAGTACTGTGGCGTAGGTTTTTTGATGTCAGCCACTACGATACGTCCATTGGGTGCATTTAGGTTGGTCTGGAAGTATATTTTTTCTCCCTTGATAGCCAGTACAAAGGTATCGGAATCATAGTTGTCAAGGATGGTAATCATAGGGGCATTAGGCTTTCTAAGGTCTTTGATCCACAACTTACCTCCTGAGGTGGTCTCCTCACCACGTATGATGAGGTAGTTTTCGTCGCTAGAGACATAGCCGCCTACGTAGCGATTTTTTTCTTCTGGTTTCCCTCCAAAGACTAATATATCGCTTGATTGAGGGGTGCCGAGCTTATGGTAGTAGAGTTTGTTTTGGTCCGTTTTTTCGGAGAGTTCACTTCCTTTGGGTTTGTCATAACTACAATAGTAGAAGCCTTCATTTTTATACCAAAATCCACCTGAGAATTTGATATTTACGATGGTATCGCCTATTTGTTGCTTGGTTTTGGTATCCAAGACAATGGCTTTGCGCCAGTCGCTTCCTCCTTCGGAGATAAGGTAGCAGATCAGGGAACCATCTTTACTAAAATTGACTTGGGCTAAGGAAGTGGTGCCATCGGCAGCGAAGGTATTGGGGTCGAGGAAGCGTTCCTCTTGCCCCTCTTTGTCCTTACGGTAGAGGACATCCTGATCTTGTAAGCCGTTGTTTTTATAATAATAGGTATAGTCTCCAGCGTGGAAGGGAGCGGAGAGTTGCTCGTGGTTCCATAGTTTTTCGGCTTGTTCTTTTATTTTTTGGCGATAAGGAATGGCATTTAGGTAGCCGAAGGTTACTTGGTTTTGGGCTTTTACCCAGTTGGCAGTCTCTTGGCTTTGGTCATCTTCGAGCCAGCGATAGGGGTCGATTACTTTTTCTCCGAAGTAGGTATCTTCTACGTTTTCTTTTTTAGTTTCAGGATAGGAGAAATTTTCCCAAGGCTCGGGTTCCTGGGTAGCCTCTTTGGGGTGTGGGTTATTACAAGCCACTAAGGCAAGTAAGCAACCCAGTGGAATAGAAAAATACTTCATATTACTTGTTAAAGGTTAATTGTCAATGATTAGTGACAAATATACGTCTTTTTTTCATAATGACAAAAAGATATTTAAAATAAAAAAATTAAGGGGTATAGGATTAAAGAAATCACCTGATCACCTTATCTTAGTGTTTTTCCTTGTTGGTACTCAGTCTTAGGAAGATGAACAACAGCATAGTGAAGCCCCATAGTCCGGAGCCTCCATAGCTGAAGAAGGGGAGGGGAATTCCTACCGTTGGCATGGTGCCGATGACCATACTAATATTGACAAAAAAGTGTATGAAAAAAATAGCCGAGACACAATAGCCATAGACGCGGTAGAATTTACTCTTTTGATTTTCAGCCAGGTACCATATTCTTAGACAAAGCAGCGCAAAAAGGAGGGTCACGGTAGCCGTACCATAGAAGCCCCATTCCTCGCCAAGGGTGGTAAAGATATAGTCGGTATGTTGTTCGGGGACGAAATCCCCCTTGGTGAGCGTTCCTTCGAGGAAGCCTTTTCCGGAGAGCCCGCCAGAGGAGATGGCCGATTCGGCTTGGAGGGAATTGTAAGCGACCGTTTGTCGGAGGGTTTGGCTGTCGGTAATTTCATTTTCAAGGCGTAACCAAAGGCTAAAGCGGTCACGGTGGTGCTGCTTGAACACATTATAGAAAATAAAATTGGCCGAGTAGGAAGTTAGCACACATAGGCTTATGAGCAAAAAAATATTCCGATAAGGGGTATGTCCATTACGTTGCTTTGCCCAATAGCCATAGAGAAGGGCTAAGAAGATAAAGAAGGTAATGGTATTGCCCATGCCAAACTTCAGGGTGGAGAGGAAGACCGTCAGGAAGAGGAGCATCAAGAAAATAAAGGAAGAGCTCATTCCCTCACGGTTTAGAGCAAAGATAAAAGCCCCATATACTAAGGTACTACCGGGGTCGGGCTGGAGGATAATCAGAAAACAAGGGATCATGATGATCACCACAGTATAGATCAAGTCCTTCAGCCGCCTGATGTCCGTTTGGATATGGCTTAGCTGTTTGGCAAAGAGCAGGGCGGTGGCTGTTTTGGCAAACTCGGCAGGCTGTATCGTCACAGGCCCAATGGCATACCAAGCCCTTGCCCCATTGATTGTTTTACCAAAGATAAGTACCCCGACTAAGAGGATCATGGCAAAGATATAGAAAATCTCGGCCGAATTTTCATAGAATTTAGGTTCGATAGCCAAGATAAAAAGGATTAGCAGCACGCTGGTACAGACAAAAAAGAGCTGTTTGGTAGCGTGTTGAGAGAAGTCCAAGAGATTGGTGGTCTGTTCGTTATAACCGGTAGCATAGATACAGACCCAACCGATGGAGACCAAGGCGATATACAGCAGGACACTGAGCCAATCGAGGTGTTTTAGCATAGGCGAATTTATTGGTTAATAGAGAAACGTTTTCCGGAGTAGGGCTTAGCATATTCGTCCTCTAAGCTCTTTTCGATCATTTTTTTCTCAAGCTCCTTTCTTTTAACTTTTTTGGTAAGGTATTGTTCTATCATCAAGGAGGCGATAGGCCCGGCGATACGGGCACCAAAGTAGCCGTTTTCCACTACCACTACGATGGCTATTTTAGGGTCTTCGATGGGAGCCATAGCCATGAAGATGGAGTGGTCGGTCAGCTGCATGCGCTTGCCATTGACCCTGACATAGTTCTCGGCTGTACCGGTTTTGGCCGCTACATTAATGCTGTCTATCTGAGTGCCTCGGGAGGTACCACCGGTATAGGAAAGATTCATTCCTCGGATGATAGGGTCGAAGTACTTAGGGTCGATGCGAGTGTGCTTGATTTGGGTATATTCGGTAAAGGGGGTCGTCTTCCCATCTATTTTCCTGACGATATGAGGGGTATAGTAAGATCCCTTGTTGGCTATGGCGGCTAAGGCATTGGCCAGCTGTAAGGGGGTCACCAGCACCTCGCCTTGACCGATACCATTGGAGATATTGGAGGTAGCACGCCATCCATCTACCCCATATTGTCGGTCATAGAAGGCCGCATCGGGAAGGTAGCCCTTACGGCCAATCGGGAAGTCACTTCCTAAGTAAGCCCCGAAACCAAAGCTCTTGAGGTCTTCTGCCCAAGCGGTCAGTCCTTGGGTTGGAGTAGGATATTTCTCAATGATTTTGCGGTATTCGTGCGCAAAGTAAGCATTGCAAGAGGTAGCCAAGGCATGGATCATATCGATAGGGGAGGCATGTCCATGACACTTCATGATGCGATTTCCATAACGATAGCCTCCATTGCAAGAGACCAAGCTACTGGGGGTCATCACTCCCTCTTGTAAGCCTAAGAGAGCGGTGAAGGGCTTAAAGGTAGAACCAGGAGGATATTCGGCCAGGAGGGCACGATCGAAGAGAGGCTTGGCAATGGAATCATTGTAGAGCATGGTATAGTTCTGGGAACGCTTGCGCCCTACCAGCAGGTTGGGATCGTAGGAAGGGGCAGAGACAAGGGCGAGAATTTCGCCAGTTTTGGGTTCTATAGCCACGATACTGCCTCGCTTGCACTGCATGAGAATCTCCCCATAGCTTTGTAAGTCGTTGTCGATGGTCAGTTCCAAGGATTTCCCTGCCGTAGGAAGGGTATCGTAGATACCATTCTTATAGGAGCCAATCACTCGGTTGAATTTGTCCTTTTGCAGATAGCGTACCCCCTTTTTGCCTCTAAGGAAGTCCTCATATTGCTTTTCTACTCCTTGGCGACCGATGATCTCACCGGCCAAGTAGTAAGGATTGTTCTTAAGTTCCCAATCATTGACCTCACTGATGTAGCCCAATACATTGGCCCCCGCGAAGGTCTCATAGTGCCTAAGTAGGCGTTTCTGCATGAAGAAGCCAGGAAACTTTCGGAGTTTCTCCTGTAAGGGCGCATATTCTTCCTTGGAGAGTTGGCTTACAAAAACAGAAGGCTTGCGGTAGGAATACGTCTTAGCCTTGGCCAAAGTCTCACGAAAACGCGCTATATCAATACCCACCAAGGAACAAAACTCCAAGGTATCCAATGCCTTGACCTCACGAGGTACTACCATGATATCGTAAGCCGACTGGTTGGTGACCAATAGCTTCCCATTCCTATCATAGATATACCCTCGTTCGGGATAATCATAAGAAATTTGTAGGGCTACATCACTGGAAATATTATCTTTATGAGTGTCTTTGTTGAGAATCTGCAAATAAAAAAGCCTTGCTAATATAGATATTGTTCCTACACAAATAATAAAAGGGAGGAATATTTTTTTCATCATTTCTATATATGCCTATTCGATGTGGCAAAAATAATCATTTTTTTTTAATTGGAATGAATTTTTGGCACGAAAATTGTTTGCAATTATTAGCAATTAGAGGTTGGTTATGAACGGTTGATGATTTCTCTTTAAAACTTAAATAAATGATAAATCGTATTTTTGATTAATTAAGAAATATTGACTGTTTTTTTTTTTTTTTTTTTGTAGTTATAAATAGTTAAAATTACTTTTAACTTTCAAAATAATTTATTGAAACAGAGATATTTATTAAAAATATAATTCTTAATAAAAGACTAAAATGTTTTTTTACGCTATTGTGAATAAAAAAATAATTCGTACCTTTGCAAAAAAATTAAAACGATGATATAAAACCAAGAAAAAGCTAAACAAAAACCACTAAAGATTAGAAGAGAATCAAATAAGGCTCCCTATTGGAAGTATTTCCTTAATGGCTCCAATAGTAAGGCAGCGATAAGTTCCTTGAGAGAGAGTTGCCTATTTGCATCCATCACAAAACAAACAAGATATGGAAAAAAAATTATTAAATCACTTCACAAAAATATGTCGAGAGTAAAACAATTATTGCTATTCAG
The DNA here is from genome assembly GCF_000466425.1 of Capnocytophaga sp. oral taxon 863 str. F0517. Lineage (GTDB taxonomy): Bacteria > Bacteroidota > Bacteroidia > Flavobacteriales > Flavobacteriaceae > Capnocytophaga. Next base: position 220,225 of record NZ_KE992171.1, read on the forward strand.
CTTGTGCTCTACCTTTGCCTTGGCACAAGAAACTGGAAAAAAAGATTACAAAAATGATTTAGAAGGCAAAGTAAAAAGTGTTCGCATTACTACCTATGTGGCCATGGACAAGGGAGGTGGAAATTATGGAAAAGGAAGTATAGCCAAGGGAATGGATAACATGCTTACCCATTATGATAAGAAAGGAAATGTTACCGAGAGGGTAGTTTATTATACCAATGGTGCGGTATGGTATACCAAAAAGTATATATATGAAGGTTATAATATGAGCAAGCCAGCTGAGAAGCCAGCGGCCAAGACCCCAGAGCCTAAAAAAGAAAATGAGGAGGGGATTACACATGAAAGTCTCAAAGGGCGTGTAACCTATCGCTACGATAAAAAAGGACAAAAAACAGAAGAATCTTCTTTCGATGCCAAGGGGGCACTCCTATGGCGCTATGTATATCGCTATGATACACGAGGCAATATATCCGAGAGAGATAGTTATGATAACCAAGCCATTTTGGTCTCTCGCGAATCCAACCGCTATGATTCCAATAATCATATCATAGAGAAAGTGATTACCATGAAAAACCAGACCGCTTACAAATGTACTTGGAAATATGATGATAAGGGGAATACCATAGAGAAAGAGGAGTACTTCACCGAGCTTATCACTCCAGAGAAAGTAGATCGATTGGTGATAGATGAGGTCAATACCAAGGGGGTAATAAGGAAAAAACTCAAGTATGCCTATGATGCTAAGGGTAACAGAACGGAGGTAAATATCTATGATGCTCAGGAGAGAGCAACTCCAAAGCCTGCGGCACCAGCTCCTAAGCAGGAAGAAGCCTCTAAAGAGCCTACCTATGAAGAAATAGAAGATCCTAAGCTACTCTTTACCAATGAATATGATAACTTAGGAAACCTTTGGAAAAAAGATACTTATGTGTATGACAAGGCAGGACAAATTATTGAGGTCAAGAGTGTGGATAATGAGCAAAAACCTTTCTTCCGCTATGCTTACAAATATGATAGCCGAGGTAATGAAATAGAACGTATCAACTATGACAAGAGCAATGAGGTAATCCAAAGGACAACCCAAGTATTCGATGACCAAGGACAACTTATCGAACGTGCGGAATATGACTCCTATGGAGAGCTTATCCAAAGAAACACCTATAAATATAATGAAAAAGGCCAAAGGATAGAACAAAAAGGCCATAATACAGATAACTCTCTAGCATTTGTAATCAAATATGTCTATAACAATGTAGGAGAATGTGTACAATCTACTACCTTCAATAATAAAGGAGAGGAAACCTCTAAGCTTATTCAGCAATATAAAGTGGATGCCCATAAAAACTGGACAAACCGTACCCAGTATTCCAATGGAAAGGCCACCTATATCACCGAACGTGTGATAGAATACTATAAATAATCGAAGCTTATAAACTATAAAAACTACTTTTAAAGAAGAAAGAGGCTGTCCAAAGAAATTTTCGGACAGCCTCATTTCTTTCCAATATAGGAACGTAATTTGTTATGTGTCAGAATGTAACCCCAAAGGAAAGCATCATGGCCGAAAATTTCGTAGCAGCTAAGTTGTTATATTGATACTTGAGTCCCCCCTGATATTGCTGGTGATAGTAATTGGCACCCACGGCAAAGGAGAAGATCTCCGAGTAAGAAAAAGCTGTATATTGCAACTGATAAGCTAGTGAAATAGGTCTATAAACAAAAACTTCCGCATCTTGGGTCATGGAAAAGCCAAATTGGTTAATGCCATTGCCTATATAACCTGCCCCTAACCCCCAGCTAAGGCTCATTTGCTGAGAGCGAATACGAAAATACTGAGCCGTGAGGGAGACAAAATCCAAATGCTCGGTGGGGACACCGAGCTGCTTTTCCCAAAAGTGTTGGTAGGAAAGTGTTGCTCCAAAGCGACTACCCATACGTACTTTGCCTTGTAGGTTGTTTTGGAAGATGTGCATCCCCATGGAGACTTCATTGCTAACAGATGCACGAAACAGCGTAAAATCCTCTATGATTTGTTTCTCATAGGTATAGTCGCCCTTGCCCTTATAATAGGGATAGGGATTAAGTTCCGCCGTTCGCATACGTCCGTACCGCTCATAGCTGCTTTCCACCAATAGGTTGTAGCCCAAGACAAAGGTTAGGTCTAAGAGCATGGGTAAAAAGGTAATATCGTCCCAAGCGGAATGAACCTGATAGCTCCCATCAGTGGAAGTGTGATACTCCTCACTTCCTGAGCTGTTTATAGGTGGGGAATCAAGCCTTTCCTTGGCTTCCTTGAGAGTTCCCTGCCCATAGGCTATCCCACAAAATAGAAAAAAAAGTAAAAAATGTTTCATAATAGTGACAAAAAAAGTAAAAAAGTGAAAAGTGAAAAATGAAGAGAGACTCATCATTTATCGCCATTCACCTTTCACTTGTCGTCAGTCATTAGTAATTGCCTTGGTGGTTTTTCTTAAGCAAATCATTGACGGATTTCACAGGGTTGAAGGTAATCTGAGGGACTTCCACAAAGATACTGATCCAGCCGGCCATAGCTCCGTTCCATAAGCCAGGGAGTTCTAAGGCCTTGAGAGGGTGACCGTTATAGGATTTTTCGGTGATGAAGCTCAGCTTCTTGTCCTGGAATTCCTCTAAGGCAAATACCTCTCCCTTATAGTTCTTGATACAGCAGACGATATCCACTGGGTTGAAGTGAGTAGAGGCCTGTAGGCGTTCCCATTGTTGGGGATTGTCCTTGTCTATCTGTGCCATTTCGATGATTTGTAGGGATTCGTTGCCATCGGCATCTTTCACCCAGAAGGGGCCACCGCCTATTTCACCTTCGTTCTTGACCATACCACATACGCGGATAGGACGGTTCAGTACCTGATAGATGTACTCTATCATATAGCGTTTGGCAAACTTATGTACATAAGGAGGTACCTTGATATTGAGTTCGGAGAGGAACTTGAGGATATCGGGGATTTCTTTCTTCTTGAGTTTTTCCTTTTGGATTTTCTGAAGGATTTTATGCACCTTGGCGCGGGTATCCTCGAGCTTACCGGCCAAGACCTCCTTGTAGAAGATAGCCTCATCGGCATAGGATTCTACCACCACATTGTCGATATTCTTGATAAAGATAATATCGGCATTCAGCTCGTTGAGGTTCTTGAGCAAGGCGCCATGTCCGGCAGGGCGGAAGAGGAGCTTGTTGTTCTCATCGCGGAAGTACTCATTATCAAGAGTAAGGGCTACCGTATCCGTGCTCTCGCTTTGGTGGGAGAAGCTCACCTCGAAGTGTACTCCATATTGTTTTTCCAAGCTGGGGCGTATCTCGGCCAATTGGTTGAGAAAGAGGGTGCTATATTCCTTGTTGATAGTAAAATGTAGATTGACCACCTCGCCCTGAGCGGCATAGAGGAAAGCCTCGCGGAAGTGTTCTTCGAAGGCGGTCACTACCTTTTCTCCATATTTGTGGAAGGGGAATAGTCCTTTGGGTTTGTTTTTGTAGTTAAAAGGCTCTTCCTTGAGTAGGATATGAGCGATACGGAGCTTCTGTTCATCTTCACTAAGTCCCTCGAAGGCCTTATGTTGCTCAATATACTTTTGCAAGGCATCGTAGAAAGCGAATTGTGGGAGGTGATGGAAGAAAATCTCTGCATTGGCATTGCCGCTTTCTTTGATATATTCATTAAAAGTCTGCTTTTTGGGGTCAAAATCGCTTTCGAAGGCAGAAAGGAACTGGAACATACGGGTAGCGGAGCCCGAAGCAGGGACGAACTTGAGGATGTCCAAGCTATTTTTCTTCTTTTGGTAGGTGGCCACATACTGGATGGCATCCTCGCGAGAGAAGGCTAAGATACCATTGCCTACATGGGCAGGAGCTACCAAGTTCACAGGAGGAACTCCTTCGAGGAAAATAGCCACTTGTTCTTGTAACTTACTGACTTTGATTCCTTTTTCTCCTAAGAGAAGTTGGTCGTACTCGGTTAATTCTTTCATTTGTTTAGTATTAGATTGATTTGTTCTATTCTATGGTCTATTCCTCCTTTCAACAGGTGAAAGGGGATTGTTTTTTTCTCTAAAAAGTTCTTGAAAAAGGAGAAAATCTCCTCTCGTTCATGAGGCTTATCCCTTAAGTCATCGGCTACCCAAGGAGTATCGATATAGGTAAGGAAGATATGATCATACTTATGACTTAGGGCTTGCTTTTCTATCATAGGATCACATTTCCCATAATAGATATAGGAATAGACGACCAATTCCAAGAGACAAGTATCACAAAAGAGATAATCATTGGCCTTGAGTAGGGCTTCGTTTTCCAAGCGTATTTGTCCCTTAGCGATAGGTAACAAGTCGTCCCAAGAACATACCGCGCGCTGCTTGTCCCATTTTTCTTGTAGGTAGAGGCGCATATATTCCTCCACCCACTGGGTATGGTGCAGGGCAGCCATTCGCTGGCTAAGGGTCGTCTTCCCGGTGGATTCAGGCCCTACGAAGGCGATGCGCTGGCAGGTGCTTGGTCGTTGTATAAGATCTTTTTCCATTCTATATAAGCTAAAATAGCGATAAGGGTATAGACGATGTATATTAGGGAACTGAACAAGAATCCCTTATAGGCATATAAGGGAACAGAGATGATATTGCCCACGATCCAAAAGAGCCAGTTCTCTATCTTGCGCCTTGCCATAAGCCACATCCCGACTAAGAAAATGGCGGTAGTAGTGGCATCCACCCAGTCCGTCCATACAAAATACTTGAAGCCCAACTCGGTACCCTCCATAGAGAAATCATGGTTGATATAAGGCCTAAAGTAATAGACAAACATGACAAAGAGCCAGCTAAAAAGGGCGAGCCATAGCGTACTTTTGGTCTCGGAGAGGTTCATCTTGCCTATTTTCACATGCACACTATCCTCTCTGTGCTTCGCCCAAAGGATCCAGCCATATAGGCTCATAGCGGTATAGTAGGCGTTGATAAGCATATCGCCGAAGAGCCTTCCTACCCATAGGAGGTATACATAGAGCACTGTACTGACGATTCCAGTGGGGTATACCCATATGTTTCTCCTTTTAGAGAAGAAGACACTGATAAGGCCGAAGCTCCCACCTAATAGTTCGATAATTACCAAGTGGGTGGGGGTTCCCTTATATTGAGAGAAAATCCAATCAAAAATAAGGTTCATAGTTGTGTCGGTCGGATTTTACTATTTTTATGTAAATGAGGCCACTTTCTATAAGATCAAATACCTCCTTGACCTCCTGGGTAAGGACTTCCATCACACGGTCGTACTCTCCGTATACCTGGGTACTAAGTGGATTTTCATATACGATAAGCCCAGAGGTGCGGAGCTTCTTGATAAAGTGAATGACAGGTTCTCTGAATCCGTCCTGAAGAGGACTAAGGGTAAGTTCTACAGATACTTTCATGATAAAAGGTGCTTTTATTTTCGGATAGCAAATATACTAAAAAAAAAGGAAATAACATATATTTTTTGAATATATTTTTTGATAAAAGTATAAATAGTAGTAACTTTGCCTGCTGTAACCGTAATTCCCTTCTAGCATGGCAATGAAAATAGGTTTCTCCCGAGAGTTCTTGAAAAAGAATATGTTTTTTGTACTTTTTCTTCTTCTGATGGCTGTGATAGTGCTCCACAATGCTGATAGTACGATTCGCAAGGCCAGCGAGGGCAAGCTCTATACCGAGCTCGATAGTATCCCCAAGCGGAAGGTAGGCTTACTCTTAGGTACCAGTAAGTTGCTTAAGAACGGGCAACCCAACCTGTATTTTCAGTATAGGGTGGAGGCTGCTGCTGCCCTTTTCAAGGCTCGAAAGGTGGATTTCATCCTCATCAGTGGGGATAATAGCCGCCAGGGATACGATGAGCCTTCGGATATGCGGGAGGCACTCATCGCCCTTGGGGTGCCCCAAGAGCGTATTTACTTGGATTATGCAGGCTTTCGCACCTTGGATTCGGTGGTCAGGGCTAAGGAGATCTTTGGGCTTACGGAGCTGACCCTTATCTCTCAGGAGTTCCACAACCAGCGCGCACTCTACCTAGCACAGAAGCATGGAATCAAGGCCATAGGCTTTTGTGCTCGGGATGTGGATAAGTACTTTGGCTTGAAGACGAGAGTTCGAGAGTACTTCGCCCGTGTGAAAGTGTTTTGGGACTTGACTTTTGGGGTGCAGCCCAAGTATTTAGGAGAAAAAATAGAAATACAGTAGTTATGCAGGCGATAGGAAATTTGTATCTGATACCCAATTTGTTAGGAGAGACACAGGCAGATCAGGTCTTACCCCCACGGGTAAGAGAGGTGGTACTACAGTGCAAGCACTTCATTGTGGAGAATGCCAAGAATGCGCGGCACTTTATCAAGCAGCTTGCCCCAGAGCATCCACAAGCGGAGTTGGAGCTTTTTGTGCTGAACAAGCATACCTTGGAGGAGGACAAGCAGCAGTTTCTATCTCCCTGCCTTGCAGGCTATCCCATGGGGATTATCTCCGATGCAGGTTGTCCTGCCATTGCAGACCCAGGCAGTGATATCGTACGTATGGCTCACCAGAAGGGGATACGAGTTGTACCTTTGGTAGGGCCTTCCTCCCTATTGCTTGCCCTAATGGCCAGTGGGCTGAACGGGCAGTCCTTTGCCTTCAACGGCTACCTGCCTATAGATAAAACAGAGCGCAAGGCCGCCCTTAAGCGCTTGGAAAAGAGGGCTAAAGAGGAACGCCAGTCCCAACTCTTTATAGAGACTCCTTACCGTAATGAGGCTTTATTAGATGAGATGCTACAGCAGCTCTCCCCACAGACCTCCCTATGTGTGGCCACCAATATCACCCTCTCCGAGGAGTCTATACATACTTATACCGTAGGGGAGTGGCGGCATAAGCGCAAAGGACTGCAATTGGACAAACAACCGACGATTTTTATTTTGTTATAACTCAAAATTTAAAACTCAAAAATCAAAATTTTCAGCATGCTTGAAAAGAAAAATTTAGACTATGAAAAGGTGGTGCTGGTAGGTGTAATTACCGCTACCCAAAATGAAGAAAAAGCCCACGAATATTTGGACGAACTGGAGTTTTTGACCTACACCGCAGGTGGAGAGGTGATCAAGCGCTTTACCCAACGCCTTGATACCCCCAACCCGAAGACCTTCATCGGAACGGGAAAAATGGAGGAGCTTACCCAGTTTGTCGAGGAAAATGAAATAGGCACTGTTATCTTTGATGACGAACTGACCCCCGCTCAGCAGAATAATATAGAAAAAATTCTAAGAATCAAAATCTTGGATAGGACTACCCTTATCTTAGATATCTTTGCCCAGCGTGCCCAGACCAGCTATGCCCGTACTCAGGTGGAACTGGCACAGTATCAGTATCTGCTACCTCGCCTTACCGGGCTTTGGACACACTTGGAACGCCAGCGAGGGGGGATTGGGATGCGAGGCCCTGGAGAGACGGAGATAGAGACCGACCGCCGTATCGTGCGCGACCGCATCGCCTTGCTTAAGAAGAAGCTCGAAACCATAGACAGACAGATGGCCACTCAGCGTAGCAACCGTGGAGCTTTGGTACGGGTTGCCCTGATTGGATATACCAATGTGGGCAAATCGACCCTGATGAACCTTATTAGCAAAAGTGAGGTCTTTGCTGAAAATAAGCTCTTTGCGACCCTTGATACTACAGTGCGCAAGGTAGTCATTGGCAACCTGCCTTTCTTGCTGAGTGATACGGTAGGTTTTATTCGTAAGCTCCCTACCCAGCTTATCGAATCGTTCAAGAGTACCTTGGACGAGGTCAGGGATGCCGACCTATTGCTGCATGTGGTGGATATATCTCACCCCAATTTTGAGGATCATATCGCTTCAGTGAACCAGATATTGGGCGAGATACAGAGCATCAACAAGCCTACCCTCATGGTCTTTAATAAGATAGATGCCTATACCCACCAAACTATAGCCGAAGATGACCTTATGACAGAGAAAACCTCTCGACACTTCACCTTAGAGGAGTGGAAACAGACTTGGATGAACCGTATGAATGGAGATGCCATCTTTATTTCAGCTGTTAATAAGGAAAATATACAAGAGTTTCGAGAAAAAGTATATAAAAAAGTAAGGGAAATACACATTACGCGCTTCCCTTACAACAATTTTTTGTACCCAGAGGTAGAAATAGAGGAAGAATCCTAATTAGGAATCCACTTTTTCTCAAAATTAGGTTTTCGTTTTTCAAGGAAAGCATCACGCCCTTCCTTGGCTTCGTCGGTCATATAGGCCAAGCGAGTGGCCTCACCGGCAAAAATCTGTTGGCCTACCATGCCATCGTCGGTAAGGTTCATGGCGTATTTGGCCATTTTGATAGCGGTAGGGGACTTGCGTAGGATCTCTTGTGCCCACTCATAAGCGGTATATTCTAACTGTTCGTGGGGGATTACAGCATTGACCATCCCCATCTCGAAGGCCTCTTGGGCGGAGTAGTTACGCCCTAAGAAGAAGATCTCACGTGCCTTTTTCTGTCCGACCATTTTAGCTAAGTAAGCAGAGCCATAGCCGGCATCGAAGCTGGCTACATCGGTATCGGTTTGCTTGAAGATGGCATGTTCTCGGCTGGCCAAGGTCATATCGCAGACTACATGGAGGCTATGGCCACCCCCTACTGCCCAGCCAGGCACTACTGCAATAACCACCTTGGGCATAAAGCGGATCAGCCGTTGGGCTTCCAATATGTTCAGCCTATGGGCCCCATCGTCACCTACATAGCCCTGCTTGCCTCGTACGCGCTGGTCACCCCCACTACAGAATGACCACACCCCATCCTTGGGCGAAGGGCCTTCGGCAGAGATGAGCACGCAACCGATGGAGGTGTCCTCGGTGGCATCTCTCAGGGCATCAATGAGTTCGGAGGTGGTACGTGGACGAAAAGCATTTCTTACTTCAGGACGGTTGAAGGCAATACGAGCCACCCCATTACATTTCTTATAGGTGATATCTTCGTATTGTTTGGCTATTTGCCAAGGAATTTCAGTATTCATTATTCAGTAGGATTATCTATATACATACGATTAAGGGTAGGAGATAGGCTTCGGCAGTGGTCGAACTCGTCCATCGAAAGCCTATAGGCCGCTCTGCGGAAGCGCCCCCTTAGGGAGGCCTCCTGTTGGGGCATGCTGGTAATCAGTTCCATGGCCTTAGCCAAGAGTGGTTCATTTTCATCGCCCAAGGTACCTAAGTTTTCAGCTTTTTCTACTATATGGAAATCGGGCACCAAGCCTGATTCGTAAGCTCCGAAGCCACTGGCATTTTCCGAGCGGAGTACAATGGGCTGCATCGCCCACTTACTACCGGGGGTCTTGTCCTTCAGGGTGACAGAGGCCAAGTTCTTCCCCACGGTCTTATCCCCAATTTGGACTACTTGCAGGTAAGGCTTGAGCCCATTGATGATCAGCTCCGAAGCTGATGCAGTATGCTTGGAGGTGATTATATATACTTTGGGAAGGTCAAGGCTGTGGATAGGAGTACCTGAGATGTTGTTCTCGAAGTTATAGGCTCGTTTCCAGTAATTGAGCATCTTGGGGTTGGAGGTCTGTTTGACAAACACCTCATTGGTATTAGTACCCCTGATCATACTGGCCAAGTAGATGGCCGTCTGTACGCTACCTCCACTGTTGTAGCGCAAGTCCAATACCAAGTCGCTTACCCCATCGGCCTTGAACTGGGAGAAAACTTCGTTTAGCTCCTTGTCATATTTGCTTACAAAGGAGTTATACACTAAGTAACCTATCTTCTTCCCATTGCGTTGGAGGGTCTTATGCAGTAAGATAGGATCTTCCTGAAGCGGAAGCTGGGATAAGGTTTTGCTCAGGGTGGGGACAAGTTGTCCGTTTGCAATTTGGCAGAAACCGAAGGTTAGCGAGGGATTTTGGTTGATGAGCAGTCGCTGATAGTTGGTAGGGCTAAGTTTCTCTCCATCTACCGATAGGAAGAAATCGCCGCGCTTGACTCCCTGCTTATAGGCATCAGAGTTGGGCAGCACATAGCGTACAAAACCTACAATATCACCAGCTCCTGTTCGGGCTAAGGCATAGTCCATACCAGTGGATAGGGAGATGCCTTGGAAGTTATTCTCCAGCTCATCTATATCCCTTACGATAAAGCTAAAGCGGTCATCGGAGTGTCGCAGGTAGTGGAAGAGGCCTTCGGGCGAGTTGAATTTTCTAAGGAAGTGGACATATTTCTCACTGGTGGCGTTGGTATAAGTCAGACTACGTTCGAAGCGCGTGTCCGAGAGGTCACCTACTTGTTCTTGCCAAAGGTAATATTGGTTAAGTCCCTTCCAGATAAAGTCCTTTACTCGGAAGAAAGCATCTTGGGCTTCTGCTTTTTGAGTGGCCTTATCCAGCAGCTCATTTTGTGGCTCTTTGCTGCATGCTCCGAGAAAGACTATCAGTGCTAAGAGGAAGGAAATTCGTCGTTTCATAGCGTTATTATTTTTTAGTCATAGTGAGCTGCAAAGGTACGAAATTTTAGTGAAAAAAGAAAATAAAATAAGGTTACAGACTAAAAAAATAAAGGAGAAAGATTGACATTTACTTATTAAATTCGTATCTTTGCACATCAAAAAAAAGAATTATGTTTTCAGTAGGGGACAGCGTAGAAGTGATAGACGAACTTATCTCAGGGGTGGTAACCAAAATCACCCCTAAGGGCGTGTGTATCGAGACTACAGAAGGGATTTTCCTTACTTTCGCCCCCCAAGAGTTGGTAAAAGTAGACTCATCAGCCCTTATTCCCTATCACAAGATGCTATATGCGGAGCCTAAGGAGGAAAAAAAGCAGAAAAAAGCAGCTCCTATAGGAAAAAAAACAAAGAAAAGGGGGCAATCCCATATGGAAATAGACTTACATATAGAAAAATTGGTCTCCCATACCCGTGGGATGACCAATTTCGATATGCTCAATAGGCAATTGGAAGAGGCGGAGCACTGTTTGGAGTATGGAATAGAGAAAGGAGTCTATAGTATCGTCTTCATACATGGTATAGGGGAGGGGGTGCTCAAGATGGAATTGGGCTCTCTCTTCTCTCGTTACAACCTTAGCTATCAGGATGCCGACTATATGCGTTATGGCATGGGAGCTACCGAAGTGTTTTTACAAGATATATTTTAAAACCAAAGATAATGACAACAAAAGAAAAACTATCATTGCTACGACAAGAGATGAAAGCCAATGGCTTAGATGCTTTTGTAGTTTTCAATGCAGATCCTCACATGAGTGAGTATTTCACCCTTTATTGGGAGGAAAGAAAGTGGATTTCCAGCTTTAATAGCTCCGCAGGCTATATATTCATCACTTGTGACAAGGCGGTATTATGGACAGATGGTCGCTACTTGGTACAGGCCAAGCAAGAACTCACCGGTACCGGAGTAGATTTCTTTATAGAAGGTACCCCAGGGGCACCTCTTAGCCAACAATGGCTCTTGGACGAACTCCCCCAAGGGGCAAAAGTAGGTTGCAATGGCCTATGTACTCCTCATAATACTTGGAACCTACTTACCGATACACTCAAGAGAAAGGATATAACCTTAGTCGATAAGCCTTTGATTGAAAAAATATGGAAAGACCGACCCAAGGATGCACGTAAACCGATCTATGTACGTCCTGAAAAATATACTGGACGTTCCACTTCGGACAAGCTCGCTACCCTTAGAGGAATCATGGCGGAGAAAGGGGTAACTCACTTCCTTGTAACCGCCCTTGATGACATTGCTTGGGTAACCAACCTCCGTGGTAATGATGTGGACTTCAACCCTGTTTTCTTAGCCTACCTTTGTATTACTCCTGAAAAAGCAACCCTTTTTGTAGATACTCCACAGTGCGATGAGGCAGTAAAGACCTACCTCAAAGAACAGCATATCGAGCTAAAAGATTATAAGGATTATTTCCAAGAATTGGCCAAGCTCCAAGGGGAAACTATCCTCCTTGCTCCTGATGCCAACCAAACGATCTACAATACAGTCGGCCAGCACAATACCCTTCAGATAGCCCCTTCACCGGTACAGCTACTCAAGGCGGTAAAGAATGAAACCGAGATAGAAGGCTTCCGCAAGGCCATGGTCAAGGACGGAGTAGCCTTAGTTAATTTCTTCTATTGGCTCGAGAACAACATTGGCAAGACCCCACTTACCGAACACTCCTTGGGCGATATTATGGATAAGTTCCGTGCCGAACAAGGATTCTTGGCCAATAGTTTTGGTAAGATCATAGGCTACGAAGGCAATGGTGCCATTGTGCATTACCACGCGGCTACCAATCCAGAGGTGCCCATGCATGCCATGGGAACGGTACTGATAGACTCCGGTGCTCACTATATAGAAGGTACAACCGATATTACCCGTGTGATTCCTCTTGGGGATTTCTCGGAAGACTTCAAGCGGGATTATACCCTTGTGATGAAGGCGATGATTACCCTAAGTACCACTATCTTCCCTGCGGGTACCCGTGGTGTACAGCTTGATGCTATTACCCGTGCAATCCTTTGGAAAAACGGACGTGACTACGGTCATGGGACAGGCCATGGAGTAGGAAGCTACCTATGCGTACACGAAGGGCCACAGAGCATCCGTAAGGAGATGAGAGATGTGCCCATGCTCGAGCATATGGTCTGCTCCAACGAGCCAGGAATCTACTGCGAAGGTCGTTATGGTATTCGTATAGAAAACCTCGTAGCGGTACAGAAACACAGCTCCAATGAGTTCGGTGATTTCTACCACTTGGAGACCCTTACCCTTTGCCCCTTGGATACCCGTGCGGTTATCGTGGAGATGCTCACCGAGGAAGAACGCCAATGGCTCAATAACTACAACCAATGGGTAGAGAAAACCCTTAGCCCCTTGGTAGGAGAGGAGCAACAGGCTTGGCTTAAGGAAAGATGTAAGGCTATATAAGCCAGCGGATTAGGAAGAAGAAACCAACTCCACCAAGGCATGTGGCTGAATGACAAACCGCTTGCCGGTGGAGACTTCCAGGCACTCATAACGCTTGATTTTCTTAGCCCCTTTTTGAAATATCCGTCCGTCATCGGTGCGGAAAAGACTACTGGTGGGGAGCTCGAATACATAGTATTTGGTACGCTCCTCATTGTCATATTGTCGCATAGCCAGCGTTAGGTGTACATCGGTATCACTACTGGCGGAAGGGTTCTGAAAGTGAATGATAAGATAAGAGAGCAGTTCAGCGGGGAAGATCTCTGGCCGCAAAAAAGGCTTCATCAGGGCTTGGTAGGTGGTTTTCCATTCATTGCCGTGAGGCTTTATCTGCTTGCCATATTTTTCGATAGCTACCAAGTGGGCGATTTCATGGATGAGGGTCATCAGAAAGCGGTACTTGTTCAGGCTGGCATTAACGGTAATTTTATGCTGACCATTGGGCAAGCGCTGGTAATCCCCATGCCTACTCTGTCGCTCTTGGACGATCTTCAGGTAGATGCCTAAGTTCTTAATCAGCTCAAAACAAGGTACTACCGACTCAGAGGGTAAGTATTTGTATAAAATTTCTTCCATAATGAGTGCAAAAATAAGAAAAAAAATAGTAATACAAGTAAAACAATGGAGAAAATCATAAGAGAATTTGCCCTATTGCGATATATTCGCAATTGTAACCGAAAGGGAGAATTTCCTAAATTCCAAGAAATAGCTAAAGAAATGTCCCCATATGTCAAGGAAAGAGAAGATAATAAGGAACGTAAATATCGCTATGATAAGCAGTTATTTCGCCGAGATAGGGAAGCACTTGAGGAAAAGGGTTGTAAGATAGAGCGCAATAAGGAAAACGGCTATTCCTTTAATGAAGAGGGGAGTGAGCTTATAGATAACTTTTTGACCGCTTATATACTGCTGACTGCTCAGAATAAAAAAAGTCTGCTTCCTTCATATGCCATCCCAGAGTCTCGAAAGAATACCGGATCAGAACATCTATCTGACTGTATACGTGCCATAGAGACCAGCCATGAGTTACAACTTACCTACTATGACTATCGTGATGAGCAAACCAAGATCTATACCGTGCAGCCCTACCGGCTTAAGCATAAGGATTATAAATGGTATCTCTTAGCAGTAGATGTAGCCCACCCTGAAATACCTTTTAAGTCCTTTGCCTTGGAGCGTATCAGAAGTATAGAGGAGGGGGAGTTCTTTTCTCCTAACAAGCAATTAGATTTTGTAACCCCCTATCGTGATGCTTTTGGCATGTTCACCGATGAACAGGCTGAGCGGCTTGTCTTGGAGTTTGACCATCGTGATGGCAACTACCTGATGGCCTCGCCCATACACCTCTCTCAGAGGGTAGTGAGCAAAACCAATACACGAATTACCTTTGAGCTCTATATCAGACCCACCCTTGACCTTATCATGGAACTGATGAAGCGCAGTTGGTCGCTGACCATCATAGAACCTCAGCACCTAAGAGAGAAGTTTCTTAATTACTGGGGAGAGGCGATAAAGAGGAATAAAAAAGTGAAGAGTATTAAGACACAATAAATTACGCCTCTACTGTGGAGACAATAGAGGCGTATAAATTTACAAATGAAAAAAGATTGAATTAAACTTTATTACGTTTGTAGTTATTATGGGTATTTTGCATTAGTTGCAATTCCATTTTACCTATAATATACTCAAATTCTCTTTTAAGTTCTGTTTTGTCAATACTATTTCTAAATTCCACATCATCAGAAAGAATAGTTCCTTTTTTTGCTAATTTTTTATTATTGCGTTTCTTTATTTTCTCATTTAAAGCCTTAGTTATTTTTACTAATTGACCAAAATCTTCTCCTTTCAATTCTCTAAGAATAGAATCCATAGATTTTTTATGATCAATGTCTATTTCCGAGATTTCATTAACTTCAAAAGGAACATAGGTGTCATTTTTTGAGTCTTTAGAAAAAATAGTTTCTTCATTAATAAATACATGACCATCCTCTGATATACTTAACTTTTTTAGGTTTTTAATAATATCGTGGCGATCTTTATCATAGAAGAATTGAATGTTATCAATCTGTTTATTAATGATGTCTTTAAAGTATTTTTTATCTCCTATTTTATTAAAGTACTGTCCGATAAACCGAATAGGGAAGTAGAAATCACTTTTTTGATTAAATCGATTTTGGCTTGTTAATCTATTAAAGAATTTTTCACGTATTTCCTCAGATGTATAACTATCTTTGGGAATAAATAAAAGTTCTTCAATCTTGTACTCTTCAGATATTTCTGTTTCATCTTCAATATCAGGGTCGCTTATAGTGTCAAAGTCATCATAAATAGCCTGCTCTATGAAATCAAGATATTTTCTGAATCCAGAGGTATATTGAGTAATAGATGATAGATCTTTAAAAGTGGATAATAGATATTTAGCCCCTTCCTCTTTCAAATAGTGTAATAGTTGAATATTATGCAATCTATAGATATCCTCAACAATAGAATATAGTTCAATCCCTAATAATTTATAGATATTTTTAACATAATTGACATAATCATTAACTTTGCTGATGTTTTTATCTAAATATGAAATATATTCTTTTTCTTTAAAGATTTTTATATCAGTTAGTTTTGTTTCCTTCTGTTCTATTTCGTAATAATTTAAGAAACTAAAATATAGCTTTATCGCTGATTTATAGGTATGGGTTCCAGTATAAAGATTTCCATTAATAGGGATAGCATGTAGAGGCTTTAAACCGCTATCCTTATCATCAGTTGTATAGGTAAATAGTTTAATGATTTCTTCAGTTTTTCCTTTTTTAAAGTAATCATAAAGATTATATACATCATTTACCTTTTTACAATTGGTAATACGGCTATCAATAGTATTGTCCTTATAAAGGCAAACTTTCTTTAACCATTCTTTGAACTCTCGTTCTTTTTCTAGAGTATTCATAAGCTATAATTTTAAATTATCAGATTACAAAATTACAAAATTATTTTCATATATAAAAATAATTTTTATTATTTATTTATTTATTTATTTATTTATTTATCAGTTACTTAGATGACTAAAAACTTAAAAATCATCTATCTTTATTTTTAACATTTTTTTCAATTCTTCTCTCTAGTTTCTTTTTCACTCACCAATTGGAACTCTACTTTTGATAGGATATCCTCTATCTCTGAGAGGAGGGCGATGGGGACTGTTTGTGGGGCAATCTTTTTGTAGGATTCACCTCTTTGCAGTGCTTCTGTGACAAGGTGTAGCTGTGGATAGGTAGCCTCGTCTAAGTGGTCTAAGGGAATAATCGTCTTTGGTATGGCATATAGACAAAGCTCATTGAAGGACTGGGCGAAGAGGGGTATCAAACTACCTTCTTGAGTAGGGGTATAGGCGGCTTTCTCATTGATTAACACTTGCCCACTTTCAGGATCAAAGCGTAGCTCCTTTAGCTCGATAAGTTTCTTGGGATGGTCTGCTATAAAATAGGTGATGTTCTCACATAAGCGCTTTATCATTTCCATAAAGAGTTTCTGATAGGTATGATTAATGAGGGCATATACAGCCTTCAAACGCAATTTTATAGTACCCTCCTGATTATCAAGGTGATGGTTGAGCAGGTGTAAGGAAAGGTGGCTCTGTACCTGCTGGAAGTTCATGGGTTCAATAGGGGCTTTTGTGCTCATGGAGATTTCATCCCTTTTTCTTAAGAGTTCGTCTATGTATTCTGACAAAGATAACTCCTTTTCGTGGAAGAAGGGCAGCGCTTCGGTAAAGGAAGGCAGTTGTATAAGGGAGCGCTCATGGTGTATATGGTGCTCGTCATCGAACCATAGGAAACTATAGAAGAGGGTGTTATATTCCATAACTTCCTTTACTGTCATGGTTTCTTTGTCCAAACATTCGCTAGTACCTATTAGGTGAATACCTTGTACTTCACTCCCTTCCAAGACATTGAATAGCTCCTTGTGCTTGTGATAGGTAGTATAGGCATCGCTAACGAAAACGACCCAATGAGTATCAAAGATGTTTTCAGCCTTGCGTCTTTTATATTCTTCAACCACTAAGGGAAGCACTATCTCGGCTTGAGTGGCTTTAGTAAACATAAAGGAGGCGATACGTGAGCGTAACTCAGTATGTTCGTTAGTGTCCTCTATCCAAGCGATTTTTACCTTCATTCTGTTGTCAAAATTCAGTAATGAATGTAGGAAGAGTTGTTGTAGCTTGTATCGATAAGAAGGTATATCACTCTCAATAGCAATATGCTTAGAGGTTGCCAAGTCTATAGAATACAAGTCATGGTTATCTAAGCCCAAGACAATAGGGAGTTCCTGCTTATTGATAATTTCTTTTCCTTCTAAATCATCTACTTCTTGGAGGATCTGATTTATTTCCGAGAGTAGGTCTATGGCAGTAGGTCGTGAATTGTTCCGCTTGTGTGCTCTCATGGTAGGGTGTTTTTTCATGTTGTATGGTTTTGTTTAATGGTGCAAAGATAAATAGGGTAGGATATCATTTAGTGATAGTCATACAGAAAAAAATTGCAAATAAAAAAAACATGGAAAAACACTTGATTTTTTTGTTTAAATGTTATATCTTTGCTGTTTTTAGGAAGTATCCAATAGTGAGTATGAAGTGTATCTATAAAATCATTATTTCCAACCTAATTTTATTACTATTGATAGGGGTTGCTGCCTTGATATTTTTTCCTGAGATAAGGCCTTCCTTTCTTGATAGGGAACCACAAGACCCTATGGAGGTAGAGGGATATTCATGGGAGGAAGAAGAGGAACGCTATCTATTCTTAGGGCATCGCAATTCGGTGTTTCTCAAGGGAGCCTTGCTGGACGAGGCCTATCGCAAGGAGTATGATGCCCTGAAGGATTCTCTGTATTATCCCGAGTATGGAGATGTGGTCTTTGGAAATCGTGTCGTCACCCGTAAGCGACATGAGGAAGGCTACTTATATGATGATTTTTCTTCCCCAAAGTATTATTGGGGATCTAGGGATAATAAGGCAGGGCGCAAAAGACAGGTAGAGGAAAAGCTTGCCCAGATGAAAAAAGGAGATAAACTGTATGATTTTTTCAAATACATGCTCCTATTCTATGACGGAAAGGTGGATTATCCTAAGTTAGTCGATTTCAAAGATAGGGGCTGTTCCTTTGTTGAATTCGATGACTACTACAAGTTCTATACTACTTTTATGAATTATCGGGACATGCCTTGTATTCTAAAGAGTCGGCTAAGGGATTTTCTCAAGGAAGAAGGCGAGGGCTATACCCTTGATAAGAATAGAATAGATAAGACCTTCCTCGAAGGGAGCTATACGGAAGAGGACGAGAAGGATTATTGTATTGCCTTTAAGGAAGAAGAGGCGATAAACCCCAACTATAAGGTGATTTTCTACAGGGAAGAACGACCTGAAAATTACTATTACCCGATTTATTTGGAAACTTTTTACCAAACCGTCCTTTTGAAGGAGGGTTACAAGAACCAAGCTATCTATATGGATACCGAAGAACGCAAGGCGGCACCCTATCCATTTATTTTTATCAAGCAAGAAGGACAGCCCGATATTGCACTGCTCTTTAATCCAGACTATGACAGGATGATTCCTTATACACAACTTCCTAAAAGCCAGTTGGATGCCTATTACTCAGGAGAAGAAGAAAACGAAGAATAAATATATAAAAAACATTCATTCACCCTTAAAAACGAAAAAAATGAAATTTACAGAGTACAAATCCTTAGAACTGACCCGAATAGCAGAGGAGATATTGCAGTTTTGGAAAGATAATGCAATATTTCAGAAAAGTATAGACTTCCGCAATGGGAAGGAGCCTTTTATTTTCTATGAAGGGCCGCCATCTGCTAACGGATTGCCTGGTATTCACCACGTAATGGCACGTTCGCTAAAGGATATTTTTTGCCGTTTCCATACTCAATTGGGCGAACAAGTATTCCGAAAAGCGGGTTGGGATACCCATGGACTACCGGTGGAGTTGGGCGTAGAAAAGGAATTGGGGATAACCAAGGACGATATAGGCAAGAAAATCTCTGTAGCCGATTATAACAAAGCCTGCAAGGAAGCGGTGATGCGCTATACCAATATATGGAACGACCTTACCGAAAAGATAGGCTATTGGGTGGATTTGGACGATCCTTATATCACCTACAAGCCCAAATATATGGAGTCGGTATGGTGGCTTCTTAAGCAATTGTATAACAAAGGTTTGCTCTACAAGGGCTATACCATACAGCCTTATTCGCCTAAGGCAGGAACAGGGCTTTCCTCTCACGAGCTTAACCAACCGGGTTGCTATCGCGATGTAAGCGATACGACCATCACCGCTCAGTTCAAGGTAAAGGATTTCGCCACAGCAGCCGCTACAGCACTTAAGGCACAGGGGACGGTATATATCTTGGCTTGGACGACCACTCCTTGGACTTTGCCTTCCAATACCGCTTTGGCAGTGGGTAAAGATATTGACTATGTCTTGGTACGTACTTTTAACCAATATACCTTTGAACCTATACAAGTGGTGTTGGCTAAGGAATTGGTAGCCAAACAGTTTGCTGGTAAGTTCTTTGAAACTTCTGAGGAGGCAGATTTTGTAGCTTATGCCAATGACGAAAATCGCAAGAAAGTGCCTTATGAAGTTTTGGCCGAATGCAAGGGAGCAGACCTCGTAGGGACTACCTATGAACAACTCATTCCTTGGTTCCTTCCTGAAGAAAACCCAGAAAAGGCCTTTAGAGTGATCCCTGGAGACTTTGTAACAACCGAAGATGGTACCGGTATCGTGCATATAGCGCCTACTTTCGGGGCAGATGACGCCCGTGTGGCAAGAGAAAATGGCATTCCGCCTATGTTGGTCAGAGATGAGAATGACAACTTAGTACCTTTGGTAAATTTGCAAGGGCGTTTTCTTAAAGGAGACAAAGTACCAGCCCTTTTTGCAGGACAATATATCAAGAATGAATACTATAAGAGTGGCGAGGCGCCCGAAAAATCATGGGATGTGGAGCTAGCTATATTGCTCAAGACAGAGAACAAAGCCTTTAAGGTGGAGAAATATGTTCATAGCTATCCTCATTGTTGGCGTACCGATACTCCTGTACTCTACTATCCTTTGGATTCTTGGTTTGTGAAGATGATGGCCGTAAGAGATCGCTTGGTATCACTCAATCAAGAGATTAATTGGAAGCCTAAGGCCACAGGAGAAGGGCGTTTTGCCAATTGGTTAGAGAATATCAACGACTGGAACCTTTCTCGTTCCCGCTATTGGGGGATCCCACTACCTATTTGGCGTACTGAGGATACTAAGGAAGAAAAAATCATCGGCTCCGTGGAAGAGTTGATTGCTGAAATCAACAAAGCCATAGCGGCAGGGGTGATGCAGGAAAATCCTTTTAAGAACTTTAAAGTAGGGGATATGTCCGAGGCCAATTATGACCAAATAGACCTGCACAAGAATATCGTAGATGAAATCGTTTTGGTTTCCGACTCAGGCAAACCCATGAAGCGCGAAAGTGACCTGATAGACGTATGGTTTGACTCCGGGGCGATGCCTTATGCGCAGGTACATTATCCTTTTGAAAATAAAGATAAAATAGACGAAGGGAAAGCCTTCCCGGCAGATTATATCGCCGAAGGGGTGGATCAGACCCGTGGTTGGTTCTATACCTTACATGCCATTGCGACGTCTGTATTCGACTCTGTAGCTTATAAAAATGTGATGTCCAATGGTTTGGTATTGGACAAGAATGGCCAAAAGATGTCCAAACGCTTAGGTAATGCGGTAGATCCGTTTGAGACCTTGGCCAAGTACGGCGCCGATGCTACCCGCTGGTATATGATCTCCAACGCCAATCCTTGGGACAACCTTAAGTTTGATGTCGAAGGCATAGAGGAAGTACGCCGCAAGTTCTTTGGTACGCTTTACAATACTTATTCTTTCTTTGCGCTTTATGCCAACTTAGATGGCTTTACCTATGCCGAGGCAGAGGTGCCTTTGGAGAAACGCCCAGAGATAGACCGCTGGATTCTCTCCGAGTTACATACCCTTATTGCTAAGGTTAAAGAAGCTTTTCTAGATTACGAGCCTACTCGTGCTACTCGCCTGATCTCTGACTTTGTACAAGAGAACCTAAGTAACTGGTACGTACGTCTTTGCCGTCGTCGTTTCTGGAAAGGAGAATACGAGGAAGACAAGATATCCGCATACCAAACCCTCTATACTTGTTTGGAAGTGGTAGCTAAGCTCTCCGCTCCCGTAGCACCTTTCTTTATGGATAGGCTCTACCGCGACCTCAATGCCGTAACAGGAAAAGATAAGGCCGAATCCGTACACCTAACCGATTACCCTGTAAGCCAGGCCTCTTATATAGACAAAGCCTTGGAAAGCAAGATGGAGAAGGCGCAAAATATCTCCTCTTTGGTGCTTTCTCTGCGTAAGAAAGAGATGATTAAGGTACGCCAACCCCTACAGAAGATCCTCATTCCTACCCTTAGTGAAGCCGAGAAGGCAGAGATATTGGCGGTGGCCAACCTTATCAAGCACGAGGTGAATGTCAAGGAAATAGAGTTTATCGACGATGCATCCGGTATCTTGGTAAAACAAATCAAGCCCAACTTCCGCACCTTAGGGCCTAAGTATGGCAAGCAGATGAAGGACATCGCAGCAGTGATCAATGACTTTACCCAACAAGATATACAAGCCTTTGAACGCCAAAGTACTAAAGAAATCACTCTTGATGGGAAAGCCCTCACCCTCACCTTGGAGGATGTAGAGATCACCTCACAGGATATAGAAGGTTGGCTTGTGGCTAGTTCCTCTACAGGCTTGGTAGTGGCTTTGGATGCCACCATTACCGATGAGTTGCGCGCAGAAGGTATTGCCCGCGAATTGGTCAACCGTATCCAGAACCTTCGCAAAGATACAGGCCTTGAAGTAACAGACAGAATTCGTATCCTTTTGCAACAGCAAGACACACTTGAGCAGGCTGTTCGAGCCAACGAAGCCTATATCAAGGCAGAGACCTTAGCCAACGAAATCCTCTTTGCCGACACCCTCCAAGGAGAAGAAGTCGCCTTTGATGATATCGTGACTAAGATAGTGGTGGAAAAGGCTTGATTTGGATATTAGGAAATGAGAAGTAAGTTAAATGAAATAAATAGAACAGAAAATGAATACACAACATCAATATTTAACAAATAGCCAAGGAGTGCCATTATCAATAGTTCTTCCAATTAATGAGTATGATGACTTAATGTATCTTGCCACATTGCATTCTCAAGAGGAGGAAGTACATTTTTCAGAAGAAGAATTACAAAGTATTGCTCTGTCACATCAGCAAGCTAAGGAAGGAAAAACGATTAGCAGCGAAGAGTTACATAGAAGATTGAGAGCTAAATATGGAAATTAGATGGACAGAAGAGGCTGTTAAGCAATTAGAAAACACTCTTGATTTTTGGAGAGAGCATAACTATAGTGATGCTTATCCCAATAAAATTATAAATGAACTCAATAAGGTAGAGTTAGCTATAGCTGAAAAACCATATTTTTTGGCTAAATTTGTAGAGAGTATTAGATTGTATCAAAGGCATTTTTTAAAAGGGAAGTTTTCATTGTATTATGACATTATAGAGGAGGAGAATGTGATTGTCATTAAATTTTTTCGTAGTAGTTCACAAGAACCTTTGTAATAGAAAGCAGGTATGTGCCCCAGCTTCCACTCTTTGCGGGTGATATAGTAGCCCCTGAGAAATTTCCTCAGTTACAAATTGATTTGACAACTATTTTTTAGGTCATGACATTTACAGAAGAACAAATCAAACAATTGGTGGATTCGCTTAATGTAAAGACAGCACGAGAGGTAATACGCATTAGCCTTTCAGTGGGTGAAAATCTGATTCTTACAGATAGTAAGTTGGGAGGGCTTCCCTATATACCCAAGGATGGCACATTACCTACTACCTCTCAGGGTGAGCCACTCTTTATGTTGGCACAAATCAATTGTGAGCAACTGCCTGAAAATAGTCTATATCCTAAGAAAGGATTGTTGCAATTTTGGATAGCCTGCGATGAATACTATGGTGCTGATTTTGGGAATTGTTGCCAGAATGATACCAAGAGGATATGTTATTTTCCAGAGATACAGGAAAGCCTTCCTATAGCATATATTAAGGAGCTTTATACGAAGATAAGTACCTCAAAGAGAGAGATAGATAATATTTTCACCCGGGAAAATGCCCTTGAGCTTCCTTTTAATCCTAACCAAAGCTTAGCATTGGGCTTTGAAAAGTCAGTAGAAGGTATCTCTTATGCAGATGTACATTTCGACGATGAGATGCAGAAGATATGGGAAGCTGCTTTTTCGGAAGAATTTCCAGGATTATGGGGGTTACCAGAGGAAGTACTAAAAGTGTTTTACAAATATCTGTCTAATGGAGCGGGACATAAAATAGGAGGTTATCCTGATTTTGCCCAATATGATCCAAGAGAAGATGATAACTTTCACGATACATTATTATTGCAAATAGAATCCGAGTGGAATGAACAGTATTCGGTGATGTTTGGGGATGCAGGGGTAGCGAACTTTTTTATCAATAGAGAAGATTTAGCCCATTGTAAGTTTGACGAGGTGTTATATAATTGGGATTGTGGGTGATGTAGAGAATAGTTGTCAGTAGGAGTAAGGTTTCTAAAGACAGAGGGTGATGATAGGGAGTAAATAACTTACAAAATTTGAATAAGATGTCATAGTATGATAAAAGTAACAAAAGTAGAAAAACTCTTTCCAAGTATAGAGGAAGTTTTTGAAGTTCCTAAAGAGTGGTTTAAGTATGTTTTCTTTCCACTACTGACGGTAGAAATAGAGAATGAACAGCAGCAAAAAAGCAAAGCGCATTTTGTTTCCATGTATGCTTGTGGTTTGGCAGAGTATGAATCAGAACGTACAGATTGTAATTGGTTCTTTGTACGTTTTGAGAAAGTAGGGAACAAATACCGTTTTGACGGAGAGATGGATTGGTTACCTAATTTTTCTAAACTACCTCAGTGGTATCAAAATGCAAAGGAAGATTATGCAGCCCACAAAGACCTTTACCTCAATAGTGAGGTCAAACACAGCTATGACCCTTCACCCTATAAGGATAGCTTAGAGAAATGGGAAGCTATCAGTGGGGATTATGCTACTTATATGGATACACTACTAAGCTATTGGGTAACTCGTGATAAATACCAAGAAACAGGCAAGTTTATCGCTGGCAACCACTACACACAAGGGTATAGCGGACACGAACGTGAGATATATGAGCTTACCCCTTACGATGAAGATGAAGAAACCTATGAGGATTTGGACGAGTATTTGGAATATCGCTTGGATACAGAATCCTATCTCTGTGAAGAATATGATATTTCTTTAGATGATAAGGACTATTTAGGCTATGTAATAGGATATAACTATTTACAGGACAGTGCCGATACGATTTCGCTATTTATCTCTCCTGATGAGAAGGAAGTATATAACTGGTTTAGTTTTAGTTAAATAAAGTATATGGAACCCTCTCAAGAACAAATTAAAGCCTTGGTAGCGAAGCTAAACGAGGCTACTAAGAAAGAAGTCATTACTATAGAAACGCGTGAAGAAGAAAACCTTGCCCTTACCGATAGTAAGTTTGGCGGTTATCCCTATGTGCCTAAGAATGGACATATCCCCAGAGATAGTGAGGGGAATCCTTTCTTTATGGTAGCACAAATCAACTGTGAGCAATTGCCTGAGAACAATATCTATCCTAAGAAGGGATTGCTACAGTTTTGGATTATTGACGGTGATGACCTCTATGGGTTGGATTTGCAGGATCCTTGTAGCAATGCAGGCAAGCGTATCCTTTACTTTCCCGAGCCTACCGAGGGTCTTTCCTTGGACGAGGTAAAGCTTCAGTATGTACTTACCGAGGAATACACCCCTATGACCCCTTATAAGGAATTGGCACTGACTTTCATTCGCAGAGAAGAGGGAATTACCCTGTGGGATGTGAATTTCGATGGCCTTTTCTCTGACCTTTGGAATGAAGCCTTTTCCGATGAGGTAGAAACCATATGGGATCTGCCCGAAGAGACCCGACGACTGTTGGCAGATATAGTTCCCGATGGTATAGAGCATCGTATAGGAGGGTATCCTTATTTTACCCAACAAGATCCCAGAGAGGAGGACACCCCATTTACCGAGCTACTTCTTCAGATGAACTCCGATGGCGATTATATCATGTGGGGAACCATGGGGGTGGCTAACTTCTTTATTCGTAAAGAGGATTTGGAAAAAGAGAATTTTGAAGAGGTGCTATATAACTGGGATTGTTAAAAGGGAGTAGTTAAGGCAGACCAATCCTATCTTATCAATGTAAGTAAAGAAGGGCTAATTTGGGGTAAAATACCATAAATGGAAAGTTTCTCTGTGTAATGTATGCAAATATCCAAAAAATTTCGTATCTTTGCACAACTTAAAAAGGGAGATAAATAACTTTTTAAGGAATAAATTTGTAAGTAAAATAAGAAGTACGTTATGGATGTAAAAGTTCGTTATTCCGATAAGGATTTGCAAGAATTTAGGGCGATTATAGAGGATAAGTTGGCAAAAGCTCAAGTGGACTTGGAGTTCTTACGCAATGCTTACCTCAATGGGGCTGACAATAGTGTAGATGATACCTCGCCTACCTTCAAGGCCTTTGAGGAAGGTTCTGAGATGATGAGTAAGGAATCCAATATGGCACAAGCTACACGTTTGGAAAAATTTATCCGAGATCTAAAAAATGCTCTGATCCGTATAGAAAACAAAACCTATGGGGTGTGTCGTGTTACCGGTAAACTTATTGATAAAGAACGCCTCAAGGCGGTACCTCATGCAACCCTAAGCATAGAGGCTAAAAACATGCAATAATTTCTTATAGTTTATTAATTAAAAATAAAAAGGTAACTGTTTTTTGCTTCAGTTACCTTATGTTTTTTTGAATGAGAAAAATAGGGCGAAAAAAAATAAAATAAATTTGTAAAATAAGAAAAAAACATATATTTTTGCACCATATTTTGATGGATAAAACTAAGCACCTCCAGAAGAACCATATAGACTAATAAATAGATTTGTTTATGAAAGCACCCACTATCAAACATGAAGATTATGCAGTAATAGCAGACTGTATTGCGGTAAGTTTTGAAAGAGATTTGGCTTCTTTTTCGCAAATTTACAGAACAATGAATGCTGAATACTTGGAAAATTTCAAAAAAGCAATAAGCAAGCTGAAAAATAATGATTCTACCAATGCTATTGTCGTAAAACAGAAAGAAACAACAGCAAAACTATACAAACAGGCCGACGAACTCCGAAGAAGTATTACTTTTTTGAAGGATTATGCTGAGCGATCTGGGCTAGACACTTCCTTGCTTAAGGTGATAGTTGCTAAGATCAATGGGAAAAATATTGCTGGTGTAGTCAAGGCTGTACGCGATGCCATCCCTTATTATGGAGATAATATGGATAGAATCGCCGATATGCCCGATGGCTTTTTGGAAAATGTAGTAGAGCAGACAAAACAGCTCGATGCGCTCAATATACAACAGAATACCCTGATGAATGAGCGCAAACATCACACTCAGGTCAATAAAGAGATGTATCAGCTTATCAAAAAATATATAGGCGATATTGCTAAGGCCGGTAAACTGATTTTCCGAGGACAAAAAAAGGAAGATGAGTATGTTATTAGCAAAATAGTGGCGCGTGCAAAAACCAACAAACAAAAAATAGAGGGAATGAGGGAAGATGCTCCCAATCCTTTGTATGCTAATTAGAAAATCTTAAGCCGGAGTTTATTCATAGCGAATAAGCTCCGGTATATTATAATTGAAATACGGAAGTCTAAAGTCCGTATTATTGATATTGGTGATTTTCTGAATATGATTTCCTACTCCTGGTACTCGAGGTAGGTATATAAAAGAGAATTGAAAATTGCCCAATGGAATATAGTCATTGGTGATATAGAAGCCAATACCTACTTTACTTACCACCTGGTCTTTTAGAGGATTGCGATTGTCATCACCAATGAAACCTACATCCCCCAACAGAAAAGGACTTACACGAAATCCCCATAGGGAGAAGGGGGAATAAGATTGGCTTTGGAAGGTAAGAATGGACTTATGGAGCCCACTAAGAGTCGGACTACTGAAGCCTGCAATTCCCGTAGCTCCGTTGAGGGTAATCCTATCCTTAGCATAATCCTTACGAGAGAAACCTACTACCGAACGCCATTTGACAAACTGCCTAAAGTGCCATTTGCCTATGGTAAACAGAGGAGAGAAATAGTTGAATTCCCATCGCAAAGTAGTCTGTTTGCTTCGCTCCTGCGCAAGAAAACTACCCAGCTGTATGTCTCCCGAGAAATAGCCTAAGGAAAAATAAGCTCCATACCGCAATCTTCCTGCCAAATAAGGGGTTCTATGTCCCAAGTTCTCTTGGAACCCTCCGATGAGTGCCACACTTCTCCCTATAGGAATGTCCTCTATATCTTGGTGCCTAAAGATATATCGATCCTGCTCATATCCTATATGATTTACCCCTATAGAAGCCAAATAAGTATCCTTGTCCGAATAGAAGCCTTCAGAATCAAGCCAGCTATCAGGGCCTTCTATATACTTTACTCGATAATAGCGAAGGGAAAAGACCATATTGGTAACCCTATTGGCGGGCGTATAGCGCTTGAGAATAGGGAAGGAGATACTTCCCCATACATTTCTTCCTTGGGTTTTGAAATCCTGACTATAGATGGAATCTTCCTTAGGAAGCCCCTCCTCGAAGGTTCGTTGATAGAGATGAACTCCCGCTGCCCATCGGCTATAGAGAGAGTAGTAGGGGCGGGTAAGCTCCCAATATTGGTAGTAGTACTTGTCAAAATTTAGGGAGTAACCTGCCGAAGTATTCAGGGTAGTAGCATATAGGTTGAGTATTTCATAATCCATTCCGAAGCTGGGACGGCCTTTTCCTCGGATCTCTTGGCTATACCTACCCGATAGTTGGTGTCCCAGACCTAAGAAGTTCCGTTCGAAAACCCGCATAGTTCCTTCATTAAAAGATCCCATAGCATCGGCGTATAGGCTCCAGCTATCCAGTACATTCACCTTCACATCCACCGAATCCGCACTATGAGTTGTTTTCGGCTGTATATATACCCTACGGATATGGTACTGACTGCGCAACACGCGAGCCGTCTCCTTCATCTTGATAGAATCCAAGGGAGTATAAGCCTTAAAAAGCAATAGTCGCCTGACGATCTTTTCCTTTGTTTTATTATGGAATCGGTTGCCCAATACCTCCCAGCGGTTGGGTAGCCGGGTGCTGTCTTGCTCGTCAAATCCTAAGGGGTCATAGGTCGTAATCTCAATATGTCGAATGATTTTCCCTTGGAAATCCTTCCATACGGAAGACACTTTGGGCTTAGAAGGAGCAGTAGTAGCAGGTACAGAGGCTCCAGAGGTAAAAAGTAACTCGTGAAGCCGGCGCCCAATCTTGCTTTTTTGGGTCTTAAGCTCTATTTTTCGGTATAGCGAATCTTCTTTTGCTCTTATAGGGTCATTTTCGATTAGTTTGGTATGCAAAGTATCCTGTGCCAGTGTAAACTGACACCCCAAAAAGGCTATAGAGACTATAAGAAAGAATAGTTTTCTCAAAATTATCCTTGCATTTTTTCTCCAAAGGCCAAATCTCCAGCATCGCCTAAGCCTGGAACTATATAGCTGTTTTCATTGAGATGGTCATCAATGGTGGCGATCCATAAGTGGGTATGCTCGGGGAAATGTTGGCTAACATACTCCAATCCTTGCTTGGAGCCAATGACGGCAAAGAGGTGTATCTCCTTGGGGGTACCCAGTGGCTGGAGGGAATTATAGACATTGACAAACGAGCGCCCTGTGGCCAGCATAGGGTCGGCCAAAATCAGGATATTATCCTGCAAGGAGGGAGAGGCCAAGTACTCCACCAAGATTTCAAACTCTGAAGGGGAGGTATGCTTGCGGTAGGCAGAGATAAAAGCATTGTCAGCCTTATCGAAGAAATTCAAGATTCCTTGGTGTAGTGCCAATCCTGCACGTAGAATGGAACATACCACGATCTTATCCTTTATCAGGGGAATATCCTTTTCCCCCAGGGGTGTGGTGATTCGCTGGATATGGTAGGGGAGGGTCTTGCTCATCTCATAGCTTAGAAGGGCACCAATACGCTCCAAGTTTTTCCTAAAGCGCATCCTATCCTGTTGTATATCAACGTTTCTAAGCTCGGCGACAAACTCTAAAAACAAAGAGGGGGGTTGGTCGAAGGAGTGGATGATCATTTTTTTGAAAATAAATTTTTTTATTACGCAAAATAACGATATTTTTGCAAATAAAACAAGGAATATGTTTAGTAAATTAGCCTATGACATTTTTTGGGAGAGTATCCTGCGCTATCACATAGCTGATGATGTGAACCAACCCTTTGAAAATCCGTATGATAGCAAGACTATCGAACATCTATTGTATCGCAAAAATTGGATAGATACCGTACAATGGCACTATGAGGATATTATCCGTGATCCGGAGATAGACCCTAAGGAAGCACTCCTACTCAAGCGAAAAATAGATGCCTCCAACCAAGACCGCACCGATACAGTAGAGTATATCGATAGTTATTTCCTACACCAGTATAAGGATGTAATTCCTCAGGCAGGAGCAACCATCAACACTGAAAGTCCTGCTTGGGCAGTAGATAGGCTCTCTATTTTAGCCCTGAAGATCTACCATATGCAACAGGAAACCGAACGCACTGATGCCACCCTAGAACATATTGCCAAGTGTCAAGAAAAGCTACAGGTACTCCTTCAGCAGCGAGAAGACCTCTCCTTGGCCTTAGACCAACTCTTGGATGATATCTCCACAGGACGAAAATACATGAAGGTATATAAGCAAATGAAAATGTATAATGATGAGGAGCTCAACCCCATCTTAAGAAAATAGGCCTATAGTACCTCCTGAAACCTAATCCCTAACCCCTAAAACCTTTATTGTTATGCCTTATACAATAACCGTACTCAATGACAGCCCCCAGGCCTTAGCTTATGTAAAGGAGGCTGAAACCCTTGATTTTGTAAAGGTTACAAAAACTAAGGAGACTAAGAAAAAGACAGCTACCAAAGCAAAGGCAACACCAGCTCCCGAACTATTGGAGGAGGATGAAAACGGAATACCTCTTAAATATAAAGAGGAGATATTGGCGCTTTCTCAGAAAACAAAGAAAGCGGCAACTAAACGATTTTATGCGAAAAGGGCTGAAAAAAGTATATCATGATAGCCATTACAGATACTAATATATTTTATAGTACCTTAGCCCTTATGGTAAGATTACTAAATAGAGGAATTAAAAGCTAATAGTATAGGCTGCCTCACGAGGCAGCCTATTTTCTTTAGAATCTTCCTCTATAAGAGTTTTTCACTTTTCATTCTTCACTTTTCACTTTAAAAGCGCCCTTACTTCCTTTACAGTTTCTTCAGTAAATAGCGCTTCCAAGTTTTTCCAGATACTATGATAGCCATAGGGGCCTTGGAGCATTTCTTTTTTAGCGGCGGCTATACTCCAGCCGTGGTAGATAATGCGATACATAGCCACCATAATCCCTGTACGGTCAGCACCGTGGTAGCAATGGATAAGTACTGCCCCTTGCTGTTGTGCCTTACGAATGCGTTGGAGCACTTGGGCGATGTCCTTGGGGGTGATACGCCAAGTAAGTAATGGGTGGTTGATAAGGGTAATCCCATCGGTGGGGAGGAATACCTTTCTATCCTTGGAACGAGTAAAATATCGTAGGTTGATAATGGTCTTGATAGGCGTACGCTTAATGACCTCCTTATCAGCCCGAACCAACTGTTCGCTGCGATAGAGCAGACTATCTACTTGGTATAGATTAGCCTCGGTATGTACAACAGTAGCAGGAGTCTGCCCCCATAAGGGTAATAAAGGAAGTAAAAAAAGGAATAGTTTTAATATAAATCTGTTCTGCAAGGTAGTAACTGTCATAACATCTATTTTTGGGCAAAAGTACAAATTAATTAGCTAATTGACAAATTGCCACATTGTCTGATTGACAAATTCTCTCATGGACAAATTAGCAAATTTGCCAATTAATTCGTATTTTTGCACTTTGATAAACAAATGATATTATGGCTAAGAACGTACGGGTGCGCTTTGCACCCAGTCCTACAGGACCGTTACATATAGGGGGGCTACGTACTGCCCTCTTTAACTATTTATTTGCTAAAAAACATGGAGGAGATTTCCTCTTGCGTATTGAGGATACCGATCAGGGGCGCTATGTGGAAGGCGCAGAGGCTTACATATTGGAAGCCCTCCAGTGGTGCGGACTGACCTATGATGAGGGCGTAGGCAAGGAAGGCGGCCCTCATGCCCCTTATCGCCAGAGCGAACGCAAGGCCATCTATGCCGAGTATGCCCAGCTACTTTTGGACAAGGGCGAGGCTTACTATGCCTTTGATACAGCGGAAGAGCTCGATGCCCAGCGCAAAGCCTACGAAGGGCGCGGGGAGACTTTTATCTATAATTGGCATAACCGGGAAAAACTCAATAACTCTTTTTCTCTTTCCCCAGAGGAGGTAAAAAAGCGTATAGCAGATGGGGTCTCTTATGTGGTGCGCTTTAAGATGCCACAGGAAAGCCTTACCCTGCACGATTTGATTCGTGGCGAGGTGGTGGTGGATACCAAGCTCTTGGACGATAAGGTACTCTTCAAGTCCGATGGGATGCCTACTTATCACTTGGCCAATATTGTAGATGACCACCTTATGGAGATTACCCATGTGATCCGTGGGGAAGAGTGGCTGCCCTCCATGGCGCTACATGTACTGATGTATAGGGCTTTTGGCTGGCAGGCACCCGAGTTTGCCCACCTACCATTGATCCTTAAGCCTGCGGGTATGGGCAATGGCAAGCTCAGCAAGCGTGATGGAGACAAAATGGGCTTCCCTGTATTTCCGTTGGAATGGGTGGATCCGGTAACCAAAAATATCTCCAAGGGCTACCGTGAAGGGGGCTATTTGCCTGAAGCCTTGGTGAACTTCCTCGCACTATTAGGTTGGAATCCAGGGGTAGAGCAGGAGCTGTTCTCTGTAGAGGAACTTATTGCGCTCTTTGACTTGGAAAAGGTCAATAAGGCAGGGGCTCACTTCGATATAGAAAAAATCAAGTGGTTCAATCATCAATATTTACAAAAAATACCTGTAGCTACCTTGGTGGAGGACTTCACGCCTATAGTGGCTGAGAAGGGTGTTAAGGCCTCCAAGGACAAACTCACGGCTATAGTGGAACTTATCCGCGAGCGAGCTACCTTCCTGACCGACCTTTGGGACTTGGCATATTTCTTCTTTGAGGCTCCTACCCAATACGAGGCTAAAGCACTTAAAAAGCAGTGGAAGGACAACTCTGCTGAGATAGCAACACAGTTGGTAGCCGTAATAGAAGGGCTTACCGACCTTACCCCTGCACATATAGAGGCACAGATTAAGGACTTTATCGGCCAACAAAACTTAGGTTTAGGCCAAGTGATGCCACTCATTCGCCTTGCCTTAGTAGGGGAGATGAAGGGGCCGGATGTATTCTCCATCATCGCTATCTTAGGACGTGAGGAGACCGTACGACGCTTGTCACATTTGGTACAATACCCTAAAGCATAGTATGTTATGAAAAAATACCTTATCGTAGGTTTGGGGAATATAGGGGAGGAGTACCGCCATACCCGCCATAATATTGGTTTTTTGGCGGTGGAGCACTTAGCCAAGCAAAAAGAAGTGGAATTTACCACTGTACGCTTGGGCGACATGGCAACTTTCTCCCACAAAGGCCGCACTTTTATCCTCTTGAAGCCTTCTACCTTTATGAACCTCAGTGGAAAAGCAATCAAATACTGGTTGGAAAAGGAAAAAGTACCTATAGAAAACCTTTTGGTGATTGCCGATGATCTGAATATCCCTTTTGGGAGTATCCGAATTAAGAAAAAAGGTTCGGATGGTGGGCATAATGGCTTCAAGAATATCCAAGAGGAACTCCAAACGACCTCCTATGCCCGCTTGCGCTTTGGAATCAGTGCCAACTATGCCAAAGGTACCCAAATAGATTATGTCTTAGGCACTTGGACAGAAGAGGAAGTATTACAATTACCGGAGCGATTGGAGAAAATCAGTGAGGCTATCCTTTCCTTTGGCTTGGCAGGAGCCGATACGACCATGAATCTCTATAACAATAAGTGAAAAAACAATGGGCAATATCCAAATCTATAATGCTTCAGCAGGTAGCGGGAAGACTTTCACCTTGGTGAAGTCCTTCCTAAGGCTTATCTTGGAAACCAAAAATGTGGAGGCCTACAAGAGTCTTTTGGCGATCACCTTTACCAATAAGGCTGTCAATGAGATGAAAGAGCGGGTCATAGGCCAGTTGCTCCTTTTCGCCACACCCGATAGCCAGGTGAAGCAGGGCGAGAAAAAGGCTTCCGATGATGTGATGTTTCTCCAGCTGGCCGAGCAGTTACATCTTACACACGAAGAGTTACAGGAGCGTTCCCGGACGGTTCTCCAGCATATATTACATAATTATGCGGGATTTACCATAACGACCATTGATGGGTTCAATCAACGCCTGATACGCTCCTTTGCCTTTGATCTGAAGCTTAATCCCAACTTTGAGGTCTTCTTGGAAACTGAGGAGCTACTGCGCTTGGCGATAGAAAATCTCTTCAAGAAAACCGACGAAGACCAGCTACTGACCCAAATCCTCTTGGAGTTCTCCAAAGATAAAATAGAGGAGGACAAGGATTGGGATATAGAGGCGGAACTACTCGAAATCTCTAAGCTCTTGGGCAATGAAAACCATTATGCCTATATAAAGGAGTTGGAGGATAAGCAACTAACCGATTTCCAAGCACTGAAGAAGGATCTGAAGGAGCAGCGCAAGGACTTATATATAGCTGTAGAGGTGGCTGTGAAGGACTTCTTTGCCTTTGCGCAGAAGGCAGATCTTACCTCAGCACATTTTTCGAGAGGGTCACTCTATAATTTCTTTGGAAAGCTAAAGGAAAATGGATTTTCAGCCTTGAAAAAAGATAGCTTTGAGACAGCTTGGTTTGCCGAAGTGGAGAATAAGCCGCTTTATTCCAAGGATATACTCAAGCGAGAGCCTGCTATAGCCCAATTGTTGGACGAAAAACAAGCCTGGATAGCCGAGTTGCTACATGCTATAGAGAAAAGTTATTGGTGGGAGCAGTTTTACAGACGTTTGATTAAGAATGTGACCCTCTTGGCAGTGCTCAAGAGCCTACAGGAGGAGATTGTAGCCATCAAGGAAGAGGAGAATATATTGCCTATTTCGGAGTTCAATAGTATCATTCACCAAACGATCATTGAGGAGCCTTCACCTTTCATTTATGAGAAGATAGGTACCCGCTATCAGCATTATTTTATAGATGAATTTCAGGATACCTCCACCCTACAGTGGGAAAACCTCCTTCCGCTGATCTCCGATGCGGTACATAGTGAAAACCTAAACAAGCAGCAAGGCTCTCTCCTTTTGGTAGGCGATGCCAAACAGTCCATTTATCGATGGAGAGGCGGGAGAGCTGAGCAGTTTATGGAGCTATACAATAAGGAGAAGATACCTTTTCATATAGAACAGCAGGTGGCCGACCTCGCTTATAATTACCGCAGCCGTAGAGGGGTTATTTCTTTCAATAATGACTTCTTCCAGTTTGTAGCTACCTCACCCTTGTTGTTCAATAGCAATGGAGAATATAGGTATGATGAGTTATACCTCGCCTCCGCACAGAAAGTTCCTGATAGAGAAAAGGAAAGTGGTTTTGTAAGTATAGAATTTGTAGATAAAAATAATAAAAAAGAAGTAGAAAGTCCAGAAGAAGAGTTCGAAACAGATGAAAATTCCATAGAGGAAGTAGATGCTTATATAGAAACAATTGAAAAGTACATAAAAGAAGCCAAAAGTAATGGCTATTTGGACAAAGATATTTGTATACTTTCCAGAAGAAATAGAGAATGTATTGAAGTGGCTGAAAAATTGGCTGAAAAAGGTTATAATGTCATTTCATCGGAAGCTTTATTGCTTAAAAATATCCCTGAAGTACAATTCTTGATACATCTCATCTCAATGTCTCTCTATCCGGATAATGAGAAGGAAAAGATAGCCTTGCTATTTTCTTATGTCAAGGCCAAGCAGCTTACAGATATTCATACTTTTATGAATACCTATGCACATCAGCCCGTGGAGGTCTTCTTCTCGGCTATGGGATTCTCCTTAGCTCATTTTCACTTATATTCTTTCTATGAAGGCGTTGCCTATGCGATCAAGGCCTTTGGCTTGGCTAAGCCTTCCGATGCGTATTTGGCACAATTTCTCAATGTGATATACGAATACAAGAGTGTTCGTGGGGGTAATATCGCTGATTTTATTACCTACTGGGAGGAAAAAGAAGATAAATTAGCCATCAGTGCGCCTGAAGGGGTCAATGCGATTACTATCATGACCATTCACAAGAGTAAAGGTCTGGAATTTCCAGTAGTTATCTATATAAAAGCTAACGACAAACTTCGTTCGGCTAAGGATACTCTTTGGATACGTGTCCCCAAGGATGAATATCATGGATTTGAGCATCTTTTGATAGATGATTATACAGGTTTAGAACATATAGATGCCAATATTGTCCTCCAGCAGAGCCAAATGGAGCTTTTGGATGCCATCAATACCATGTATGTAGCTATGACACGCCCTAAGGATGTCCTCTATATACTCTGTGATTTGCCTCGGGAGAAGAAAACAAAGAAGAATAAAGAAAATGAAGTAGGTACTATTGCCGAAGTTTTAAAACTTTACCTACAACAAAAAGGCCTATGGGATGAGCAAACGTTGCGCTATACTTTTGGAGAATTGCAACCTATAAAGCAGACCGTTCTTCCTGTGAACAACTATATTCCTTTTAAGCAAAGAACTGCCCAAACGCCATCCTACACCATTGTAACACGAGCCGCCTCCATGTGGGATACCCATCGGGAAGGGGCTATCGCAAGAGGTACACTCCTACACGAGCTATTGGGAGCACTTACCACCCAAGAGGACATTCCTCAAGTCCTCCAACAGTTCCTCACAGAGGGGCGCCTTACTGAGCCTCAATGTCCGCTCCTTGAGCAACAATTGCGCGAGCTGACCTCTCATCCTTTGCTAAAGGCATATTATACAACTGCTTATACGATCTATAACGAGCGAGAGTGGCTGGATGCCTCCGGGGAGTATCTTCGCCCTGACCGTGTAGTCTATGATCCTAAGGGAGGCACAGCTGTCATTATTGATTACAAAACAGGTGATGACCATCCACTGTACGAAGCCCAACTAAGAGGCTATACCCAAGCCCTCGAACAAACCGGCTGGAAGGTGGAGCAGACCTTCTTAGTCTTTATCAATCAGCAAATTACTGTAAAGAAGGTATAACAAAATACCCCTCCTCAAAATGGGGAGGGGTATTTTCTTGAGCGGGAGACGAGGTTCGAACTCGCGACATTCAGCTTGGAAGGCTGACGCTCTACCAACTGAGCTACTCCCGCAGAAAAAAGTCATTATGAAAGAAAGAGCGGGAGACGAGGTTCGAACTCGCGACATTCAGCTTGGAAGGCTGACGCTCTACCAACTGAGCTACTCCCGCTTATTTTTTGACGGTGCAAAGGTAAGACTTTTTTTTGTTTCCACCAAACAAAAATAAAAATTTTTATCAAGAGAAAAATAATGGACTTATTTGTTTTATTTCTAAAAATAAAACCGTAACTTTGCCCCACTTATTAACCGAGGACAGATTTGACTGATTGCTACCTCATCGCACTGGCGATAAAAGATGCTAAACCAGTAATCTCCTCATAAACTTTCATTTATGGGATATTTATTTACTTCCGAATCGGTGTCCGAAGGACATCCCGACAAAATCGCAGACCAGATTAGCGATGCCCTCATTGACCACTTCCTTGCCTTTGATCCTTCGTCCAAAGTAGCTTGCGAGACCTTAGTAACTACCGGACAGGTGATCCTCGCCGGAGAGGTCAAATCCAAAACTTATCTTGATGTACAACAGATCACCCGCGATGTCATTAGGCGTATAGGCTATACCAAGAGCGATTATATGTTCGAGGCCAACTCCTGTGGGGTACTTTCGGCCATTCATGAGCAATCTCCTGATATCAACCAAGGGGTAGTACGCCACTCCCCTGAAGAACAAGGAGCAGGCGACCAGGGGATGATGTTTGGCTACGCGACCCGCGAGACAGATAATTATATGCCACTACCTTTGGCGCTTTCTCATGCTATTGTACGCGAATTGGCAGCTTTGCGCCGTGAGAATGACCAAATCACTTACCTACGTCCCGATGCCAAGAGCCAAGTAACTCTTGAGTATAGCGATGATAACAAGCCTGTCCGCATAGATAGCATCGTGATTTCCACCCAGCATGACCCCTTTGATACTGAAGCGAAGATGCTTGCCAAAATCAAAGAGGATATGATCCATATTCTCATTCCACGAATCAAGGAGCAATACCCCAAGTATGCACATCTGTTTGATGAAAATATCAAATATCACATCAACCCAACAGGAGTCTTCGTTATCGGAGGGCCTCACGGAGATACAGGGCTTACAGGACGTAAGATTATTGTAGATACCTACGGGGGCAAAGGGGCTCACGGAGGGGGCGCTTTCTCTGGGAAAGACCCCAGCAAGGTGGACAGAAGTGCTGCCTATGCCACCCGCCATATCGCTAAGAATATGGTAGCGGCAGGCGTAGCCGATGAGATGCTCGTACAGGTAAGCTACGCCATTGGGGTAGCCGAGCCAACAGGGGTCTATGTCAATACCTATGGTACCTCTAAGGTAGCGCTCACTGATGGACAAATCGCTCAGAAGGTCAGAGAAATTTTCTCTCTGCGCCCTTATGATATAGAACAGCGCCTGAAGCTGCGTTATCCTATTTATAGTGAAACCGCCGCTTACGGGCATATGGGAAGAAACCCAGAAGTGGTAAAGAAAGTATTTGCTTCTCCTTATCATAACACCAAAACCATAGAGGTAGAACTCTTTACTTGGGAAAAATTAGACTATGTAGAGACGATCCGAAAGGCCTTTGGACTATAACGTCTCAGAGAACTCTAATATACCAAAGAGACTACCCCGATAAGGATAGTCTCTTTTTGTTATTAAAGCGAACACTATTCGCACAATTAAGCATTGTAAAACTGGGATTTGTAAATCACAGATTTCCCAATTATAAATATTTAAATATCAAACTATAATAAAAGATTAATTATCATGAAGCTAATTACAATTTTAAAAGGATTCTTTTCTAAGAATCAGTCCTCAGGGGTGTTGTTGATCCTCTGTGTAGTACTTTCTTTGACAATCGCCAATTCCCCTATGGCGGAAAGTTTTCAGGCACTCTTAGACCAAGAGGTAGGGCCTTATTCGATCAGTATGTGGATTAATGATGCCCTGATGGCTATCTTCTTCCTATTGGTAGGATTGGAGATCAAGCGAGAGATTCTCAAGGGCGAACTCTCGGATATCAGGAGCGCTTCCCTTCCGATAGTAGCTGCTATAGGGGGTATGATCGTGCCTGCGGTTATCTTTTCCCTACTGAATTATGGGACACCTTATAGCAAGGGCTGGGCGATTCCTATGGCTACAGATATTGCCTTTTCCTTGGCGGTCATCTCTATGTTGGGCAGGGGGGTGCCTATAGCGATTAAGGTCTTTTTAACAGCCTTGTCCATAGTAGATGATTTGGGAGCTATTGTGGTGATTGCCCTTTTCTATACCGATGCGATTCACTGGAGTTACCTGATCTATAGTGGGGGAATCATAGCCGTATTATGCTTGTTGAACTATCTTAAGGTGAGAAAAATCGTATTTTACTTGCTCTTAGGAGTACTCTTGTGGTATTGCATGCACCATTCAGGAATACATGCTACTATAGCAGGGGTTATTTTGGCCTTTACTATGCCTGCTAATGCAGAAAAAGGTAAAAAATCTCCTTTAGAAAAGCTGGAACATGCCCTACAAATCCCTGTAGGCTATATCATTATGCCCGTTTTTGCCTTGGCTAATACCAATATCACCTATAAGTCAGGCATGATAGAGGGATTATCCTCTTCTTTGGGAGTAGGAGTTGTTTTGGGACTTATCTTGGGCAAACTCATTGGGATTAATCTTTTCTCCTTTATAGCTGTTAAGCTGAAGATAAGCACCTTGCCCCATGCCAGTCGTTGGATACACATGATAGGCGTAGGACTATTGGGAGGGATAGGCTTTACCATGTCTATCTTTATCTCCTTGCTTTCCTTTAAGGAACATGAATTACAGGATGCAGCCAAATTTGCTATTCTAATGGCCTCTATACTTGCGGGGGCTTTGGGATATATATTGCTAAGAAGTGTCACTAAGAAAGAAAACAAATCTGTTTAGAAACTATATGAAACACCTATACTTTTTATCAATAGCGTTATTCTCATTAAGAGCTATGGCACAACTAAAAGATTGTGCTACTTGTTCTACCCAAGTAATTAAGGAACAACAGATCAGCAAATTGAGCATAGATGAATTGCGCTTCCTTACCAACGACCTCTACGCTCGCAAAGGTTATAAGTTCAAGGATTATGAAATAAGCAATTACTTTAATGAAAAACCGTGGTATAAGCCTGTGAATGACAATAGTAAGGTGAAACTCAACGCAGTGGAAGAGCAAAATGTAAAGCTATTTCAAGAACGCACAGCAATACTAAAAGCTGATAGAGAAAAACTCATAGAAGCATTGCGAAGTTTAAAAGCAGAAACCCTAAAAGGCAATAGTTCTATTCCCAAAGACAACTATAATGAGCATTTTAGTAAAACCATTGCTAAAATAAATATAGATGATATTCATTGGATTAAAAATCAAGGGTATTATAGCGTAGAAGTTGATGATTTTAAACAGACAAATCGATATTTTATATGGATTGAAGGTAATAAAGTGACAATTCAGTGTGATGAAAATGGGTATTCTAAAAAAGTATCAGAAGATAAAATTAAGGAAGTCTATGACACGGATGAGTTTGAGGTTATCGAAAGCAATATAAGTTGGGAGTTCCGCTGGGATAAACAAAAATTGGTATTTATAGAGTCTGTAATGGCAGGATAAAGAAAAAAGTGATATTCTTTTTCTTTTGACAATACTAATGTTATGAATAAAATATTTCAAGTAGAAAAGCTTTCAGTTATAAGTGAAAATACATTTTCATTGGTAGGAAGAATGATTGCAGGGGATATTATTCACAAAGGAGAGGTTTTCAATCTTATAAAAATGGATAATAACAGTTTGGTAGAGGTAAATTTCACCCTAAAACAAATAGAAATGTATGGTTGTTCTATTGATTTTATAGATTTAGGGTGTACAGGAGTGCTATTTTTAGAAGGAGAATGCCCTACTACTCAAATAAAAGAACTAATTATAGCAGCACAAACAATATGACCGAACTTGAAAAAGCATTCAATAGTATGAACCCCAATTGCGAGAAAGTGGTTTTTATGATTGGGCAGTAGAGGAAGAGTAGAGAGTATTTATATAAATATCCCAATATAACTCATCTTTAAAACTTTAGCTAAGTTAAAAAAAATCAGTATATTTGCCGAAAAAATAGTTTATATGAAACACTTACTTATTTTATTTTTTCTCCTTACGACCAATGCCTTTGCACAAGGTCCTTTTGGAGATTATGCCGTAGTAAAAGACAAAGACGGCTATGTGAACATTCGCGCTAAAGAAAGCGTAAAAAGCAAAATTGTAGGCACTTTGCCTAATAATACACTTGTGTATGGTTTCTTTGATAAAGAATATAACCCTACTAACTGGATTGAAGTTGA
The DNA here is from genome assembly GCF_000466425.1 of Capnocytophaga sp. oral taxon 863 str. F0517. Classification (GTDB taxonomy): domain Bacteria; phylum Bacteroidota; class Bacteroidia; order Flavobacteriales; family Flavobacteriaceae; genus Capnocytophaga. The sequence continues at coordinate 261,232 of NZ_KE992171.1, forward strand.
TAAAGGGTATGTGCATCAAAGTCGCTTGAAAAAAATATCTGACTTTCGTGCTATAGAAGTTAAAGTGCAAGGCAATAGTATTATTTTTGATGATAAGGACGTAAAAGTAACCATTACCAAACAGAAGTTCGACAAAACCAAGCACAAGATTACTAAGAAAGAACACGATGGTTGGACAGAGCTTATCATTGACGGTAAAGCAATATATGGCATAGATATATATGGAGGTAACGATGATTCACTACCTGAAGATCATTACAAAAGTATTACTGTAACGATGAAAGGTAAAAACGTACCTATCCCTAAAAGTGCTTATGATGATTTGTATCAGATTTTCTATTTTAGCAGTTCTGTATACTACGATAAGGAAGCTGAGGTACTTTACATTCTCGCTCACAATAGCGAGAATGCTTCGGCTTACGAAGTGTGTTGGCAGATAGTAAAAGGCGAGTACAAAGGGCGCGTTATAGGGTATCCGCTTTAATGATGTAACTAAAATTTACCAAATATATGACACCAACAAATAATAAACTTAAAGTACAAGATGTTGAAATAAATATCAGAGTGATTAATGAAGCTGATTATATAAGTTTAACTGATATGACTATAAATCAGGAAGAGGGAAGTCGTTTGATAGAGAAATGGCTTACCAATAAGAATACTATTGAGTATTTAGGTGTATGGGAAGAGTTGAATAATCCTAATTTTAATTCCCCCGAATTCGGGGGAATTAAAAAGTGCGAACAGTGTTCGCACAATTCAATATTTCAAAGCTGAGATTTGAAAATCAGTGCTTTCCAAATTATAAAATACTAGTAATCAAAATAAACCTTACGTAACCCCATTATTATGAAACAGATAATAAACTTATTACTTTTACCTTTTCATTTACTTTTTCTTATGATACATTATTTAGTTAAAGAATGTTTCCGATGGTTATTAAAAAAAGATTTTGATTCTTTAAAGGCTACTATACAAAATCAAGGAGACTCCATAAATAAAAAAGAAAATAAAATTCAATATTTAGAAAAAATTGTGCATAAAAATGAATTAGTTGTTGAATTATTGAAAAAACTAAAAGAGAAATATTTTTTCAACTTTATTACTGTTACAAAAGAAGGAGAACCTTTAATAATTTCAACAGATTTGAATATAGATGACGCTATAATTATTGGAAGTATATTACAATATAAGCAGGAATTTCCTTTAAAAGTAGTAACTTTAAATACTTCTCCTTTAAAATCACACAATAAGTATAAAGAATTTTTTCCTAATTATGATTGGGAAAGGAGAAATATTTATAATCAACAAAAAGCGGGATATCTACAAATTGTTGATTTTCAATCTATAATCAAAAATAAGGGATATGCAACAACTACATTTGAAGTCTTTGAAAAATTAGCAAAGCAAATGGGATATTCTGCAATAGTAGGATATTTATCATCAATAGATTTTAAAGACGGAGACCCTTCTCATCTTAAATATTTCTATGAAAAATTAGGTTTTGAAGTAGTTGTATTTGAAAAAGGACACAAAAGAAATGATGACGGACTAATATTTAAACAATTATAACAGATAAAATATAACTCAATAAATTTTTAAAATGGTAGTTTTATGGAATTTACAGGAGCGTTTTACCCCTTTTATTCGGACAAACCAATAGAGATAGTCGTACAAAAAATGTTGGATTTTGCTAAGAGTATAGGATATCAATGGGAATATTTCAATCAAGAAGAATATGACCACAGAGGTTATTTCTTTTGGAAGAATAAAAAGATGCTTACTCTACACGATGAGAAAGGTTATAACACTCTTATCAATGGAGAAGGTTGTTTTTGTTTGGAACTAAAGGAAACTAATCTAAACTGTGGGGCAAAATACTTTGAGTTTGAGCAGGAGCCTTATGATAGTTTTTACAATGATTTTTATTGTATTTTTTCAAAGGTATATTATTACTACTTAGTGCTTCCAGAAGCCATTTATGAAAATGATTTCTCTTTGAAAGTTTTTAATACTTTACGGGAGATTTTAAAAAGTTAGTGATATGAATTTAATAGACTTTATTACCGATAACCACAATACTCCTTTTTGGGAAATCACCTACCATTGGCATAGAACGTATCAGGTGATAGAGTAGATTTTTGTATTGTAGAGAATAATTAGAAATTTTATGAAACACTTACTTATTTTATTCTTCCTCCTTACGACCAACGCCTTTGCACAAGGTCCTTTTGGAGATTATGCCGTAGTAAAAGACAAAGACGGCTATGTAAACATTCGCGCTAAAGGAAACGTAAAAAGCCAAATCGTAGGCACGCTACCTGCAAATACTCTTGTGAATGTTTATTTTTGGGAAGATGAACCTACTCCCCCTAATTGGATTGCTGTAGATAAAGGGTATGTACAT
>NZ_KE992171.1:263738-264863 GCF_000466425.1 Capnocytophaga sp. oral taxon 863 str. F0517
TAGTAAAAGACAAAGACGGCTATGTAAACATTCGTGCTAAAGGAAACGTAAAAAGCAAAATTGTAGGCACTTTGCCGAACAATACACTTGTATATACTTTATTTGATACTATACAAGATGAAACTGGTGAAGAGATATTTTTTAATTGGTTGTATGTAGATAAAGGGTATGTACATAAAAGTCGCCTAAAGATGATAAGCGAATTTCCCTCGATTGGCAAAGGTAAAGAGCAAGGCAATAGTATTACTATTGCAGGTAAAGGCATTAGTGTAACCCTTACCAAACAGCCATTTGATAAAACCAAACACAAGATTACCAAGAAAAGACATAAAGAGTATAATGAGCTTATCATTGACGGAAAGAAAATATATGGACTAGACAATGATGAGTTCCTACCTAAAGATCATTACAAGAGTATCACTGTAACTATCAATGGTAAAGACGTACCTATCCCTAAAAGTGCCTATGATGATTTGTATGAGATTGGCATTTGGGACACTAACAATTTTGCGTATTATGATAGGGAAGATGATGTACTTTATATCATTGCACACAATGGCGATGGGTATCTTGCTTACGAAGTATGCTGGCAAATAGTAAAAGGTGAGTATAAAACCCGTATCATCGGAGAACCTCTTTAATGATGTAACTAAAAATTACCAAATATATGACACCAACAAATAATAAACTTAAAGTACAAGATGTTGAAATATCTTTAGCTACAATAGACAATCAGGATTATATTTCATTAACAGATATGGCTAAAGGTAAAAATGATGAAGCAAGAGCTGCTGATATAATAAAGAACTGGATAAGAAATAGAAGTACATTAGAATTTTTAGGTACTTGGGAAATACTTTATAACCCTAATTTTAAAGTGGTCGAATTCGACCACTTTAAAAAAGAAGCTGGATTGCCAACATTTACTATTAGCGTTTCAAATTGGGTAGAGAGTACATCTGAAATCTATCAAGAAACCTTCAAACGATACTTATATAAGTATGGAAAGCAACAAACAACTTGATAAATAGCTTGTTATCAATTATCTATTGGATATGAAACACTTACTTATTTTATTCCTACTCCTTACAACCAATGCCTTTGCACAAGGTCCTTTTGGAGATT